>JAFAEL010000170.1 GCA_023423995.1 Pseudomonadota bacterium | reverse complement strand
CGGCCGCCCAAGCGGAGGAGAACAAGGCGCTGCTGCGGGCGCAGTGCGACGAGGCCAGGGCGCTCGGAATATTCGGCGCACCGACCTTCATCACGCCTGACGGCGAGATCTTTTGGGGTAACGACCGCCTTGATCGGGCCCTCGCCTGGGCAACAAGGGCCGGAAGCCCGGGCTAGAGGGCGAAACAACTTGTCGCTGCGGGACCGATCGATTAAATGAGCACCGTTCCGACGAGACGATGATGAAGGATGCCGTGCGGGTGCGCTCGCGACGGGTCCCTCCCGCCAGCCCGCCGGATACCGATCTCGCCCGTCGACGACGCGCCGGCCTGCCTTCGGGCAGTGGGTCCTGCCAGACACCTCAGAGGGGTGCGCGGGACCAAGTCGACAGGCAGACCGTATGCAACACGAACCGCCGGCGCCGCCCTTCAGGGCACCAGGAGACTGAATGTCAGCAGCTTTGCAAACCGCCCGCGAAGATTTCGCGGCCATGCTCGCGGAATCCTTCGAGAAGTCCGAGGTCCAGGAGGGCTCGGTCGTCAAGGGGAAGGTCGTCGCGATCGAGAAGGACGTTGCCGTCATCGACGTCGGCGCCAAGACGGAAGGGCGCGTTGCCCTCAAGGAATTCACGGGGCCCGGCCGGGGCGACACGCCGATCAAGGTCGGCGACGAGGTCGAGGTCTATCTCGAGCGCGTCGAGAACGCGCTCGGCGAGGCCGTCATCAGCCGTGACAAGGCCCGTCGCGAAGAGAGCTGGGTGAAGCTCGAGAAGGCCTTCGAGGCCAACGAGCGCGTCAACGGCGTGATCTTCAACCAGGTGAAGGGCGGCTACACGGTCGACCTCGACGGCGCCGTGGCGTTCCTGCCGCGCTCCCAGGTCGACATCCGCCCGGTCCGCGACGTTTCGCCCCTGATGGGCACGCCGCAGCCCTTCATGATCCTGAAGATGGATCGTCGCCGCGGCAACATCGTCGTGTCGCGCCGCACGGTCCTCGAGGAGAGCCGCGCCGAGCAGCGTTCCGAGCTCGTGGCCAACCTCGAAGAGGGTCAGGTCATCGACGGCGTGGTGAAGAACATCACCGAGTACGGCGCCTTCGTGGATCTCGGCGGCATCGACGGCCTGCTGCACGTCACCGACATGGCGTGGAGGCGCGTCAATCACCCGAGCGAGGTCGTGAATATCGGCCAGACCGTGAAGGTGAAGATCATCAAGATCAACCACGAGACGCACCGCATCTCGCTGGGCATCAAGCAGCTCCTCGCCGATCCGTGGGAGGGCATCGCCGCCCGCTACCCGGTCGGGGCGAAGCTCAAGGGCCGCGTCACCAACATCACCGATTACGGCGCCTTCGTGGAGCTGGAGCCGGGGATCGAGGGCCTGATCCACGTCTCCGAGATGTCCTGGACGAAGAAGAACGTCCACCCGGGCAAGATCGTCTCCACCTCCCAGGAGGTCGAGGTGGTCATCATCGAGGTCGACCAGGTCAAGCGGCGCATCTCGCTCGGCCTGAAGCAGGCCCTGCAGAACCCGTGGGAGGCCTTTGCCGAGCAGCACCCGGTCGGGTCGGTCGTCGAAGGCGAGGTCAAGAACAAGACCGAGTTCGGCCTGTTCATCGGCCTCGAGAACGACGTCGACGGCATGGTCCACCTGTCGGATCTCGACTGGAACCGTCCCGGCGAGCAGGTCATCGACGAGTTCAAGAAGGGTGACGTGGTGCGCGCCCAGGTTCTCGACGTCGACGTCGAGAAGGAGCGCATCTCGCTCGGCATCAAGCAGATGGCTGGCGATCCCTTCGCGGATGCCGGCGAGCTGAAGAAGGGCCAGGTCGTCACCTGCGAAGTGGTCGACGTGAAGGATTCCGGCATCGAGGTGAAGATCGTCGACACCGACATGCAGACCTTCATCCGTCGGGCCGAGCTCGCGCGCGACCGCGGCGACCAGCGCCCCGAGCGCTTCGCCAAGGGCGAGAAGGTCGATGCCCGCGTGACCATGTTCGACCGGAAGGCGCGCCGCGTCACCCTGTCGATCAAGGCGCTCGAGATGGCCGAGGAGAAGGAAGCGATGGAGAAGTTCGGGTCTTCGGATTCCGGCGCCTCGCTCGGCGACATCCTCGGTGCGGCTCTGAAGAACCGCAAGTAAGCACATCCTCCGGGGTCCGCCCCGGGAGAACGTCTCAGGCCCGCGCGGAGCGATCCGCGCGGGCTTTTTTCATTCCGCGGCGTTGAGAGCTCCTGAGGGCACCGTCCGGACGCGGACGTCTGCAGCGCGGCGGGTCTCCGGCAGGAACAGCTTTGCCACGGCAAGGCCGAAGGCCGAGACGCAGGCGAGGAACACGAACGCCGCGCTGTAGCTGGCCCGGGTGACGATGAAGCCCGCCACCGTGGTCGAGAGCGCCGCGCCGATTCCTTGAGCCGTCGCGATCGCCCCTTGTGCGATGTTGAAGCGTCCGGTGCCGCGCATCAGGTCCGCTACGACCAGCGGGAAGAGCGCGCCGAAGATGCCCGCTCCGACGCCATCCAGGAGCTGTACGCCGACGAGCCAGAACGGATTGTCCGAGACGGGATAAAGCAGCCCGCGCAGCGTCAGCACCGCGAGGCCCGTCAGGAAGATCGGCTTGCGCCCAACCCGGTCCGCAAACCGTCCGACGAGAACCGCGACAGGAACCATCACCAGCTGCGCGGCGACGATGCAGGAGGCCATGAGGGTCGTGCCGAGATTCCTGTCCTGCAGCGCGAGCTTCTGACCCACGAGCGGCAGCATGGCGGCGTTCGCGAAGTGGAACAGCGTCGTGGAGAGCGCGAAGATCAGGAGCGGCGGACAGGTCACGAGCACCGAGATGCCCGACGGCTGATGCTCATCCTGGCCGCTGCCCTCCTCGAGACCACGCGCCATGTCGTGGTCGATCCGGCTCCCTGGCACGGTGGCCGTCGCCGCGAGGCTCATGGCCGCCATGGCGGCCATGAGCCAGAAGACGGCGATCGGTCCGGCAAACCAAGCCGCGCCTGCCGCGATGGCGGCCGCGGCCGCATTGCCGGCGTGGTTGAAGCCCTCGTTCCGACCGACGCGGCGGGGGAATGCCTTCGGGCCGACGATGCCGAGAGTCACGGCCGCGATCGCAGGCGGGAAGATCGCCCCGGCCGCACCGCTGACAGCCTGAAGGGAGGCCACGCTCCAGAACGAGGGGGCGAACGGCAGCGCCACGGCGGCAAGCGTGATGGCGATTGCAGCCCCGGCGAGAATCCCCCGCTTCGCGCGGGAGCGATCGATGAGAGCTCCGGCGGGGGTCTGGGCGAGGATCGTCGCCACCCCGGCGACCGACATGATGATGCCTATGGACGCGGCATCCCATTTCTCGACGGTCAGGAGATAGATCGCGAGGTACGGGCCGAGCCCGTCCCGCACGTCGGCGAGAAAGAAGTTGAGCGCGTCGAGCGAGAGACGGCACTGCAGGTCGGGCTGGGACATGGCACCGTCCTCCGAACCGTACAGAACCTCCATCCGGCGGAAGCGGGTTCCGCCGGTCACACCGGTGTGATCAGAGCGGTGCCTTGAACACGAAGAATGCGCCCGCCACGATGAGGGCGAAACCGATCGCGTGATTGATGGTCAGCGCCTCGCGCAGATAGAGCGCCGAGAAGCCCGCGAAGACGACCAGCGTGATCACCTCCTGCATCACCTTGAGCTCGGCCGCGCTGTAGACCTCGTGGCCGATTCGGTTCGCCGGGACCGCGAGCCAGTACTCGAAGAAGGCGATCCCCCAGCTCGCGAAAACCACGATCCAGAGCGGGCGCTCGGTGAACTTGAGATGCCCGTACCAGGCAAAGGTCATGAAGACGTTCGACGCAAAGAGCAGGGCGATCGGGGCGATGTAGCGCAGCGTCATGGCGAGCCTTTTGGGATGATGCGCATTAACGGGCGGGAGGTTCCGGCGCGAGACCAAAGGCCACGCTTGCTTGCGGCCCGACGGAGGTCGGCGCTAGGTACAGGCCGAAACAAGGGACACGTCACATGGCATTCGATGCCGATATGATCGCGGACCGGAGGCGCCTGCGCCGCAAACTCTCCTTCTGGCGGGTGGCGGCCATCCTGGTGCTCGTCCTCGCGGTCGGAGCAGGCGCATTCGTCTGGAGCGGGCGGGCAGGCCTGCCCGGGACCGGGCAGCAGATCGCGCGCGTCTCGATCTCGGGGCTCATCACGGGCGACCAGCGCACGGCGGACCTGCTGAAGCGGGTCGGCGATTCCACCGCCGTGCGCGGGGTGGTCATCTCCATCAACTCGCCGGGCGGGACCACCTCGGGCTCGGAGGAGCTGTTCCAGCGCATCCGTGAGCTGTCGGCCAAGAAGCCGACCGTCGCGTTCGTGGACGGGCTCGCGGCATCGGGCGGCTACATCACGGCCATGGCGGCCGACCGGATCGTCGCCCGCGAGACCGCCCTCGTCGGCTCGATCGGCGTGCTGTTCCAGTATCCCGACTTCTCGAACCTCATGGGCAAGGTCGGCGTCTCTGTCGGGACCATCAAGTCGGCTCCGTTGAAGGCGGAACCGTCACCCTTCAGCCCTACGCCGCCGGAGGCGATCGCGGCGCTCCAGTCCGTGGTCAACGACACCTTCGCCTGGTTCAAGCACCTCGTTTCCGAGCGCCGGGGCATCGCGGGAGAGCAGCTCCAGTTCGTATCCGACGGCCGCGTCTTCAGCGCCCGCCAGGGGCTCCCGCTCAAGCTCGTCGACCAGCTCGGCTCCGAGCGCGACGCGATCGCATGGCTCGAGCGCGAGAAGGGCGTCCCGGCCAGCCTCCCCGTCCGGGACTGGAAGCCGCGCGACACGTCGCGGTTCTCGTTCTGGTCGCTCGCGGCCCTCGGGGCCGACCTCGCAGGGTTCGAAGAGCTCGCCGCCTCGATTCGGTCGACGGCGTTCGGCGCAGTCAAGCTTGACGGTCTCCTGGCTGTTTGGCAGCCTCATTCAACCGACCGTTAAAGTCAGAGCTCGCGTACCCGTATGATCAAGTCCGAGCTCGTCCTGAAGATCGCGGAACAAAATCCGCATCTTTACCAGCGCGACATCGAAACGGTCGTCAGCGCTATACTCGACACCATTGCCGATGCGCTGGCACGTGGTGACCGGGTCGAGCTGCGCGGCTTCGGCGCCTTCTCGGTGAAGAAGCGCGACGCGCGCAGCGGCCGCAACCCGCGGACCGGAGCGACCGTCGCCGTGTGCGAAAAGAACATCCCGGTCTTCAAGACCGGAAAGGAAATGCGCAAGCGCCTCAACCTCTCGGCCCCGGGTGCCGAGAACGGCGACAGCACGGGGTAGGAGACGGATGCTGGGCTTTCTCAAGGCATTGATCCTCTTACCCATCGCGATCCTCGTGGTGCTGCTCGCGGTCGCGAACCGTGCGCCCGTGGTGCTGTCCTTCGACCCCTTCGCGAAGGGCCAGCCGGAACTGAGCATCACGCTGCCGCTCTTCGCCCTGATCCTCGCCTCCGTGGCGATCGGCGTGGTCCTGGGCGGGGTCGGCTCCTGGCTCGCCTCCGGCCGCCAGCGGCGGGAGCGGCGCGTGTCTGCACGCGAGATCAACCGCCTGAAGGCGGAGGCCGACCGGCTGCGCGCGACCATCGTGCAGAGCCGCCCGGCCCTACCGAGTTCCGGCGCGACCTACTGAACGGACGCCCGGCGGGAGCCTTCCGGCCGCGCGGTCGTTCTCGCCTCGTCTAGCTTTCACGAGGTGAGCATGCCGATCCATCCTGCCATCGAGCCGGGCCGCGTTGCCGTCGTCACGGGCGCGGCGAGCGGCATCGGCCTTGCGGCCGCGACGTCCTTCGCCGCGATGGGCATGAATGTCTGCCTCGCCGACATCGAGGGAGAGAATCTGGACGAGGCCCTTCGCGAGGTCCGTGCGGCCGCCGCGGGACGCGGCGAGGTCCGTGCCATCCCGACCGATGTCGGCAGCATGCAGGACCTGCTGCACCTGAAGGCGCGAGCCGACGAACTCGGCGATGTCGCCGTCCTGATGAACAATGCGGGTATCGAGCTCGGCGGCCGGTTCTTCAGCCCGCTCGGGACCTGGCGCCGGATCCTTGACGTGAATCTCTGGGGCGCCATCCAGGGCGTCCAGGTTTTCGTCCCGGACATGATGGCGAGCGGGCGGCCGGGCCTCGTCATCAACACCGGCTCGAAACAGGGCATCACCACGCCGCCCGGCAACACGCCCTACAACGTGTCGAAGGCCGGCCTGAAGGTGATGACGGAGGCGCTGGCCCACGAGCTCAGGAATGCTCCGGGGTGCCGCGTGACGGCGCATCTGCTCATCCCGGGCTTCGTCTTCACGGGGCTGACCCGTGCGCGCGGCGTGACCGAGAAACCCGCCGAGGCCTGGACGCCGGAGCAGACGGTCGACTTCATGCTGGCGTCGATCGAGCGCGGCGACTTCTACATTCTCTGCCCGGACAACGGCGTCACCCGGGAGATGGACGAGAAGCGAATGGCCTGGGGGGTCGGCGACATCATCGAAAACCGCCCCGCCCTCTCGCGCTGGGACGAGCATTACAAGGACGCGTTCGAGGCTTATATGAGGGGGTGAGATCCGCGAGCAGGAGGCTCGCTTGAACGCACCGGAGACATATCGCTCGATCCTTCGACATCACGTCGCGAGCATCGAGGCCAAGTACCCGCTTAAGATCGTGGGGCTGCTGCCGTCCGGCACGCTTGGGCATTGGAGCGGCGAAGAGGATGCCGAGTTTCTGGCGGAGCGTGGCGATGGCCTATCCATTCTTGGCTTGAGCGGCGCGGAGGTTGATCTCGGAATTCTTCTCGGCAAGCCCGTCCGGATCGTACTCGTCAGCGAATTGCATGGCTCTGCAGCCGAAGAGATCCCGGCAAGAGCGTCGCCGCTTTGACGCGAACGGACCTCGAACGGCTTGCTGATGCGCAGGATCATGCAAGCGCGGCCATAGACCTCGTGGCGCACCGCGGATGGAAAGCCGTTTGGGCAGATCCCGTGACGAGGCAGGCGTTGATCCTCGACGTGATCGTCGTCGGCGAAGCTCTGGGGAAGGTGTCACCTGCGGTCCAAGGGCTCGCGCCTGAAATCCCTTGGCCGGCCATTCGCGGAATGCGAAATCGGCTTATCCATGAGTACTGGTTGCATGACGAGCATATCATCGCGACTGCCATCGCGAATGATTTCCCTTCGCTGATCTCGGCCGTCGGTGACCTTATTCGATTGATGCAGGATCCATCGTGATCAAGATCTGCGGCCTGTCCACGCCCGCGACGCTCGAGGCCGCCATCGCGGCCGGGGCGGACATGGTGGGCTTCGTGCGTTTCCCGCGCTCGCCGCGCCATCTCGAGCTGGAACACGGGCGCGAGCTCTCCGAGCTCGCCCGCGGGCGCGTGTCGCGCGTGCTGCTCGTCGTGGACCCCACCGATCCGGAGCTTGACGAAGCCATCGAGGCTCTCGCGCCGGAGATACTCCAGTTGCACGGCCGCGAAACGCCCGAGCGGGTGGCGGAGATCCGGACGCGGACGGGCCGACCCGTCATGAAGGCGCTCGGGATCGCCGAAGCGGCGGATCTCGCGCGCGCCGCAGACTATGCCGGCGTGGCGGATCGGCTCATCCTCGACGCGAAGCCGCCGCGCGGAGCCGTCCTGCCGGGCGGCAACGGCCTGTCCTTCGACTGGTCGCTCCTTGACGGCCTTGACCCGCGGCTCGATGTCATGCTGTCCGGCGGGCTGGATCCGGCCAACGTCGCGGAGGCGATCGGGCAGACGCGCGTCAGGGCGGTGGACGTCTCGTCCGGCGTCGAGTCGCGCCCGGGCGAAAAGGATCCGGACAAGATCAGGGCCTTTGTCGAGGCCGCACGGGCGGCTTTCGCCCAGCAGGACAGGACCGCATCGTGACAGCGCAACCCACCCCGAACAGCTTCCGGATCGGGCCGGACGAGCGCGGCATGTTCGGCAAGTTCGGCGGCCGCTTCGTCGCCGAGACGCTGATGCCGAACATCCTGGCCCTGGAGAAGGCCTACGAGGAGGCGAAGGCCGACCCCGGATTTCGGACGGAGATGGACGGCTACCTCACGCATTACGTGGGTCGTCCGAGCCCGCTCTATTTCGCCGAGCGCCTGACGGAGCATCTCGGCGGCGCCAAGATCTACCTGAAGCGCGAGGAGCTGAACCACACCGGCTCGCACAAGGTGAACAACGTCCTCGGGCAGATCCTGCTCGCGCGCCGCATGGGCAAGAAGCGGATAATTGCCGAAACCGGGGCCGGCCAGCACGGCGTCGCGACCGCCACTCTCTGCGCGCGGTTCGGCCTCGAATGCATCGTCTACATGGGCGCGGTCGACGTCGCCCGGCAGGCGCCGAACGTCTTCCGCATGCGGATGCTCGGCGCCGAGGTGGTGCCGGTCGAGTCAGGCACCAAGACCCTCAAGGACGCCATGAACGAGGCGCTCCGCGATTGGGTCACCAATGTCGATTCGACCTTCTATTGCATCGGCACGGTCGCGGGCCCCCATCCCTATCCGGCCATGGTGCGCGACTTCCAGTCGGTGATCGGCGAAGAGACGCGTGAGCAGATGCTGGAGGCGGAAGGCCGCCTGCCGGACTCGCTCGTCGCCTGCATCGGCGGCGGTTCCAACGCGATGGGCCTCTTCCACCCCTTCCTCGACGACCGCGAAGTCGCGATCTATGGCGTCGAAGCGGCAGGCCATGGGCTCGAAAGCCTCCATGCGGCCTCGCTCACGGGCGGCCGCCCGGGCGTGCTGCACGGCAACCGCACCTATCTCCTGATGAACGATGACGGGCAGATCGCGGACGCCCACTCGATCTCGGCCGGGCTCGACTATCCGGGCATTGGCCCAGAGCATTCCTGGCTGCACGAGTTGGGCCGCGTCACCTACCTGTCCGCCACGGACGACGAGGCGCTCTCGGCATTCCAGCTCCTGTCCCGCCTGGAAGGCATCATCCCGGCGCTGGAGCCCTCGCACGCGATCGCCAAGGTGGTCGAACTCGCCCCCAGCTTGCCGAAGGATCACCTGATGGTGGTCAACCTGTCGGGCCGCGGCGACAAGGACGTGCCGCAAG
>JAFAEL010000160.1 GCA_023423995.1 Pseudomonadota bacterium | reverse complement strand
GGCTGGATCAGGCTTGCGCCCATTGTCCAATATTCCCCACTGCTGCCTCCCGTAGGAGTCTGGGCCGTGTCTCAGTCCCAGTGTGGCTGATCA
This sequence comes from Pseudomonadota bacterium, assembly GCA_023423995.1. Classification (GTDB taxonomy): domain Bacteria; phylum Pseudomonadota; class Alphaproteobacteria; order Rhizobiales; family Beijerinckiaceae; genus Enterovirga. The sequence goes on along the minus strand of JAFAEL010000160.1, from coordinate 50,442 downwards.
TCCTCTCAGACCAGCTACTGATCGTCGCCTTGGTAGGCCATTACCCCACCAACTAGCTAATCAGACGCGGGCCGATCCTTCAGCGATAAATCTTTCCCCCAAGGGGCGTATCCGGTATTAGCTCAAGTTTCCCTGAGTTGTTCCGAACTGAAGGGCACGTTCCCACGTGTTACTCACCCGTCTGCCACTCCCACCCGAAGGTGAGCGTTCGACTTGCATGTGTTAAGCCTGCCGCCAGCGTTCGCTCTGAGCCAGGATCAAACTCTCAAGTTGAAAGTAGATCCAATCGGCTGATCACAACGTTATTGACGGAGATCACAATCATCTCACGGCGTTTCCACCGGAGATGGTGAGCTCATAAAAACGTTGCCGCCGAAGTCTCTTCGACCAACCCCACACCAGAGGAAAACCTCCGCCGCAGGGCAGGTCCGCAAGGACCCCGCCGTCCACGTTTCTCTTTCTTTCTTCACTTGTCAAAGAGCCGCATCCGCAGATGCCTACACCCAAACAGAGACGACGAAACCGGCGGCTACCCGCCCTTCACATCATCAATCTGTCCGGAAGCAGCGACGTCGGCGCCTCAGCGCCCCGTCTCGATGAGCCTCATCTAGGCCCACCAACTTCCCGTGTCAACCCCGGTCAAAACCGAAGAGAACCCGAAAAAACCAGAACACCGCGGACAACAAGCTCCCCATCCGACCGAAGCCGGGTAGGTCACCCAGAAATCCGAGGAAGCTCTCCGGCGGAAGCGCCGTGTCAGCGCCGCCGTCGATGGATGTTGATATACCTGCCTTTTCGGCGTTTGCAAGCGCCTTTTTCCGGGGGCTCCAACTTTTTTCCCGACCGCCCCATGCCCGCCGGGGAAAGGGGGGCCGCGCGAGGACGGCGAAACCACGCTGCAGCGCGGCAAGCGGCTGGTAACTCTCCGGTGATAGGCAGAAAGGCGGGTCCGGAGAACGCGCGGCCCAAGCAGGCTGGAGAGGCCCGTGAACGTCCAGGACTTCACCTCGTTCCACCAGATCTCGCGGCAGAGCGGAGTGCTTCTGTCCTTCAGCGGGGACGTCTCGGAGAACGTCCTCTTCTCTCTCGGCGAGGTGCTGAAGCGCCGGATGGTCGAAGGGGACACGGATGCCTCAGTGGCCAAGCGAGTCTTCTCCATCTTCGTCGAGCAGGCCCAGAACATCATCCGCTATTCGGCCGACAAGGTGAGCAGCCCGGACGCGAAGCCCCGCGTGGTGAGCAACGGCATGCTCGTCGTGGGCATGGAGAACGACCGGTTCTTCGTCGCCTGCGGGAACGAGGTGCCCCGGGATCAGGTCGGGCCCCTGCGCGATCGGCTCTCGCGCATCGCCGGGATGAGCCCGGAGGAGCTCAAGGCCTATTACCGGGAGAAGATCCGGCAGCCGGCCGACGAGGGATCCCTCGGGGGCAGCATCGGCCTCATCGAGATCGCCCGCCGCTCGACTGCACCCGTCGAGTTCGATTTCCGCGAGGTCGCGCGGGAGCGCAGCTTCTTCTGCCTCAAGGCCTATATCTGAGGACGGACCAGAGACATGGAGCCCATCTCCATCGCGGCGACCGAACGGACGCCGGAAGTCCAGTTCGACTTCGCGCAGGGCAGCCTGCTCCTCTCCGGCGAGAGCTACCCGGAGGATGCGGCGGCCTTCTTCGGCCCCTTGCACGAAGCGATCGCGGGCCACGTCGCGGCCTCCCCTGACCGGCCCCTGAACTTCGAGCTCGCGCTCAGCTACTTCAACAGCTCCAGCGCCAAGGCCCTGATGAACATGTTCATGCTGCTCGAGGACGCGGCGGAGGCCGGCGCCTCCGTGACGATCCGCTGGCGCTATGCGGCGGACGACGACACGATCGAGGAAGCCGGCGAGGATTTCGCGGCCGACTTCCAGCATGCCCGTTTCGAGCTCGTCGCGGAGGCGCGCAGGTGAGCCGCAGCAACAACCCGGACGGCGAGCCCGTCGCCACGCCCTCCTTCAGCCTCTACGCGACCGAGGAGGCGGTTCTCGACAAATCCGAGGTGATGCTGAGCCGCCTCGCCGAGGTCGCGGGCGGCGTGCAGGACCTCGCGGATGCCTACCGGCGCAGCTACCGCGAGCAGCGCCGGCTCGTGCGCATCAGCGACCGCATGCAGCTCGACCTGCACAACGCCGTGCAGCGGCTGGAGGAACAGGCGCGCGAGCTCCAAGAGCTCAACGAGACGCTCTCGGCTGAGATCGCCCATCGCGTCGCGCTCGAGGCCGAGCTGCGCCGCCTCGTGGAGACCGATACGCTGACCGACACGCTGTCGCGCCGCCGCTTCCTCGAACTCGCGGAGGCCGAGTGGGGCCGCCAAGCGGGCTCGCGGCAGACGGCCTGCCTCCTGATGGTCGACCTCGACCGCTTCAAGGTCATCAACGATGCGCACGGCCATGCGGCCGGCGACAGGGCGCTCGTGGGCTTCGCGCTCGCCTGCAAGGCGCAGCTTCGCCCACGGGACCTGATCGGCCGGATCGGCGGCGAGGAATTCTGCATCGTCCTGCCGGAGACGGGCGTCGCAGAGGCGTGCCGGATCGCGGAAGACATCCGGCGGGTCGTGGCTGCGATCGATCTCAGCTCGGATCGCGGCCGCGTCTCGCTCTCGGCCAGCATCGGCCTCGCTCAGGGCTGCGCCGGCGATACCCTCGAGGACGCCATGAGTCGCGCCGACAAGGCGCTCTATCGCGCCAAGCATTCCGGGCGGAACCGCGTCCAGGTCTTTGCGCCGGACCGCATGGGGAGCGCCGCCGCGTGAGCGCTGCTGCGGAGGGCGAGGCGTCTCGCCCGCAGCGGGGGGCTTCTCTCCGCGGCGCCGGGCCCGCCGCCTTCGAGGGCGGCTCCGGCGGCATCGGCACGCTGCCCACGGCCGCGGCGGCCATGAATCCCGGCGCCCTGCGAGGAGCCGCCCAGGGGCGGGACCTCGATAGCCTCGCCCATACGCTGTTCCTGCGCATCTACCCGGTGATCGGGCTCGTGCTCCTGATCACCCAATGCGCGATCGCCTTCATCAATTACGAGGACACGGTCCGCATCCGCACCGACCAGGCCGCGAGCCTGGCCCGGGTCACGGCGGACACGATCGCGCGGCCCCGATGGATGTCGGACCCTTCCAGCCTACGAGCTTTGCGGGCCGTGACGGCCGCGCCGGATGTCCGGCGGGCTGTCCTGCGCGATGCGGCCGGGCGAGTGATCGCGGTCCAGGGGGAGGAGGTCAGTCCCAAGGCCTGGGGCATGATCACGGTCGCGGCCCCGATCGCCCCGGATGGGCAGGCCGCGCCGGAGGGCAGCCTCACGCTCTTCGTCCTGGGCGAGGATTTCCGCAGCTTCGCCCAGCACCAGGCGCTGCTCGCGATGGCGGCGATCCTCATCCTCAAGCTCGCCTTCGTGGTGACGCTCCAGCTCAATGTCCGGCGCCACGTTCTCGGTCCGCTCCAGCGGCTCCTCGCCGCCATGCGCGAGGTCGAGCGGAAGAGCTGGACCCACGTGGAACTGTCAGGACGGCACCGCCCCTCGAACGAGATCGATTCCGTCTGCCTCGCCTTCAACCGGATGGTCGACGGCCTGCAATCCGGCGACGAGGCGAAGCAGCTGCTGGCGCGGCTGGAAGAGACCCACGGCAAGCTCGAGCAGGCGAACCGCCTCGTCATGGAAAGCCTCGGCTATGCGCGCCGAATCCAGGGCGCGACGCTGCCCGAGCCGGGCGCGCTCGCCGGCAGCGGCCTCGAGGTCGGCGTCCTGTGGGAGCCGCTCCAGATGGTCGGCGGCGACTATTACTGGATGGAGGAGGTCGGGGGACGCTCGATCATCATCGTGGCCGATTGCACGGGGCATGGAATCCCGGGCGCCTTCCTCAGCCTGATCGTGGCGACCGCCCTGGAGCATATCCTGCATGTTGAGAAGCTCTATGGGCCGGCGGAAATTCTGGCCGCGCTCGACGGCCGCGTGCGCACCCGGCTGCGCCAGGATGGGCGATGCGCCACCTCCGACGACGGCGTCGAATGCGGGATCTGCGTGTGGGATCGCGCCGCGGGGGACGTGGTCTTCGCCGGTGCCGGCCTGTCGCTGACCTACAGCGAGGGCGGGGCGGCGCACCGCATCCGGGGCGCGAAGCGCGGCCTCGGCTTCGCCTCGCGTCGCGCCGATGCCCTCAATCTCGAGGAGGTGAGGATACCGGCGAATGCCGGCACCACCTTCTTCCTGATGACGGATGGCGTATCCGACCAGATGGGCAGCCCGTCCCCAGGCCAAAGGAGGCTGCTCGGCCACGCGGGACTGGGAGAGATCCTCGTCCGGCATCGCGAACTCCCCGTTCCCGACCAGATGGCGGCGCTGAAGGACGATCTCGCGCGTTACCGGGGCGCGGAGAAGGCGCGGGACGACATGACGGTGGTGGCCTTCCGTCGCGCTTCGTAGCGTCTCCGCCTCGGTGCCGCGGGAGCCGGTTTCCCTCCGGATCGCGACCGGCTAGGCATTGGCGATGACGATGCTGTCCCTTCCGCTCGACCGCGAGGCGACGGACCCGAAGCTGCTTCGGCAGGCGCTGGGCCGTTTCGCGACCGGCGTCACGGTCATCACGACGCGCGCCCCGGACGGAAAATGCGAGGGCCTGACGGCGAACTCGTTCTCTGCCGTCTCGCTCGATCCGCCGCTCGTCCTGTGGAGCCTGCGCCTCGCCTCGCCCTCGCTGCCCTCGTTCAAGAGCTCGGGCGCGTTCGTGGTCAACGTCCTCTCCTCCGAGCAGAGCACGACCTCGCAGCACTTCGCCACGCCGCGCCACGACAAGTTCGAGGACGTCGCCTTCTCGGAGGGGATCGGCGGCTGCCCCATGCTGGACGGCAGCCTGGCCATCTTCGAGTGCCGCACGGAAAGCATGATCGAAGGCGGCGACCACATGATCTTCATCGGCCGGGTCATCCAGGCCCATTACCGGGAAGGCGAGCCGCTGATCTTCGCAGGCGGCCGCTATGGCACGCACACACCGCTCGAGGACTGACACCGCACGATGGCCCGCATTCCAGACATCGCCCCGGATACGCTCGATTCCGAGCAGCGCCGCGTCTACGACGCCATCCTGTCGGGCCCCCGCGGTGTCGTGGAGGGGCCGCTGCGGGTATGGGTGAACAGCCCCGGCCTCGCCGAGAAGGCGCAGGAGCTCGGCGCGTTCTGTCGCTATGGGACCAGCCTTCCACAGCGCCTGTCCGAACTCGCCATCATCGTCACCGGCGCCCATTGGCAGGCCGGGTTCGAATGGGCCGTCCACGCCCCGATCGCCATGCGGGCGGGGATCGACCCCGACGCCGTCGAGGCGATCCGGACCGGCGGCGAGCCGAACCTCACGGCCGTCGACGAGCGGGCCGTTTACGCGTTTTCCTGCGAGCTGCTGCGGACGCGACGCGTGTCCGACGGCACCTTCCAGCTCGCGATGGACGCTCTCGGCCAGAGGGGGGTCGTCGATCTCGTCGGGGTGCTCGGCTATTACGGCCTGATCTCGATGACCATCAACGCCTTCGAGGTGCCGCTGCCGGAGCGGGTGGAGGACCCGTTCCCGTCTCCTGCCGCCTGACGCCGCGGTATTCCCGCCGTGCGCCAGCTCACCGCCGCGCGCATTCGCTCCCTCTACATTCCCTGGTGCGGGGGAGGGGACCGGGAGATGCACTCGAGGCGCAGCCGAGGAGTGATGCGCGGCAAAGTGCTGCTCGACCGCCGGACGGCGACCCTGCGATAACGGCTCGTTAACCAACGAGGCTTCAGCCTCGGTGGGTGCGCGGATGCGGCGCAGGGCCTGTGGCCTCAAGCCTCCATCTGCGTGCTCGAACAACAAAATGGGCACGACGATGGGGGCTAATACCGCGGCCAGGCTTGCCTGGGCCGCATCCGCAGCATTGTGGCTGGCGGCTGCCTTCGCGGCGCCGCAGGGGCGGGCGGAGTCGATCGCGGCTCTGCCATCTGCACCGGTCCTGCCGGTGGGCGGAGAGGACAATCACCCTACGACGGCATGGAAGGAATTCTGCCTCAGGCTCCCGGCCGAATGCCAGGTCGACGTTGCCGAGCCGGCCGTCATCGCGTTGACGCCGGAATCCTGGGACCTGCTGAAGCGGGTCAACCTGACGGTCAACCAGACGATCATCCAGGTCACGGACCTGGAGCATTGGGGCGTCAACGATCGCTGGGATTATCCGGACGACGGGAAGGGCGATTGCGAGGACATCCAGCTCCTGAAGCGCAAGCTCCTGGCCGAGGCAGGGCTTCCCCGGCGCGCGATGCGCATGACGGTGGTGATCGACAAGCGCGATGCCGGCCATGCCGTGCTCACCGTGCGGACCGACCGCGGCGATCTCATCCTCGACAACGAGGTCGATACCATCCTGCCCTGGCACGAGACCGGCTACGAGTTCGTCAAGCGCGAGGGGGCAGATGGCCCTGCCTGGGTGGCGCTCGGCGGCGAGGGGAACCGTATCGTGGTGGCGAGCCGCTCGGTCTCGGGCGCGCCTGCGCAGAAGGAGCGTGAAGGAGAGCATCCCCCGCTGCCGTGACGGCGGCGCGCGGGTCGCGTGGCCGTACGCCTGCGCGCTGCCGTGCGACAATCAGGCATGGACCTTGCTGGAGGAGGCTCGTCGCGCCGCTCTGTGTGCGACGGTGCCGCCCCGTCCTGGGTGTCGGCATGCGCACACCCCCGGATGAGGTCTCCTGATGCTGAGACGTAACCTGATCACCGGCGCTGTTGCGGGCGCCGGCGCCGCGATCGCCATGCCGCACGTCGCGCGCGCCCAGAAATCCTTCAACTGGAAGATGACCAACGCCTACGGGCCGGGCTCCCCGTTCTATGTGACGGGCCCGGGAAGCCCGACGGATTTCTGCGCCATGGTCAAGGCGATGTCGGGTGGCCGCCTCACCATCCAGCATTTCGCGGCGGGGGAATTGATCCCGGCGCTCGAAGGTTTCGACGCGGTCTCGGCCGGCACTGTCGAGATGAATGCCGCCAACAGCTACTTCTGGGCCGGCAAGGTCCCGGCTGCACAATTCTTCACCACTGTCCCGTTCGGTCTGAACTTCCAGGGGCAGACCGCCTGGATCATGCATGGCGGCGGCCTGCAGCTCTGGGAGGAGCTCTACGCGCCATTCAACCTCGTGCCGATGCCGATGGGCAATACCGGCGTGCAGATGACCGGCTGGTTCAGGAAGCCGATCGAGAAGGTCGAAGACTTCCAGGGCCTCAAGATGCGGATCCCGGGCCTTGCCGGTAAGGTCTATGCGCAGCTCGGCGTCGACGTGAAGCTGCTCCCGGGCGGCGAGATCTTCCCAGCCCTCGAGCGCGGCGTCATCGATGCGGCGGAGTTCGTCGGCCCCTACCAGGATCGCCGCCTCGGGCTGCAGAAGGCGGCGAAGTACTACTACACGACGGGCTGGCACGAGCCGAACAACGTCACCGAGCTGGTGATCAACAAGGCGGCCTGGGACTCGCTGCCGGAGGATCTCAAGCAGATCGTCCGCGCGGCGGCCGCGGCCTGCAACACGATCAGCCACACCTGGTGCGAGGCGACCAACGCGGAGGCGCTAGACGACCTGAAGAAGCAGGGCGTCATCGCCGGACCTCTGCCGCAGCCTGTGATCGAGAGGCTGAAGACGGTCACCAAGACCGTGCTCGACGATCTCGCCAAGGATGCGAAGATCAAGAAGGTCTACGACAGCTTCACCTCCTTCAAGGCGAAGCACGATTCCTGGGCCGGCGTGTCCGAAGCCGTCTTCCAGAACCAGATCCGCGCCTGATCTTCATGCCCCACCGCCTCGAGAGGTGGGCCAGGGGCCTCGACACCATCGTCGAGGCCTCGGGCCGGATCGCATCCTGGACAGGCCTCGCGCTGGTCCTCGTCATGGCCGCGAACGTCATCATCCGGTACGTGTTCCGCACCGGATCCGTCGCCATGCAGGAGCTCGAATGGCACCTGATGGCGCCACTGTCGCTGCTCTGCATCGCCTACGCGATCAAGCATGAGGGGCACGTCCAGGTCGACATCCTGTACGGCCGCCTCCCGCGGCGGGTCCAGGAGGCCATCGGCCTCTTCTCGGCCATCATGGCGGTGGCGCTCTGCATCATCCTGGTCCGGCTGTCCTGGCCCTACGTGATGCAGTCCTACCGCATCGGGGAGGGCTCGCCCGATCCCGGCGGCCTGCCGCATCGCTGGATCCTCAAGGCGCTCATCCCGGCGGCCTTCGTCCTCCTCGGCATCCAGAGCCTCGCCGCGACCTTCCGCGCGCTCATCCCCTTCACTGGCGGTCCGCATCGGGACGTGCCGTCGACGGTCACGATCAATGCCCCTTAACGAGATCCTGGCCCTCGCCTGCATCGCGTCGTTCTTCATCCTGCTCGCGGTCGGGGTCCCGGTCGCGCTGACGCTCGCCATCTCGGGCTTCGTCTTCGGCTGGATCGGATTCGGCTCGCTTCTCTTCAACCTCCTGCCGGCGCGCATCTACGGCGTGACGGCCAACTACACGCTGATCGCGATCCCCCTCTTCGTGTTCATGGGCGTGATGCTGGAGAAGTCGCGCATCGCCGACGAGCTGATGGAGGTGATCGGCCACGTCTCCGGCAACCTGCGCGGCGGCATGGGGATCGGCATCATCCTCGTCGGCGTGCTCATGGGTGCGACGACCGGCATCGTCGGCGCCACGATCGTCACGCTCGGGCTGCTGACGCTGCCGACCCTTCTCCGGCGCGGCTACGACAAGAGCCTCGCCTGCGGCACGATCTGCGCGTCGGGCACGCTCGGGCAGCTCATCCCACCCTCGACCATCATCATCCTCCTGGCCGACATCATGGGGCAGTCGGTCGGCACCCTGTTCGCTGCTGCCGTCCTGCCCGGCCTGCTGCTCTCGGGCATCTTCGTCGTCTGGATGCTGCTGATCGGCATCATCTGGCCCGACAAGGTCCCGCCGATCCCGGTCGACGAGCGCAACGCGCTGCCGCGGCGCGTGCTGCTCGGCAAAGTGTTCAAGGTGGCCCTGCCGCCGATCGCGCTCGTTCTCGCGGTGCTGGGCTCGATCATCGGCGGGGTCGCGGCCCCAACCGAGGCGGCCTCGATGGGGGCGATCGGCTCGATCCTGGTCGCTGCGCTGGCCGGCCGGCTCTCCTGGCGCACGCTCGTCGACGTCGTCCACACCTCCGCCCGGATCGTGGCCGTGATGATCTTCGTCCTGATCTGCTCGCAGGTCTTCGCGCTCGCCTTCCGCGGCCTGCAGGGGGAGCAACTCGTCCACGACGCCTTCCAGATGGTGCCGGGCGGGGCCACGGGCGGGCTCGTCTTCATGCTCGCCCTGATCTTCGTCCTCGGCTTCTTCATCGAGTGGATCGAGATCTCCTACATCGTTGTGCCGATGTTCCTGCCGATGATCGTGGCGGCGAACCTCGATCAGGTCTGGGTCGCGACCCTGATCGCCGTCGTCCTGCAGACCTCGTTCCTCACCCCGCCCTTCGGCTGGGCGCTTTTCTACCTGCGCGGCGTCGCGCCACCCGAGGTCACCACGCTCGACATCTACAAGGGCGTCGTACCCTTCATCCTGCTGCAGCTTCTCGCGCTCGTGATCTGCTTCGCCTATCCGGAGATCTCGACCTGGCTGCCCAGGGCGATCGGCTGGTAGGGATTTGCCGGCTACGCGCCGGCGATCGCCGGAAGCGAAAGGCCGGTCGCGGCGACGAGCTCGCCGCTCTGGACTAGTCTCGCCGAGTTCGAGATCTCAGGGGCGAAGTACCGGTCGTCTGCGAGGTGGGGGACCACGTTCCGCAGGAGTTCGCGCGCGCGCTCCAACGCTGGGCTCGAGGGGAGGGGAGCGTGGAAATCGCAGCCCTGCGCGGCCGCGAGGAGTTCGATCGCGATGATCTGCGACACGTTCTCGGCCATCGGGAGGAGCCGCCGCGCGCCATGCGCCGCCATGGAGACGTGGTCCTCCTGGTTGGCCGAGGTCGGGATGGAATCGACACTCGCCGGGAACGCCTTCTGCTTGTTCTCGGACACGAGCGCCGCGGCCGTGACCTGCGGGATCATGAAGCCGGAGTTCAGCCCAGGCCTTGGCGTGAGGAACGCCGGCAGGCCCGACAGAACCGGATCGACCAGCATGGCGATCCGCCGCTCGGCGAGCGAGCCGATCTCGCACAATCCCATTGCGATCATGTCGGCCGCGAAAGCCACCGGCTCCGCATGGAAATTGCCGCCCGACAGCACCTCGCCGGCTTCCCGGAAGACGAGCGGGTTGTCGGAGACGCCGTTCGCCTCGATGGCGAGCGTGTCGGCGGCCTGCCGCAGCAGGTCGAGGCAGGCGCCCATCACCTGCGGCTGGCAGCGGAGGCAGTAGGGGTCCTGGATCCGCTCGTCGCCGGTGAGGTGGGACGCACGGATCCCGCTCCCGGCCATCAACTCCCGCAGGGCTGCCGCGACCTCAGCCTGCCCGCGATGGCCGCGCAGGGCCTGGATCCGCGCATCGAAAGGGGTATCGGAGCCCCTCGCCGCGTCAGTCGCGAGCGCGCCCGTGACCAGCGCCGCCTGGAAGGCGCGCTCGGCCCGGAACAGGCCCGCGAGGGCGAGCGCCGTCGAGAACTGGGTGCCGTTCAGGAGCGCGAGCCCCTCCTTGGCGCCGAGTTGCAACGGCTGCAGGCCCAACGCGGCAAGGCCATCGGCTGCGGGCACCTGTGCCCTGCCGCTCCAGAACGCGCCATGTCCCATCAGGGCCGCGACCATGTGGGCGAGCGGCGCGAGATCGCCCGAGGCGCCGACGGAGCCCTGGGCAGGGATGACCGGCAGGATGCCGGTCTCGAGGCAGCGGGTCAGGTAGGAGAGGGTGCCCCAGCGGATGCCCGAGGCGCCCTGGGCCAGGCTCGCGACCTTGAGCGCGAGCATCAGCCGGGTCGCGTCGGCGTCGATCGGCTCGCCGATTCCCGCCGCATGGGACAGCACGATATTGCGCTGGAGGGTTTCGAGGTCCTCTCGGCCGATGCGGACGCTGGCGAGTTTCCCGAACCCGGTATTCACGCCGTAGACGGGCTCGCCCTTCTCGACGATCGCAGCGATCACCGACGCGGAGGCTTCGACCGCCTCGCGGCAGCTCTCGTCTAGCCGGACCTCGGCGCCGAAATAGATGTCGCGCCAGGCCGAGAGTGGCACCGACCTGGGCTGAACGACGACCGGCATCTCGCGCCTCAGCCTTGGAGGCTCGGCAGGTTGAGGCCGTGCTCGCGGGCGCAGGCGATCGCGTCCTCGTAGCCGGCATCGGCGTGGCGCATGACGCCGGTCGCCGGATCGTTCCAGAGCACGCGCTCGATGCGCCTCGCCGCCTCCGGCGTGCCGTCGCAGACGATCACCATGCCGGAATGCTGCGAGAAGCCCATCCCGACACCACCGCCATGGTGCAGGGACACCCAGGTGGCGCCGGAGGCGCAGTTCAGGAGCGCGTTGAGCAGCGGCCAGTCGGACACTGCGTCCGAGCCGTCCTTCATGGCCTCCGTTTCTCGGTTCGGCGACGAGACGGAACCGGAATCCAGATGATCGCGGCCGATCACGATCGGGGCCTTCAGCTCGCCCTTTGCCACCATCTCGTTGAAGGCGAGGCCGAGCCGGTGGCGGTCGCCGAGCCCGACCCAGCAGATACGGGCGGGCAGGCCCTGGAACTTGATCCGCTCCTTGGCCATGTCGAGCCAGTTATGGAGGTGGCTGGCGCCGGGCATCAGCTCCTTCACCTTCTGGTCGGTGCGGTAGATGTCCTCCGGGTCACCGGAGAGCGCGGCCCAGCGGAACGGCCCCACCCCGCGGCAGAAGAGCGGGCGGATATAGGCCGGCACGAAGCCCGGGAAGTCGAAGGCATCCGCCACGCCCTCCTCGAGCGCCATCTGGCGGATGTTGTTGCCGTAATCGACTGTCGGCACGCCCATGCGGTGGAAGTCGAGCATGGCGCGGACATGCTCCGCCATGGAGCGCCTGGCGGCCTTCGTGACGCCGGACGGATCGCGCTCGCGCGCCTCCTCCCACTGAGCGAGCGTCCAGCCTTTCGGCAGGTAACCGTTCACCGGGTCATGCGCGGAGGTCTGGTCCGTGACGCAATCGGGTCTGACCCCGCGCCGCACGAGCTCGGGAAGGATCTCCGCTGCATTGCCGAGCAGGGCGACCGAGAGCGGCTTCTTCGCCGCGCAGCTCCGCTCGACGATGGCGAGCGCATCGTCGAGGTCGCGCGCCTGGACATCCACGTAACCGGTGCGCAACCGCATCTCGATGCGGCTCGCCTGGCACTCGATGGCCAGGCAGGAGGCGCCGGCCATGGTGGCGGCCAGCGGCTGCGCGCCGCCCATGCCGCCGAGCCCGGCGGTCAGGATCCAACGGCCGGCTAGGCTTCCGCCATAATGCCGGCGACCCATCTCGACGAAGGTCTCGTAGGTGCCCTGAACGATGCCCTGGCTGCCGATGTAGATCCAGGAGCCGGCCGTCATCTGGCCGTACATCATGAGCCCCTTGCGATCGAGCTCGTTAAAATGGTCCCAGGTGGCCCAGTGCGGCACGAGGTTCGAGTTCGCGATCAGCACGCGCGGTGCGTCCGGGTGCGTGCGGAACACGCCGACCGGCTTGCCCGACTGGACCAGCAGCGTCTCGTCGGATTCCAGCTGCTTCAGCGCCGCGACGATGCGGTCGAAGCTCGCCCAGTCGCGCGCGGCCCGGCCGATGCCGCCATAGACGACGAGCTCGCCCGGACGCTCGGCGACATCCGGGTCGAGATTGTTCATCAGCATCCTGAGCGGGGCTTCGGTGAGCCAGCTCTTGGCATCGAGCTCGGGCCCATGCTTCGCCCGGATCACGCGTGCATTGTCGAGACGGTTCGGGACGCTGGACACGGGTCTGTCTCACGAGAAGAGCGATTGCCTCTGGGTCTATTGGCTGCCCACGGGCCCTGCAAGCGGACCCCCGGGCGATCGCTCACCGGCCTTGTCGGAACGCGGGCGGAGGCAGCCCGTTTCGTCCTCACCCCAGCCCTTTCGCTTCTGCAGGACAGGCTCAATGGTTCGAAAGCCGCGCGACCTTCGTGGAGCATCGGTCGTCATCACCGGCGCGTCCAGCGGCATCGGCCGCGCCACCGCGCGCGCCTTTGCGCGCGAGGGCGCCCGGCTGGTCCTGGCGGCGCGCCGGGCGGATCTGCTCGACGAGGTGGCCCGCGATTGCGAAGAGCTCGGCGGCGAGGCGATCGCCGTTCCGACGGACGTCACCGATGCTGGCGCCGTCCAGGCGCTCGCGGAAGAGGCGAAGAAGAACTTCGGAGGCATCGACGTCTGGATCAACAATGCCGGCACGGGCGTCTTCGGCCCGTATCAGGACGCGGATATCGCCCTCCATCGCCGCACGGTCGAGGTGAACCTCTTCGGCACCATGCACGGCGCCTATGCGGCGCTCCCCATCTTCAAGCGCCAGGGACATGGCGTCCTCATCAACATGGTGTCGCTGGGTGGCTGGGCGCCAACGCCCTTCGCGGCCGCCTACACGGCGAGCAAGTTCGGAATCCGGGGCTTCACGGCGAGCCTGCGCCAGGAGATCGCGGCCGGAGAGGACATCCACGTCTGCGCCGTGTTCCCGGCGATGGTCGATACGCCGGGCTTCGTCCATGGCGCGAACATGTCGGGCAAGACGCTCGATCCCGGCCCGCTTCTCTATAGGCCCGAGGATGTCGCCGCCCGCATGGTCGATGTCGCGCAGCATCCTCAGGGCGAGGTTGCTGTGGGCTGGCCAGCTCGGGCGGCGCAGATCGCCTACAACGTCTCGCCCCGCTCGACCGAGATCCTGGTCGGAGCCACGATGCGCCGCCTCGTGTCCCGGGCCGGCCCAGCGCCGCGCAGCGAAGGCGCGCTGCTCCATCCCGTCCCGGAGGGCCGCGACGTGGATGGCGGCTGGCTCGACCGCAAGGGCCTGCCGCCCGCCGGGCGGATCAGCACCGGGCTCGCCGTGGCAGGGATCGCCGGCCTCGCCGCTGCCGGTATCCTCGCCCTGTCCCGCCGCCGACGGTCGTGACCGATCCGTCTAGTCTCCATCTGCCCGAGAGAGCCGTTCGGATTGGGTGAGGTTTCTTCAACCTCTATCAACCATGCTTCGGCCCGTTGTGTAGGAGCCGAGCCTTGTTGCGTATCGGATCGGTCGGGTTGAGCTGCGGGCTGGCGGTGCTCGCCGGCGCCGCGTGGGCAGAGCCCGCGCCGGCACCGGCGCCGCGTCCCGCTCTCATCAAGGTCGCGCAGGACCCGGCCCCTGCGGTCGCAGCCGCCTCGCAGGCTCCTGTCGTCCAGGCGCCGGCGCCAGCCGCGCCCGCCAAGCCGCCTGCCGCCATCCCCGAGCCCGTGAAGCTCTCCGCCGACCCGCGGCCCACGCTCGGACCGGGGACCTTCGTGGCCACCATGAACGCCGTCGAGCGCTACCGGACGATCGCCGAGGCGGGCGGCTGGGCGACCGTTCCGAGCGAGATCACGCGAGCGAAGGCCGGCGACAGGGGCCCGCATGTCGCGGCGCTCCGGGCGCGGCTCATCGCGTCGGGGGATCTCTCGGCGGAATTCGTCGGCGGCGACGCGCTCGACGCGGAAGTCCAGGCCGCGATCCGCCGCTTCCAGGACAGGCACGGCCTCCCGGATGTCGGGCTCGTCGGACCGCGAACCCTGACCGAGCTGAACGTCCCTGTCGCGACCCGCATCCGCCAGCTCCAGGCCTCGGCGAACCGGCTCATGGGTTCGAAATTCCCGTTCGGCGAGCGCTATGTGGCCGTGAACATCCCGTCCGCCAGCGTCGAGGCCGTGCAGGGCGGGCTCGTTGCCCGGCGCTACGTCGCGGTGGTCGGCAAGGCGGATCGTCCCTCGCCGATGATCGCCGCGCGCATCCAGAACGTGAATTTCAACCCGACCTGGACCGTCCCGGTGTCCCTCATCAAGAAGGACATCATCCCGCACATGCGAAAGGACCCGGGGTACCTCGCCAAGATGAAGATCCGGATTCTGGACGGGCAGGGCGCGGAGGTCGATCCGTCCACGATCGACTGGTCGACCGACCGGGCCGCGAACTACACGCTGCGACAGGACCCCGGCGTCGACAACTCGCTCGGCGAGATCCGTATCGACATGCCGAACAAGCTCGCCGTGTACATGCACGACACGCCTTCGAAGCGGCTGTTCGCGCGCAATACGCGCAATCTCTCGTCCGGCTGCGTGCGCGTTTCGGGCATCAGGGACCTCGCGCAATGGATTCTCGAGGGACAGGCCGGGCCGAACGGGCAGGGTTCGAGCTGGGGGCAGCCGGAGATCGCCGCCGCGATCGCGTCCGGCCAGCGGATCGACGTGAAGCTGACCCGGCAGATCCCCGTCATCTGGACGTATCTTACCGGCTACGCGACGCCCGACGGCACGGTGCACTTCCGCGAGGACGCCTACGGGCTGGACGCGCAGCCCGCGCTGCCGGAGCCGGGACCGGAGGGCCTGACGCTCGAATCCCTCGTGACCAGCGCCATCGGGGGCGGACGGAGCTGAGGCAAACGGTCCCACTCTCGGTCTCGTGAACGCACGGCCAGCGCGGCAGCTTTCGCCCGTCGGTCCGTCCAGCTAGAAGCGCGCCTACCTTTGGATCCGCCGGCGCCGCCGCGGAGGGGGCCGCATGTCTCTCCTGCCTCCGCGAAAAGTCGCTGCGGTCCCGCGAGCGCATCTTCCCGACGCCCGAAGCATGGGCGAGCTGATTGCCCGCTATGATTGGCGCACTTCGCCGCTCGGGCCCGCGTCGGGCTGGCCGACCGCGCTGCGCAATGCGGTCAACCTCATCCTGCCGGCGCAAGCCCAGATCGTGCTGTTCTGGGGACCGGACTTCGTCGCCCTCTACAACGACGCCTATGCGCCCACCATCGGGGGCAAGCACCCCCGGGCCCTCGGCCGCCCGGCACGCGAGCATTGGAGCGAGCTCTGGGACGACCTCGAGCCTCTCCTGCTGAAGGTTCGGGAGACGGGCGAGACGGTCTCCGCACAGGACAGGCCCTTCTACATCGAGCGCCATGGCTATGGTGAGGAGGTCTTCTTCGACATCTCCTACTCGCCCGTTCCCCTGGACGACGGGTCAGTCGGCGGGGTTCTTTGCATCGTCAGCGAGACCACGGAGCGGGTCCGGGCGGAGCGGCAGACGGCGGCGGCCCGCGAGCGGCTGGCCGGGATGTTCCAGCAGGCTCCAGGCTTCATCGCCCTCCTGCGGGAGCCCGGGCATGTCTACGAACTGACGAACGCCTCCTACCAGCAGCTGATCGGCGGACGCGACGTGCTGGGCAAGCCCGTGCGAGAGGCGCTGCCGGAACTCGCGGGCCAGGGCATCTTCGAGTTGCTCGACCAGGTGAGCACCACGGGCGAGCCTTTCCGCGGCTGGGCGCAGGCGGTCACGCTCGCCACTCCCGAGGGCCCATCCGAGCGGCTTCTCGATTTCGTCTACCAGCCCATCAAGGACGACCACGGCCGCATCACGGCGATCTTCGTGGAGGGCACGGACGTCACCGATCGGGTCCGCGCCGTCGAAGCCCAGCGGGAGGCCGATGCGCGGCTGAAGGGCATCGTCGATTCCGTCGACCAGATGATCTGGTCGACCACGCCCGACGGCTACCACGACTTCTACAACCAGCGCTGGTACGACTACACGGGCGTGCCGCAGGGCTCGACGGACGGCGCCGGGTGGAACGACATGTTCCATCCTGACGACCAGGGGCGTGCCTGGGGCGTGTGGCGGAACTGCCTCGACACTGGCGAGCCCTACCACATCGAGTACCGCCTCCGGCACAGGTCCGGCGAGTACCGGTGGGTGCTCGGCCGCGCGCAGCCGGTGCGAGACGATGGAGGCAGGATCGCTCGATGGTACGGCACCTGCACCGATATCCATGACCTGAAGCTGGCCGAGGCGGCTCTACGCGAGAGCGAGGCGCGCTTCCGCAACATGGCCGACAGCGCGCCAGCCCTGATCTGGGCCTGCGATGCGGAGGCGGCGCCGACCTTCGTCAACTGGCGCTACGAGCACGAGTTCGGGATCACGCCGGAGCGCATCCAGAACGGCTACTGGCGGCACATGGTCCACCCGGAAGACGTGGACACGTTCGAGGCCGCCTTCATGCAGGCGTTCCGGTCGCACAGCGACTTCGAGCGCGATTTCAGGGCAAAGAACCTGGCCGGCGAGTATCGCTGGCTCCGCTGTGCCGGCACACCCCGCCGGGACGGGGAGGGCCGTTTCCTGGGTTACGTGGGCTGCAACGTGGACGTGACGGAGGCTCGGCTCGCGCGTGATGCCCTGGAGGCTGCCGTCGAGGAGCGCACGGCCGAACTCCGCGCCGCCGAGGAGAGCCTCCGCCAGGCGCAGAAAATGGAAACGGTGGGCCAGCTCACCGGCGGCATCGCGCACGACTTCAACAACCTCCTCCAGATCGTCACGGGCAACCTCGAGATCCTCCAGCGCAATCTGCCCGAAGATTCGCCGCGCCTTCGTCGCGCGGCCGAGAATGCGATGACGGGCGCCAAGCGGGCCGCGATTCTCACCCAGCGCCTGCTCGCCTTCTCACGGCGGCAGCCACTCGCACCGAAGCCAACCGATCCGAACCGGCTGGTCGCCGGGATGTCGGAGTTGCTGCACCGCACGCTAGACGAAACGATCGAGGTCGAGACAGTGTTGTCCTCGGGCGCCTGGCGCGTCGAGGTCGACCAGAACCAGCTCGAAAACGCGCTCCTCAATCTCGCAGTGAATGCCCGCGACGCGATGCCGGACGGTGGCAAGCTGACGATCGAGACCGCCAACACGCATCTCGACCGCGGCTATGTCGCCCAGAACGCCGAGGTGGTGCCGGGCCAGTACGTCGTGATCTGCATATCGGATACCGGCGTAGGGATGGACCCGGACACGGCGGCCCGCGCGTTCGAGCCCTTCTTCACCACCAAGGAGGTCGGCAAGGGCACCGGCCTCGGTCTCTCCATGGTCTACGGCTTCGTCAAGCAGTCCGGCGGCCACGTGAAGGTCTATTCGGAGCCCGGCGTCGGCACCACGGTCAAGATCTACCTCCCGCGCCTGATCGGGGCTCTCGAGGAAGAGGAGGAGGCCAGGAACGTGCTTGTTCCGGAGGGCACGCGGGAGGAGAGCATCCTGGTCTGCGAGGACGACGACGACGTGCGGGCCTATTCGGTCGAGGTGCTGCGCGAGCTCGGATATCGCGTCCTGGAGGCGCATGATGGTGCCTCGGCCATTCGCCTGCTGGAGCGGGAGGGCCGGGTCGACCTCCTCTTCACCGATGTCGTTCTTCCGGGCGGGATGACGGGCGCTGTGCTGGCCGAGAAGGCCCGTGGGATCCGGCCCGACGTGAAGGTGCTGTTCACGACGGGCTACGCGCGGAACGCCATCGTCCACCATGGGCGGCTGGACCCTGGGGTGGAACTCATCACCAAGCCCTTCTCGTACGCGGATCTCGCCGCGCGCGTCCGCGATCTCCTCGACGCCAGGCAACTCGCTGGGGGATAGCGCTAGCGTCGGCTCATGCGCCGCTCGCGGCGTTCCGCCAGGAGGAGGAGCGCTTCGGCGACGATCTCGGCCGGCCAGCCTGGCCCGACGCTGAACCCCTCCAGCGCGCGCTCCTCGCAGCGCCTTGCCCAAGCCCGGATTTCGGCCGGCCGTGGGCCGTAATCCCAGGCCGGGCGGCGCTCCGGGATGGCGTGGGAGGCGAGAGGCTCGCTCTCGATCTGGTATGTGACGGGCGCTGACATGCGGATAACCTAGCGGAGCTCTCGCGGGAGGCTGTGCGCGCCCGCACGGGACGGGCCAGGACGACTCCGGCCAGCGCCGCTCATTCGAGCTTCGCGCCGGAGAACTCGACCACCTTCTTCCACTTCGCCGTCTCGTCCCGCATTGCCTGGCCGAACTGCGCTGGAGTGAGTAGCCAGGGGGCACCGCCGAGGTCGGCAAGCTTCTTCACCATCGCTGGCTCCTGGAGGATCTCGTTCACCTCCTTGTTGAGGCGGGCGATCAGTTCCGGGGGCGTCTTCTTGGGCGCGCCGATGCCGAACCAGGCCACAGCCTCATATCCCGGCACCGTTTCCGCGACGGTCGGAACGCCGGGCAAAGCCGGCGATGGCTCGAGCGTCGTCACCGCGAGGGCGCGTAGCTTGCCCGAACGGACGTGCTCGATCGACGACGGGAGGTTGTCGAACAGGACGTGCGCCTGGCCGGAGATCATGTCGATGAGCGCCGGGCCGGCGCCCCGATAGGGCACGTGGACCATGTCCACGCCGGTCATCGACTTGAAGAGCTCGCCCGACATGTGCACCGAGGTACCGAGCCCGGACGAGGCCATGTTCACCTTGCCCGGGTTCTCCTTGCAGTAGGCAATGAACTCCGCGACCGTTTTCACGGGGAGGGAGGGTGTGACCTCCATGATGTTGGGCGAGCGCGTTATGCCGGCGACCGGCGCTATATCGTCCACGAAGGTGAAGTTCAGTTTCTTGTACAGCGTCGCGTTGATGCCGTTCGCCGGGTTCACGAGCAGGATCGTGTAGCCGTCGGGATCGGCGTTCACGACCGACTCCGTCCCGATATTGTTGCCGGCACCGGGACGGTTCTCGATATAGACCTGCTGGCCGAGGCGTTTGCCGAGAGGCTCCGCCACAAGCCGGGCGAGCACGTCCGTGGTGCCGCCTGGCGGGTAACCGACGACCCAGCGGATCGGCCTGACCGGATAGGAGCTGGCGGAAGCCCTTCGGCCGCCGAGCGCTACGGCAGCACCCGCTCCCGCGCCGAGAACAGACCGACGTGACCAGCTGAACGTCATTCGAGATCCTCCCTGGGGCGGCCCTCTGCGTGGCCGCATGCCGGGCATCCTATGCGGAAGATTGCCGGAATTGCGAGGCGGCGCGCTCAGCCCTTCGTCGAGTCCACCTGCCCTGGCCGGCGGTCTGGCGGCTGCCCGCCTCACCGGCGCAGCTTCATCGCCGGGGCGAGCCGGAATGTGGACGCCGGTATACGGAAAGGCGAACACTGATCTCTATGTAACGTGTTTACCTACGTCTATTCTGTGATACTCACAATCGTTGACTTTTATCAATTTCGTGCCGTATTTGCAGAATGTTGACGAGGAGGACGTCTGCGTTTGCCCTACGGAACGGTCCTGTTGGACGCACTCGATCGGGTGGGCTTTGGCGGGATAGTTGTCGACACGGCGGGGCATGTGCTGCTCGCAAATGCAGCGGCGATGACGATCCTCAGGCGATATGAGCCGCCTCTGTCGGATGACGGTCGTCTGGAGCAGATCCGCGAGGCCACCAAGGTGATGCTGCGCTCGTCCGGCTCGAAGCGGTTCCGCATGAACGACGAGAGCTGGGCAGTCATCCCCGGCGACACCCCCGATGCACGAGGGGTGGTAGTCCACGCGATGCCGATCTCGCCGCCGCCACCCACCGGCGCGCACACGGTCCTGGTCCTGATCAACCTGGATTACAAGGCGGCTCCGAGCGGGGAAGTTCTGAAGAATCTGTTCGACCTCAGCCCGGCCGAGGCCAGGGTGGCCCACCAGCTCGCGCGTGGCAGGAGCCTCGAGGAGATTGCCGAGCTCAGCGGCGTCAAGCTCAGTACGATCCGCAAACAGCTCGCCTCGGTCTTCGAGAAGACGATGACGAACCGGCAGGGCGAGCTCGTTGCGCTCCTCGGGCGCCTCACGATCCTCCCCTGAGCTGGCTGCGGCCGGCGGCATCGCACACGGAGTACGCCGGGACGATCCCCGGACGGGCTACGTCCTGCGGCGGGCCGGGGCAGGATTGGAGCCCGCCTCGCGCCGAAGAGCGCGCGGTGCTCCCTCCTGCCAAGGGCAGTCACCCGGAATAGCCCAGCCCGGGGCCCGGGCGCGCGCTATGTTGCTCCGTCCGAGGCCGCGCGGGGTGCTGAGCGAGCGCTGATCCCGCGCAGCTCGTGATCGGCCACTATACGACGCGAGCCGCGGTCGCGAACGGGAGGAACGACAACGGGAGGAAGACGATGCTGTCAGTTCCGAATTCCGTGCAGGTTGCGGCAGAGCTGGTTGCGAACAGGCGTTATGCCGAGTTCGCCCGGCGCTGCGCGGGCCTAATCGTCGAGAACCGCGCTACCTACGGCCTGCGCCGGGATCTGGACCTCCCGCTGGCCGAGTTCGAGGCGAAGACTCCGATCACGGTCCGGCCCGCGTCGTCGGAGGACATGGCCCATCTCGTACCATCCGATCTGTCGGCGCTGAGCCGCAAGGACAGGGTCGAGGTGAACACCCGGCGCGGTTTCATGGACGAGCGTCTCGGCACCTGCTTCGTCGCGATCGACCGGGACAAGAACGTGCCGTGCTACTTCCAATGGCTGATGACGGAGGCCGACAACGACACGATCCAGAGGCTGTTTCCAAAGGCGTGGTTCCCCCGGCTTCAGCCGGGCGAGGCCCTTCTCGAGAATGCCTACACGCCCCCGGCCTATCGCGGCCGGGGCATCATGTCTGCCGCGATGGCGCGGATCGCGCTCAGGGCCGCGGATCTCGGCTGCCGTCACGTCATCACCTTCGTCGAGAGCACGAACATCCCGTCCCTGCGCGGCTGCCGCAAGGCTGGATTCGAGCCCTATCTGATGCGGGAGGAGCGCCGGCTCGTCTTCGGGCTCGTCCGGCTGCGCCGTTTCCGGGACCTCCGGGCGGACGAAACCCGTCCCGCCGGCATGTACTGACGCCGCGGCAGGGCGCGGCAGCCGCCCAGCGCTCCGATAGCGGCGTGAGCATCGCAGGATGCCGTCTTTCACGGGGGTAGAAGCGAAGCTCCGCTCCGTCGGCGGATGCGCGCATGTGAATTCATCGGCACGGCCGGCCGAGGAGATGTCGCGGCCAGCCATGTGCGGCCTCGGCATGATCCTCCGCGCCCGCTCCAGTTCTTCAGGATGCGGGCGGGCCTTCGCGTGGCCGCGCCGTCAAGCAATCCGCAGAGCCGACGCTCCTTGTCCGGCCCTGCCCCTTGCGCGAAGATTTGCGGCTAGGTGGTGAACACTGGCATAGCACTTGGGGAGGGAAGAAATGCGGATCTTCGGCCAAGTATTGCTCGCTGCAGGCGCGCTCGCGTTGGCGATTGGAGGAGCGGCTGCGCAGGACGCGGGCATGAAGCGGTGGACCAAGGGCAAGGGATGGGGCTGGGTGTGGGGCGCGGAGGACGAGGTCGGCAACCTGAACGAGATGACCGATCAGTCTCGGCTCGCTGCGCTGAAGCTCGTGACCCAAGGCAAGGCCTACGATCTCGGCCTGCCCTATGACCGCAACTCCTACAAGTGGCCGGGCCATTCACCGGGCGAGATCATCTCCTTCCGTTCGCCTGCCGGGGTGATGACGCAGAAGGATCTCGAATTCACCACTCCGCAGGGCGGAAATGCCGGCGGCACGGCTTGGCATTCGAACGCGATCTTCATGAGCGACAACGTCGCCACGCAGATCGACGGTCTCGGCCACATAACCCACGGCCCCAACAACGAATTCTACAACGGCTTCAAGGCCAGCGAATGGGGCGGGGATTTCGGCCTCCGCAAGGCCGACGTCACCACGATCCCCCCGATCGTTGCGCGCGGCGTGATGGTCGACGTGGCGGGCTTGAAGAACGTGGATGCCCTGCCATCCGGCTACGAGATCACCCGCGAGGACATAGAGGGCGCGCTCCGGGCCCAGAACGTCGACGTGACGCCCGGCACGATCGTGCTGATCCGCACCGGGACCGCCCGCTACTGGGGCGAGAACGGCAAGGACCACGCCAAGCTGGCGCAGCACGATTCCTCCGGCATCGGGCTCACGGCCGCCAAATGGCTCGTCGAGGAAAAGGGTGCGCTCGCGCTCGGCTCCGATACGTCCGGCCTCGAATACGTGCCCCCGAAGCCGGCGGATTCGCAGGCCGTCGGCGGCAGCTTCAACCCGGTCCACGTCTACCTGCTGATGCAGCAGGGCGTGCACATCATGGAGTTCCACAACCTGGAACGGCTCGCCGCAGATCGCGTGTACGAATTCGCCTATGTGGCGACCACGAACGCGATCCGGGGCACCGTCGCAGGTACGGCGCTCCGGCCGCTTGCGCTGCGATAGGCGGCAGGTAAGGGCAAGGGCAGCGCCCGTTTCGAGGCAGACCTCGAATCGGGCGTTGGCTTCATGAGGGGGCGCCGGCGGTTAGATGCGCCGCCCTCCAGCCCCTGCCTTTATTTCACCAGCGAGCAGCCGCCCTCGCTCTCGGGACGGAAAGCCTCCTCGCCGGGGGTCGTCGCGACCACGTTCAGCAGATCCCACTCGCCCTTGTTCTGGCCCGGCGCCTTCGCCTCGAGCAGGTAGGACGGGTGTAGCGTGCGTCCGTCGACGCGGACCCGGCCCGCCCCGAAGGCGTCGTCGTCGGTCGGCAGATCCTTCATGCGGGCGACCGCCGCACGCCCGTCGGCCTTCGCGGCTGCCGCGCCGAGGCTTGCGACGGCCTTCAGGTAGTGCAGCGTCACGCCATAGCAGCCGGCCTGGACCATGTTGGGATACTGCTTCGGCTTCTGCGTGGACATGAGCCGCTTCGTAAAGGCGCGGGTCCGGTCGTTGAGATCCCAGTAGAAGCTCTCGGTCATCACCATGCCGCGGGACATCTCCTGTCCGAGCGCGTGGACGTTGCTGTTGTAGAACAGGAGCGCGGCGATCTTCATCGTCGGGGTCAGGCCGAACTCGTTCGCCTGCTTGATGCAGTTGATGGTGTCGGCGCCTGAATTGGCCAGCCCCTGCACCTTTGCGCCCGAGGCCTGCGCCTGGAGCAGGAATGACGAGAAGTCGCTGGTGCCCGGGAACGGATATGAGGCGCTGCCGAGCACCTTGCCGCCCGCCGCCTGCACCACCTTCGCGGTGTCGCGCTGGAGCTGCTGGCCGAAGGCGTAGTCGGCCGTGATGAAGTACCAGCTGTCGCCGCCGGACTTCACGACAGCCCCGCCGGTGCTCTTCGACAGCATGTAGGTGTCGTAGGTCCAGTGCACAGTGTTGGGCGTGCATTGGGCTCCGGTCAGGTCCGTGGTCGCGGCACCGGAATTGAGATGCACCTTGTTCTTCTCGCGGCAGATCTGGTTGACGGCGAGCGCCACGGAGCTCGTCGGCACGTCGACCACCGCATCCACGCCTTCACGGTCGAGCCACTGGCGGACGATGTTGGACCCGATATCCGGCTTGTTCTGGTGATCGGCATAGATCACCTCGACCTGGAACCCGTCGGCCTTGAAGTCCTCGACCGCCTGCCGGACGCAGGCGACGGACGTCATGCCGGTATCGTCGCTATAGACACCGGATTGGTCGTTCAGGACGCCGAGCTTGATCGTCGGAACCTGGGCCCATGCCGGCCTGACTAGGGGGATGGCGGCAGAACTCGCAAGCAGGGCCCGGCGATTGATGAGCATTGAGCGTCCTCCGTAACTCGTCTTGTTGAATCGGAGGGTAGGCGCCGAGCTATTCGGGCACAAGCAGCGCGAGGTGAGGGGGCAGCGCTCGGCGCCGGAGCCAACCCCGGCGCCGCCGCATGCTCAGCCGGCCTTTGGAACGCCTGTCATGAGGAGCAGCCCGGCGCTCTTGCTCCTTCAGAGCACCGCCTGGCTCTGGGGCGGTCCGGAGGGGCTCGGCCATCGCCGAGCCTCACTCTCGAGCTGGTGCCGGGCGTATTCGATGAACTCCAACCGCTCACGTTCGGACAGCGGGAGGGCAGGGGGGCAACCGTCGCCCTGCGTCCTGCTCCAGGCGCGATCGCGCCGGGTGTTTCTCGCCTCGAAGTTTTGCATCGCGACGGCCTCGATGTCCCTTTCGCTGAGCGGCCCCGATGCGGTGTACGCCTGTGCTTGTTGTTGCTTCATCCTTTGCTCTCTCCGGCCATGTTCGGCCTGGCCGCGCATCCGGGAACGTAGGTTCCGCGAGCAATGTTCCTCCTAAGTTGGGAAAGTTCGTTCACGGTTACCCGGCCGCTGCGCAGCCGCCAGATCGCTACCGGCCGCATAGGATTCGGGCGCTGGATACCGCGCTCATCCGCTATCCGCGGCGGCGCTCAGGAGTGAGCAGGCGCGGAACCATTCGGCGCCCATTCATCTCTTACGTCCATGCAGATGACACATGGCGCAGCGCTCGAGGCGAGGCTCGGCGACAAGGTCCAGGTGAGGGCGGCGGTCGATCCGCGCTTCATGCTCGCCATCGGCGTGCTGGTGAGCGGGATCCTGCTCTCGATCCCGCCGATCATCCGGGCCGCCCGGGAGGGCCGGGGGCGGTAGGTGAGGCGGCTCGCTGCCTGCCGGACCGCTCCGCTTGTCACGCAGGGCAGTTCACCTCCGCCCTTCCGCCTCCTTGGCCCAGTCCTCCAGCACCTTCGCGCCGGCATCGCGGGAGAGCTGGCGGGTGGGGATGGAGCGCGCGTCCGGCGGCGACCCGGCCTCGCGGCGAACCACGTCCACGGGCACGCGGCTCTTCAGCCCGGGCGGGAGAGTGGCAAACGTGACCGGCGCGTCAGCCGCCGAGGCTCCGTAGGTGAGCGAGCCGATGCCCGTGATGGTCATGGTGGCGATGCAGAGCGGGCAGGGCTCGCAGGAGGCGTAGAGGTCGCAGCCAGAGAGGTCGAGCGTGCCGAGGTTGCGGCAGGCATCGCGGATCGCCTCCGTCTCGCCATGTGAGGTCGGGTCGAAGTGCGCCCGGGCGTGATTGAGGCCGCGCCCGACGATGGCGCCGTCCTTGACCACGACGGCCCCGAACGGGGCAGTTCCCTCGCTGGCCTTCGCCTCTCGGGCGAGAGCGAAAGCCTCTTCGAGGAAGGCTTCGGGCGTCATGGCTCCTCCTAAACCGCTCGCGTCGTAGGAGCCGTTACGAGACCTTCCGGAATGCGGCAACGAATTCCTTCAGCTCGGCCATGTTCAGGTCCGAAACGGCCCAGTAGGCGACGTCGCCGTCCCGCCACGAGACGACGTTGTACCCGTCGACGGTGGCCGGCGAGGAGGACGCATCTCCCTCGGCGGCGGGAACCGCGGTCACGCTGATGACGTGCTGGCGCCGGCAGTAGACCAATGTCGGCGCCGGAACGCGCTTCACCACGTCGATGCGGGCGCCGGCGAGGGGAAAGCCCGCGGCGCTCAGGTCCACGACCCGGGGGGCTTGCGGGATACGCCCATTGAACCACGGCTTCACGGTGTGCCGGTCGGATGAGGTCACGTCCGTCGGCTGCGACGCCATCAGGCTGCGGATATGGCTGCTCAGGACGCTGTCGGTCGGGTCCTCGCGTGCGGATCCCTCCAGCAATGCCCAGGTTGCGCCACTCGCCCCGACTGCGCCGAGCAGAAGCGAGGCCGCCATGGCCTGCCAGGGAATGGACGCCCCCTTCCGCCTGCCCTGGCGAGCCCTGACCCGGCGCACCAGGGCGTCGGAAACCTGCGGCGGCGGCAGATGGGTCCGCAGCACGTCCCGCAGCGCCTCGACCCGATGCCGTTCCGCGGCGAGGACCGGATCGTCCCGCATCCTTCGCTCGATCGCGAGCGCATCCGTCGTCGTCAGCTCGCCATCCAGATAGGCGTGGACGAGGAGGCGCTCGTCTTGCTGTCCGCTCATCATTCGTCCCTTGTGAGCTCGTCGAACAGCCGGCGGCGTGCCCGGGCCAGGCGTGACATCACCGTGCCGACAGGCACGGCCGTGACGGACGCGATCTCGCGGTAGTCGAGCCCGTGAAGCTCGCGCAGGATCAGCGTCTCGCGGAATGCCGCCGGCAGGCTCATGATCGCGCTCTGCAGTTCGATGAAATCGATGCGCTCGGGCGAGGCGAGGGATGAGCCGTCATTGCCTCCGCTCTGCTCCGTAGCGCGGTATTCAAGGGTTTCCAGGTCGCCGATGCTGATGATCTCGGCCGGCCGGTTCTTCCTGAGCCAGGAGTAAGCGGTGTTGCGGACGATGGTGAGAAACCACGCCCGGGCGTTGCCGCCCGCGTAGCCCTGGATACCTCGGAAGGCACGTAGCGAAGCCTCCTGCACCACATCCTCGGCGTCGACGTTGTTGCCCGTTATCCAGCGCGCCAGGGCGAAGCCGTCGGCGAGATGGGGGACGGCGACCTCCCCGAATTTCGACTCGTCTCCCGTCACCGCGGCCTCCGAGGCTGCAGGAGGCCAGACGGACAGTCCTAATTGACCGTCTGGGCCGGCCCATTATTCCCGGCAAGAACAAAAATAAAAGCATTCTGATGAGGGAATTTCGGCTCTCTGCCGACAGGTCTTGCTTTCGACTTCGGAGAGAAGTCGGAAGGAGCCGCACGATGAGGACGGATTCAGACCTTCCCCCGCGCTCGGATCTTCTGGGAAGCGACGGCAGGATCTTGACAGCGGCAGCGCTTGTGGGGCTCGCGCTTGTGCTTGCCGCAACGGCTTTCGCGCAGGATTCGGGGCCTCCACCGGTCGCGGTGTACGCCGGTGGCATCACGGTGCAGGGCAGCGATCCCGCCGATCGGGGTGCGGCCCCGGCCTGCGAGCCGCACGATATCGCGCTCGGCACGAGCAGCGGCGATCCCTACGGCTTCTACAGCTTCAGCAGGGACCCTGATCTCGCCCTCATGCGCGAAGGATGTCGCATCGCGCCGGCCGGGAATTGATCCCGCGGCTCAAGGAAGGCTGGCCGGGCCGTTCGGCCCGGGGGCTCGGCCGCTAGAGGTGGGGCGGCGCCGCTCCTATTCTTCCTTGAAGCCGTAATCCGGGATGCCCTGCTGGTTGCCGTAATATTTGTACGGCAGGAATTTGCCCGACATGGAGATGCGGACGCGGTCGCCCTTCGGGTTGGCCTCGCGCGCGAAGGTGATGTCGAAGTCGATGGCCGACATGATGCCGTCGCCGAACTCCTCCTGGATGAGCTCCTTCCAGGCGGGGCCGTTGACCATCACCATCTCGTAGAAGCGGTAGATGAGAGGGTCCGTCGGCGGCATGGGGGTGCCGGTGCCGCGGTAGGGGATCTCGTTCAGCATCGCCTCCTCGGCCTTGGTGAGGCCGAACAGCTCGGCGGCCTTGGCGGCCTGCGGTTTCACCAGCTTCATCTGGCCGAGCAGCGCGCCGACGATCAGCACGTCCGACATGCCGCCGATCTCATCGCAGATGTGGCGCCAGGTCCAGCCCTTCTCGCGCTTGATGTCGAGGATCTTCTCGGTGAGCTCTTCGCGTTTCATGGGTGCTCTCCTTGGGGTGTGGGTCCTCCCCCGCGAGCGGGGGAGGGGAACCGCCCGCAGGGCGGTGGAGGGGGCGACAGGGCTTCTCGATGCGTGTGCGGCTCGGAGGCGAACAGGGAAGGGCGGTGCACCGCCCCCTCCACCGTCCCGCCCGGTTGCGCCGGGACTGCACGGTCCCGGCGAAACGAGCGCGGTCACGCCGCCCGGCTTGCGACTGCTGTCCTCGGTGCAGGCTCCGCCCCGCCATCCAGTCGCACCACCGGCGGGTGGCGGGGATCGTAGCCGGCCGGCGGGGCGTCCCGAAACGTCTTCGAGCGCGAGACCAGGAAGTCGATCAGGTGGTTGCGGATGGCGTAGTAGTGCGGGTCGTGGTGGATCTCGCCCTGGCGACGGTCGACGGGCAGGGGGTTCACGACGATCTCGGCGATGCGCGCGCCGGGACCGTTCGTCATCAGCACGATCTTGTCGGCGAGGTAGATCGCCTCGTCGACATCGTGGGTGATCATGTAGACGGTCTGCCCGGTCTCGCGGCAGATGCGGCGCGCCTCCTCCTGCAGGGTGCCGCGCGTCAGGGCATCGAGCGCCGAGAACGGCTCGTCCATGAGCAGGATCTTGGGCTCGATCGCCAGCGCGCGGGCGATGCCGACGCGCTGCTTCATGCCGCCGGAAAGCTCCGCCGGGCGCTTGTTCTCCGAGCCCGCCAGGCCGACCTTGGCGATGGCGGCCCGGGCGCGGGACTCGATCTCGGCCTTCGAGGCCTTCCGCCAGCGCGAGGCGACCGCATAGGCGACATTGCCGAGAACCGTCTTCCACGGCAGCAGGGCGTGGCCCTGGAAGATGACGGCGCGGTCGAGCGAGGGGCCGGCGATCTCCCGCCCGTCGACGATGACGGCGCCGGCGGATGGTTCGTCGAGCCCGGCCAGGATGTTGAGGACCGTGGTCTTGCCGCAGCCCGAATGGCCGATGACGCAGACGAACTCGCCGCGCCCGACGCGCAACCAGAGGTCTTCGAAGATCGTCGTCTGGCCGCCCCCCTTGGCCGGGTAGCGCTTCGCGGTTCCCTCGATGGAGATAAGCCTGTCGTCCACGCCGCTCACTCCGGGAAGGTCACGAGGCGCTGCGCCTGGGCGAGCAGCTGATCCAGCACCATGCCGACGAGCCCGATCACCAGGATCGACGTGATCACATTGGTGATGCTGAGGTTGTTCCACTCGTTCCAGACGAAGTAGCCGATGCCTGTTCCGCCGACGAGCATCTCGGCCGCGACGATCACGAGCCAGGCGATGCCGATGGAGATCCGCATGCCGGTCAGGATCGTGGGCGCCGCGGCCGGCAGGATCACCGTGAAGGCGCGCCGGAGCGGCCCGACCTCCAGCGTCCGCGCGACGTTCAGCCATTCGCGCCGCACGCTCGCGACCCCGAAGGCCGTGTTGATGAGCATCGGCCAGAGCGAGCAGATGAAGATGACGAAGATGGCCGAGATGCCGCTGTCCTTGATCGTGTAGAGGGCGAGCGGCATCCAGGCGAGCGGCGAGACCGGCTTCAGCAGCTGGATATACGGGTCGAGCGCGCGGCTCATCAGCGGCGACATGCCGATCAGGAACCCGATCGGAATGGCGACGAGGACCGCCAGCAGGTAGCCCAGTCCGACCCGGGCGATCGAATGGGCGAGCTGGATCCCGATCCCCTTGTCGTTCGACCCCCTGTCGTAGAACGGATCCCTGATGTGCCCCCAAATCGTGCGCCCGACATCCAGCGGGCCGGGCATCGCCGATTTCCCCTCCGTCGCGGTCGCGCCCATCAGCTTGGCGTATTCGGGATCCATCTGCTGGGTCGGCCCGGAGCCGCTGACGCCGATCTGCCAGAGCGCCAGGAACACGGCGAGGATCAGGGCCGAGACGGCGAGGGATTGGAGGCGGGGGGATGCGGTCATCGGAATGGCTCCGCCTCTCCCCGTGCAACGGGGAGAGGTCGAGTCGCGCATTGGCGCGACCGGGTGAGGGGCAGCCGAGCCCTGGTCTCGGAGATGCAACGCCCCTCATCCGGCCGACGCGTTCCGCGTCGCTCGACTTCTCCCCGCAAGCGGGGAGAAGGTGGCGCTGCGCTGCTCACAATCCGAGCTCCGTGAGGCCGGGGTGATCCGCCGGCCGTGGGCCGAGCGGCCAGTGGAACAGGCGGTCGGCCCCGGTGATCGGCACGTCGTTGATGCTGGCGTGGCGCTCGCGCATGCGCCCGTCCCCGGCGAAGGCCCAGTTCTCGTTGCCGTAGGAGCGGAACCAGTTGCCGCTATCGTCGTGCCACTCGTAGGCGAAGCGGACGGCGATCCGGTCGCCTTCGAAGGCCCAGACCTCCTTGATCAGCCGATAGTCCAGCTCGCGCGCCCATTTGCGCGCGAGAAAGGCTTCGATGGCATCCCGGCCGGAGAAGAACTCCGCCCGGTTCCGCCACCGGCTGTCTGGCGTATAGGCGAGCGCGACCTTCGCGGGATCGCGCGTGTTCCAGGCATCCTCTGCGCCCCGCGCCTTCTGGGCGGCGGCCTCCGGCGTGAAGGGCGGCAGCGGCGGGCGGGGTGCCTCGGCGGGAGCGGGATCGGTCATCGGCTTACCTCAGTCCGGGCCGGCGCGGGGGCGCCGGGCCCGGAACGACGGACCATCAAGACGCCCGCTTGATGGCGAAGGAGGCGAGGTAGTCCTCGGGCTTGGCCGGATCGAAGCTCTTGCCCATCACCGAGAAGGTCTTGGTGGTCGCCTTCGGCGCCGTGAGCCCCTGCTGCTCCATCAGCTTCTGGGCGTCGGTCGCGAGGTAGACCTGGCGGGCGATCGCCGCGTAGTCGACGTCGCCCTTGATCTGGCCCCAGCGCTTCATCTGGGTCAGCATCCAGACGGCGAAACTCTCCCACGGGAAGGCGTCGAAATCGGCGCGGTTGGGCACCTTCTGCACCTGGCCGAGCCCGTCCGCGAAGGTGCCGGTCAGCACCTGCTCCACCACGATCTGCGGCTGGTTCAGGTAGTTCGCGGGCGCGATGGCGGCAGAGATCTCCTTGCGGTTCTCAGCCTTGGACGCGTAGGCGGTCGCGTCGATGATCGCCCGTAGGAGCGCCGCATAGGTGTTCGGCATCGCCGTGATGAACTCGCGCGAGGCCGCGAAGGCGCAGCAGGGATGCCCCTCCCAGATGTCCTTCGACAGGATGTGGATGAAGCCGACCCCGTCATAGACGGCGCGCTGGTTCATGGGGTCGGGCCCGAGGAAGCCGTCGATGTTGTCGGCCCGCATGTTGGCGACCATTTCGGGCGGCGGCACGGCTCGGATCTGCACGTCCGTGTCGGGGTCGATGCCGTGCTCCGCGAGGTAGTAGCGCAGCAGGTAGTTGTGCATCGAGTAGTCGAAGGGCACCGCGAACTTGAAGCCCTTCCAGCTCTTCGGGTCGCGCTTGTCCTTGTGCTTCATGGCCAGCGTGATCGCCTGGCCGTTGATGTTCTCGATCGCCGGCACCGCGTAGGGCACCGGGTTCGAGCCCGCCCCGACCGTGATGGCCAGCGGCATGGGCGAGAGCATGTGGGCGGCGTCGTATTCCTTGTTCAGGGTCTTGTCGCGGATCACCGCCCAGCCCGCCGTCTTCACGACTTCGACGTTCAGCCCCTGCTTCGAATAGAAGCCCATCGGCGCCGCCATGATGATGGGCGTCGCGCAGGTGATCGGGATGAAGCCGACCTTCAGGTCCTTCTTCTCGAGGGGCGCGCCCTGGGCGAAGGCTTCCGTCGCGGTCCCGACGGGGAAGAGTTGGGAGAGTGCCGCGAGCGCGGCCGGGGCACCGACGGCCTTCAGGAAGGCGCGGCGGGATGCGTCCTGCGGGAACAGCGCCCGCATGAGCGCGCCTTCGACGACGCGCCCGACGCGGGCCTCCGAGGACAGGACGGCGTCGTGCTCGGCCTCGGTCGCGTGCCGGCCGCAGGAGCAGCCGCGCCGGTTCAGGGAACGGGAGGAATCGAAAGGATCGTCGAAGGTCGACATCGGCACCTCGTGTTGCGACCCGCGAGTCGCAACCGATGTGCCAGTTTTTTGGGCTGCCGCACGATCGGGCCGCCCGGGCCCGCCGGCTCAGTCCTTGATCAAGGCCCGGCAGGACGGCGCGCGCGTGAAGGCGCAATCGCCGAGCGCCGCCCAGGTGCGCATCCGATCGATCATCCAGATCGCCCCGAGCGCGAGGCAGACCGCGAAGATCACGCCGATCAGCGCGCCGTAGCGTGCGCGCCAATCCTCCGGCTCGGGTCCCCGCTCGTCCATGGCCGCACCTTAGCAAAGTGCGGCCGCGACCGCTCCTGTCAGTCGAGCGGCACCCAGGCCTGGTGCGCCCGCTCGACGAGGACCGGCTGGCTCGCGAGGCCCCACACGGTGCTCTGCGCGATCGGGGTGATCGTCGCGGGGCGCACCATCACGCGGCGGGTGACCGTCCGGTACTCGCCGGGCACATCCACCCAGCAGCCGATCTTCCGGCCATAGGCGTCGCGCTTCACGGTCCAGACCCGGCCCGGCGGCCGGATCGCGACGCGCTCGGTCATGGTGGTGTACTGGGGCGGCGTGACCGCGGCATAGGTCCGCGGCGCCCGGACGACGGTGGGCTCGACCAGCGTGCCGTAGCGTGCCGGCACATAGGCCTGGCGATAGCAGTCGCCGTAGCAGCCATAGCCGCCGGCGAGGGCCGGGCCGGCGCCGGCCATCACGGCGGCCGCGGCGAGAAGGGTACGTACCATGGGTTGTCTCCAGGGGCTTGCGGAGGCAAAGCTCAGGCGGAGAGAACGCACGAGCGGGCCGGTCTGCACGCGGAAAGCGCAGACAAGGTAAAGGCGCACGCAACCAAGCTTGGCCTTCGGCGTTCTTGGCCGCGCCGCATCGCGCCCTCGGGCGCCGAATTGCGTTTGGATGCCGATTGGCCCTAAGCCACCGTGGCGTCCAGGGGACAACGAGAAAGCTCGGATCGGATCGAAATGACGAAGTGGGTCTACACCTTCGGCGACGGCAAGGCCGAAGGGGAATCCGGCATGCGGGATCTCCTCGGCGGCAAGGGTGCGAACCTCGCCGAGATGTCGAACCTCGGGCTGCCCGTGCCGCCCGGCTTCACGATCCCGACCTCGGTCTGCACCTATTTCTACGACCACGACCGGCAGTACCCGCCGGAACTCGAGGCCGAGGTCGCCCGCTCTCTCGACTATGTCGGCAAGCTCACCGGCAAGGTGTTCGGCGATCCCGAGAATCCGCTCCTGGTCTCGGTCCGCTCCGGCGCCCGCGCTTCCATGCCGGGCATGATGGACACGGTGCTGAACCTCGGCCTCAACGACACGACCGTCGAAGCCGTGGCGCGCCTCGCAGACGACCGCCGCTTCGCCTATGACAGCTACCGCCGCTTCATCACGATGTATTCGGACGTCGTGCTCGGCGTCGAGCACCACAATTTCGAGGAAGCGCTCGACCTCTACAAGGACCGCAAGGGCTATTCGCTCGACACCGACCTGAACGCGGACGATTGGGCCGAGCTGATCACGCGCTACAAGAAGATCGTCCAGGACCAACTCGGGAAGCCGTTCCCGCAGGACCCGAAGGAGCAGCTCTGGGGCGCCATCGGCGCGGTCTTCGGCTCCTGGATGAATGCCCGCGCGATCAAGTACCGCGAGCTCAACCACATCCCGGCCTCCTGGGGCACGGCCGTGAACGTCCAGGCCATGGTCTTCGGCAACATGGGCGAGACCTCGGCGACCGGCGTCGCCTTCACGCGCAACCCGTCCACGGGCGAGCGTGCACTCTATGGCGAGTTCCTGATCAACGCCCAGGGCGAGGACGTCGTCGCCGGCATCCGCACCCCGCAGGACATCACCGAAGCCGCCCGCATCGCGTCCGGCTCCGACAAGCCCTCCATGGAGAGGGCGATGCCGGAGGCCTATGCCGAGCTCGTCCGGATCTACGAGATCCTGGAGCGGCATTACCGCGACATGCAGGACATGGAGTTCACCGTCGAGAAAGGGAAGCTCTGGATGCTGCAGACGCGGTCCGGCAAGCGGACCGCCAAGGCGTCGCTGCGCATCGCGGTCGACCTCGCCAGCGAGGGCCTGATCTCGCAGGAGGAGGCCGTGAACCGGATCGATCCGGCCTCGCTCGACCAGCTGCTCCACCCCACCATCGACCCGAAGGCCGAGCGCAAGGTGCTGGCGACCGGCCTGCCGGCTTCGCCCGGTGCCGCCTCGGGCGAGGTGGTCTTCTCCTCCGACGAGGCCGAGGCCGCCAAGAAGGCCGGCCGCAAGGTCATCCTGGTCCGGGTCGAGAC
Source organism: Pseudomonadota bacterium (assembly GCA_023423995.1). Lineage (GTDB taxonomy): Bacteria > Pseudomonadota > Alphaproteobacteria > Rhizobiales > Beijerinckiaceae > Enterovirga. Next base: position 15,889 of record JAFAEL010000160.1, on the reverse strand, counting down.
GAGCCCGGAGGACATCCACGGCATGCACGCGGCCGAGGGCATCCTGACGACCCGCGGCGGCATGACCTCGCATGCGGCCGTCGTCGCTCGCGGCATGGGCAAGCCTTGCGTCTCCGGCGCCGGCCAGATCCGGGTCGATTACGCGAAGCGCATCTTCTCGGTCGGCGGCCAGACCGTGCAGGCCGGCGAGACGATCACGATCGACGGCGGCACCGGCCAGGTGCTGCAGGGTTCCGTGCGCATGCAGGAGCCCGAGCTCTCGGGCGAGTTCGCCACGCTGATGGAATGGGCGGACAAGGGCCGCAAGCTCAAGGTCCGGGCGAATGCCGACACGCCGCGCGACGCCGAGACGGCGCGTAACTTCGGCGCCGAGGGCATCGGGCTCTGCCGGACGGAGCACATGTTCTTCGAGGGCGACCGCATCGTGGCGGTGCGCGAGATGATCCTGGCGGATGACGAGAAGGGCCGGCGCGCGGCGCTGGCCAAGCTCCTGCCGTATCAGCGCGGCGATTTCCTGGAGCTCTTCACCATCATGAAGGGCCTGCCGGTCACGATCCGGCTGCTCGATCCGCCGCTGCACGAGTTCCTGCCGCACACGGACAAGGAAATCGCGGAGGTCTCCGCCCAGACGGGTGTCAGCGCGGACAAGCTGAAGCGCCGCGCGGCCGAGCTGCACGAGTTCAACCCCATGCTCGGCTTCCGCGGCTGCCGCATCGCGATCGCCTATCCGGAGATCGCCGAGATGCAGGCCCGCGCGATCCTGGAGGCGGCCGTCGAGGCCCAGCAGAAGACCGGCTCCGCCGTCGTGCCCGAGATCATGGTCCCGCTCATCGTCACGCGCGCCGAGTTCGACCTCGTGAAGGCGCGCATCGATGCCATGGCGGAGGCCGTCTTCAAGGAGAAGGGCGCATCGGTCGAATACCAGGTCGGCACGATGATCGAGCTGCCGCGAGCCTGCCTGAAGGCGGGCGAGATCGCCGAGACGGCCGAGTTCTTCTCCTTCGGGACGAACGATCTCACCCAGACGGCGCTCGGCATCTCGCGCGACGATGCTTCGACCTTCCTCGGCCCCTACACGCAGAAGGGCATCCTGGAGACCGACCCCTTCGTCAGCATCGACCAGGAGGGCGTCGGCGAGCTGGTGAAGATCGGCGTCGAGCGCGGCCGCGCCGTGCGCAAGAACCTCAAGCTCGGCATCTGCGGCGAGCATGGCGGCGACCCGGCCTCCGTGCGCTTCTGCGACGAGATCGGGCTCGATTACGTCTCCTGCTCGCCCTATCGCGTGCCGATCGCGCGGCTCGCCGCTGCCCAGGCGGCCATCGGCGGCAAGGTCGCGAGCACGGCCTGAATGGAGGCCGGCGAGCGGATCCGCTCGAGCTTCGCCAGGCAGGGCCTCATGACCACGCTCGGCGCGACGCTGCTCAGCGTCGAGCCGGGTGCGGTGGAGATCGCCCTTTCGCCGTCGCCGGCGATCTCGCAGCAGCACGGCTTCGTGCATGCCGGCGCGGTGAGTGCCCTCGCGGACACCGCGGCCGGCTACGCGGCGCTGAGCCTGATGCCGGCCGGCACGGGCGTCCTCACGACCGAGTTCAAGATCAATCTGGTCGCTCCGGCCGCCGGTGACCGGATCGTCGCCCGCAGCCGCGTCGTGAAGGCCGGCCGCACGCTGACCCTGGCGCAAACGGAGGTGTTCGCGGAGAGCGGTGGCCAGGAGAAGCTGGTCGCGCTGCTCACGGCGACGCTGATGACCATCCAGGGTCGCGACGGGGTGAGCGACTGAGCGTGTCTAAGCGTCGCTGGACAGCTTCATCAGGACGAGGCCGCTCACGATGAGCAGGGCGGCGAGCAGCCGCAACGCGCTCGCACTCTCGCCGAGAACCGCGATGCCGACCAGGAAGGCGCCGACCGCGCCGATCCCGGTCCAGATCGTATAGGCCGTCCCGAGGGGGAGGGAGCGCATCGCGAGAGCCAGGAGGGCGAAGCTGGCGACCATCGCGGCGAGCGTGATCAGGCTGGGCCACAGCTTCGAGAAGCCTTCGGATTGCTTCATGGTGAAAGCCCAGACGACTTCCAGCAATCCGGCGGCGATGAGCATGGTCCAGGCCATGGCGGCAGCTCCCTAACAGCTGCCGGGCCGTCCCGGACTTGAACCCTCATGGGGGAGGACGTGGCCTCGCATGGCTGAGATAGGACAGCCTCGCCGGTTTGCCAGATGGCGCGCCGAGCGCAGCGGCTTCTTCAGACCGAGCGCGTGAGGCCTCCGTCGACCCGGATGTTCTGCCCAGTGATGTAGGAGCCGCCGTCGGAGGCCAGGAACGCGATCGTGGCCGCGATCTCCTCGGCCCGGCCGTAGCGGCCGAGCGGAACGCTTGCCCGTCGCTCCTCGGTGGCCGGGAGGCTGTCGATCCAGCCGGGCAGCACGTTGTTCATGCGGATGTTGTCGGCCGCGTAGGTGTCGCAGAAGATCTTCGTGAAGGAGGCGAGGCCTGCCCGGAAGACGGCCGAGGTCGGGAACATCGCGCTCGGCTCGAAGGCCCAGGCCGTCGAGATGTTGATGATCGCGCCGCCCTTCTGGGCCTGCATGATCGGCGTAACGAGGCGCGTCGGCCGGACCGCGTTCAGGAAATAGACGTCGAGGCCAGTGTGCCATTGCTCGTCGGTGATCTCGAGGATCGGCGCCCTTGGCCCGTGGCCGGCGCTGTTGAGGAGCACGTCAACTCGGCCCCAGCGCGCCATGGCGCCGTCCACGAGCCGCTGCAGGTCCTCGCCCGACCGGTTCGAGCCGGTCACGCCGAAGCCGCCGAGCTCCTGGGCCAGGGCTTCCCCCTTGCCGGAGGAGGACAGGATGGCCACCTGGAACCCGTCCTGGGCGAGACGGCGGGCGGCAGCCGCCCCCATTCCGCTGCCGCCGGCCGTGATGATCGCGACTTTCTCTGACACTTCGGCTCTCCGGGTCTGGAGCCGCGATCAGTAGCGCCGCCCCGCCGCCTTGCGAATGCGCCCCGCAAAAGAAAAGGGCCGGTGCGCTCTCGCGCCCGGCCCCTTGTGTCCCCCCCCGCAGAGCGGGTCAGAGCGCGAAGCGCTCGCGGATGTAGTTCTCGAGATAGGCGAGGTCTTCCTTGGACTCCATCGCGCGGGTCTCGGCTGCGAAGACCCGCTCGTCGGCTTCCTTCAGGAGGGCCTTGGCGTGGGCGATCTCGTCCTGGATGCGCTGCTCGGCGGCGGCGGCGCGCTGCTCCTGGCGCTTGCTCTCCTCGCGGGCTGCGCGGATCTGGGCATCGGCATCCGCGAGCTTCTCGGCCGCGCGCTCGGTCACGGCGTTGAGGCGCTCCTCGGCGGCGCGGGTGCGCTCCTGTAGGGCCTGGATCTGCTGCTCGGCCTGGCTGAGCTGCTCGGCGGTGCGCTCGGCGAGGGCGCGGGCCTGCTCCTCGGCGTGGGCGGCGCGCTCCTGGGCGGTCTTGATGAGGTCCGCGGCCTTCACCACCGCGTCGAGCGCGGCGGAGAGCTCCGGCTTCTGCTGCGGCGCGACGGAACGCTGTGGAAAAGGCGCCCGAACGACGTTCTCGGCGGGCTGAGCCGGCCGGCGGGCCTGCGGAGTCGACAGCTGCCGAAGCTGATCGCTCAGCTCGTCAGTCCAGAGTGTCTTGAGTGCCTGCTGCATTTCTATGCCTCCGCCAGTACCCACGGCCGCGCGCAGGTACCCCCTTCTTCAACCAGCGGTAAATAAACTTGGTTAACGAATCGTTACGCCATTGGTTATACGCGGTCTCGGCGGGAGCTTGTTGTTACTGATACTCGCGAATCTCTTGCTCGGACCCAGATAGACGGGAACAGGTCGGGGGGCGCCCGTCAACGTGGCAATTTCAAGGCCGCCGCTCCGGAGCCCGTAGCGTGACATTAACGGCGCATCAACCATGCGCGTTCACCCTGTGCCTATCGGTTCGGCGAGGGTACCAGTGGAAATCGTTCTGATCGTTGCCGCCGCTGGCGGTCTTCTCGGGTGTTTCGCGTCGGTGGCCCGGGTGAATGTGGGTCGCCCCAAGCAGGAATTGCGTCACCCCGGACAGCGGCTCGCCGTCCGGTAATTTCCTTACTCGATGACGATGCGCGGCGGAGCACGCCTGCCGCCATCGCTCTCCAGCCCGGCCCATAGACGCTGCGCCACATCCATGAAGGCGCGGGCATGGGCTGTCCCGGGATCCGCGATCACCACCGGCCGGCCGGCATCCGAGTTCTCCCGGATCTCCATGTGGAGAGGGATCTCGCCGAGGAACGGCACGCCGAGCTTCTCCGCTTCGTGGCGGGCGCCGCCATGCCCGAAGATGGGCGATGCGGTGCCGCAATGCGGGCACACGAAGGTGGACATGTTCTCGACCACCCCGAGGATCGGGATCTCCACCTTCTGGAACATCGCGACGCCGCGCCGGGCATCGATCAGCGCCAGGTCCTGGGGCGTCGAGACGATCACGGCGCCTGACAGCGGGGTCGACTGCGCCATCGTGAGCTGGGCGTCGCCCGTGCCGGGGGGCATGTCGACGATCAGCACGTCGGGCTCGCCCCAGGCCACCTCGCGCAGCAATTGCTGGATCGCAGAGGTGACCATGGGCCCGCGCCAGATCATGGCCGAGCTCTCGTCGACGAGAAAGCCGATCGACATCACCTTCACGCCGTAGCCGTCGAGCGGCTCGAGCATGCGCTCGCCGACGAGGCGCGGCTTACCGGACAGCCCGAACAGCTTGGGCGCGGAGGGGCCGTAGATATCCGCGTCGAGGAGCCCGACGGACAGCCCCTGCAGCTTCAGCGCCAGGGCGAGGTTGCAGGACAGCGTGGACTTGCCGACGCCGCCCTTCCCGGAGGCGACGGCCACGATGCGCTTTACGCCCGGCACCGCCTGCGCGCGGGGCGGGGCTGCAGGCCCGCGGGCCGCGGGGGAGGGGCCCGGCCGGCCCGCGCCGGCGGGGCGGTCGGCGGTGAGCATCACGAAGACCGCTCCGGCTCCGGGGAGCGCTCGCACCGCGGCTTCGGCCGCCGCCCGCACGGGCTCGAGCGTCCCAGCCTCCGCGGGGCTCGCGGCGATCGCGAATGAGATGCGGCCCGCGGGGTCGATCGAAATCTCGGACAGCCGGCCCGACGCAGGAAGGGGCTGCCCGCCGAGGCGAACGTTCTGAAGTGCTGCGAGGACGTTGTCCCGGGAAACCGCCACAGGCTCTCTCCTGATTACCGGACGGCTCTACGCCATCCCGCCGGGCGGATGAAGCTCGTGCGCACGCGGCCGTGACCGGCCGAAGGGAAACCATGCGCGCCTCCCGGCCGTTCCCCACCGGAGCAGGCGGACGACTTCCTCGCGAAGGAGGCGTCCGGGACCGCACAGGACAATGGGAGAGTTCGAATGGCGCACGACCACACGCAGCACGAGGGCGCGGAAAAGCTCTACGCGATGCTGAAGGACATCAAGGTCGCCATGATGACGACGGTGGAGCCGGACGGGACGCTGCACAGCCGGCCGATGTGGAACCACTGCGCCGACGAATCCGGCGACCTCTGGTTCTTCACGCGGGAGCGAGCCCCGAAGGTGCGCGAGCTGAGCAAGGATGCCCAGGTCAATCTCGCCTTCGCCGATCCGTCCGGCCAGAACTACGTCTCGATTTCCGGCACGGCGGAGATCGTGCGCGACCAGGCCAAGGTGAAGGAGTTCTGGAGCGAGCCGCTGAGGACCTGGTTCCCGAAGGGATCGGACGATCCGGACATCGCGCTGATCCGCATCCACCCGGCCGGCGGCGAATATTGGGACAGCCCCTCCCGGACCGTCATGCAGCTCTACGGCTATGCGAAGGCGCGGCTGACCGGCGAGCAGCCGACCGAATTGGCCGACAACAAGAAGGTCAGCCTCACGGCCTGAGCAAGGGCGAGGTCGTACGAGGTCAAGACGAGGTCAAGCTGAGGTCAAGGCGACTTTCGCGGCGACCTCGCGACCAGTTAAGCGCGATCTCGCGGCCAGGTAGCTTTGGCTCGCCCGGCCGGGCATGATGTCGACCAGCGGCTCCAGGGCCGCTGGTCGCAGCCACGTCGAGGTGAGTATCGCGATGGTCGACATCGCCACACGGGTCTACAATCACAGCTGGAAGATCGACCCGATCATCCGCTCGGTTCTGGACACCGATTTCTACAAGCTCCTGATGGCGCAGACGATTTTCCGTCGCCATCGGGATGTCGCGGTGACGTTCGGCATCCAGAACCGGACGACCCGCGTCCGCCTCGCCGAGTACATCGACCAGGGCGAGTTGCGGGAGCAGCTCGACCACGTCCGCACGCTGCGCCTCTCGCGAGGCGAGTCGACCTGGCTGCGCGGCAACACCTTCTACGGCCGGCGCCAGATGTTCTCGCCCGACTTCATCGCCTGGCTCGAGAATTTCCGCTTCCCAGACTACGAACTTGAGCGCGTCGACGGCCAGTACGAGCTCACCTTCCACGGCCCCTGGATCGAGACGACGATGTGGGAGATCCCCTCGCTCGCGATCCTCAACGAGCTTCGCTCCCGTGGCGTGACCAAGGGGATGGGCAAGTTCGAGCTCCAGGTCATGTACGCCCGGGCGATGACGCGGGTCTGGGAGAAGATCCAGCGCCTCAAGGCCTTGCCGAACCTGTCGATTTCGGATTTCGGCACGCGTCGCCGGCACGGCTTCCTGTGGCAGGACTGGTGCGTGCAGGCCATGATCGAGGGGCTCGGGCCCGCCTTCACGGGCACGTCCAACTGCCTCATCGCGCTGCGCCGCGAGGTCGAGGCCATCGGCACCAATGCCCACGAGCTTCCGATGGTCTACGCGGCCCTCGCCAATACCGAGTCCGAGCTCCTCCAGGCTCCATACGATGTGCTCGCGGACTGGCAGGAGGACTACCAGGGGAACCTGCTCGTCATCCTGCCGGACACGTACGGCACGACCCGGTTCCTGAAGAATGCGCCCGAATGGGTGGCGTCGTGGACGGGCATCCGGGTCGATTCAAAGGACCCGTTCGAGGGCGGGGAGGAGGCGATCGACTGGTGGCTCGCGCGCGGCCAGGACCCGATGAAGAAGCTGGTGATCTTCTCCGACGGGCTCGACATCGAGCGGATCGAGCGAGTCCATCGGCAGTTCCACGGCCGCGTGCGGATTGCTTATGGCTGGGGCACTCTTCTCACGAACGACTTCCGCGGCCTCGTGCCGGACGGCAAGCTCGACCCGATCTCGATCGTCTGCAAGGTCGTGTCGGCGGATGGCCGACCGACCGTGAAGCTTTCCGACAACCCGACCAAGGCCATCGGGCCGCGATCGGAGATCGAGCGCTATCGCCGGATGTTTGAATTCGTCGAGCGCGCCCCTCAACCGGTGCTGGTCTGATGCAGGTCGATATCAACTGCGACATGGGCGAAGGCTACGGGCGTTGGACGCTCGGTGACGATGCGGCGATGCTCGACATCGTCACCTCGGCCAACATCGCCTGCGGCTACCACGCAGGCGACCCGAACATCATGGTCGAGACAGCCCGGCTCGCGAAGGAGCGCGGCGTCGCGATCGGGGCGCATCCCGGGTTCAACGACCTGTGGGGCTTCGGGCGTCGCGTCATCCGCGGCGACAGCATGGCCGAGATCGAGCGCATGGTCGCCTATCAGATCGGCGCCATGCAGGCTTGCGCCGCGCTCGCCGGGCACAAGGTCACTCACGTGAAGGCGCATGGCTCGCTCGGCAACCTGACGAACGAGGAGCCGGAATTCGCGCGGGCGATCGGCCGCGCGATCAAGGGGGTCGATCGCTCGCTCGTCTACATCACCATGCCGGGTCTTCCCACCGAGCGGGTGGCCGAGGAACTCGGCCTCGATCAGGCCGCGGAGATCTTCGCCGACCGCGCCTACGAGGATGACGGCCAGCTGATGAGCCGAAAGAAGCCCGGCTCCGTGCTGCACGATGCCGACGAAGCCGCGGAACGGGTTCTGGCGATGGTCCGGGAAGGAGCGATCTTCTGCGCCTCCGGGAAGCGCATTCCGGCAAAGATCGAGACCATCTGCGTTCATGGGGATGGGCCGACGGCCATCGCCATGGCGCAGCGCGTCCGCGCGGTGCTGGAGCAGGCGAAGGTCGAAATCAGACCCTTCAGGACCGCCGCAATCGCGAGCTGATCCGGTCGCGATCCGGCCATGCTTCGCTGATCGACTGAGCTGATACTCGTCGATCTAAGCGGGCCAGAAGATGAGCGTCATCACGTCGGCGTTAAGGTTGCCGATCATCATACGGCATTTCGGATTACTGCTGATTCGCACTCGGGTTGCACCTGTCAAGGTGATCGTTCAAAAAGAGCGGGTGTAGCGGGAGTACTCTCATGCGCATGCGCTTGTGCGTGAGGGCAGCGGTGACAGCCGGAATTGCCCTCGGCGGATACCTGGCATCCTCGGCGATTACCTTCGAGACGGTCGGCATTGGCCCGGCCGAAGCGGCTCAATTCTATACGCGCAAGCGCATCAACGGCGTTTGGATCGAGGGGCGTTTCCCGAAAGCCGAGCGGAGTTCGCGCGCACGCTCCAGCAAGGGGAGTCGAACGGCATCGGTCCCCCGCGTGACGCAGGTCCCGCCGACGGCAACCCACGTCGTCCTCCCCCCGCTGGACCTCCGGCGTGGTGAGACGCCCCCTCCCGCCGCAGCGGCGATCCCCAGCCCGCGCGAGACGCAGCCGGCGGCTGTCCTGCCGGACGTCGAGGCGGCTCTCGTCGCCGCGGCGGTCGGGCCCGTGCCGGCTGCCGATGAGAGCGGAATCGCCGGACATGAGCGGGTCGTTCGGCTACGCCGCGCTCTCGAGGCGCGGGCCGATGAATTGAAGGCGAAGAGCGCCCTGGAGGCGCAGCCGGAGCGGGCTCCCGAGGCGACAGCCTCGGTCGCGGTGGGCGACCGGTCCCCCGTTCCCTCCCCACCATCGTCTTCCCAGGCAGCCAGCGCGGAGCCTCGTTCCGCACCGCAGCCTGCTGCCTCGCTGCCTGAGGGATCGCCCGTGGCCGCCGCCGCTTCCCCGGCGGAGCCGAGTAAGGTCACGTCACTTCTGCCCCGGTCCATCTCCTACGACTTCGAGACGGGGATGAAGACCACGGTTTTCGCGAACTCCGTCGTTCGCGAGCCGTTCGACCGCGCTCTGATGCGAAGCCTCGTCGCTGGGCCTCTCTCGGCGCGCTGATCGACGCGGACCGTCCGACCAATTTGTCGAACCTGGCCCTCAGCTCAGCCGCGGTCACGCGCAACCGCGAACCCATTCTCGCGGTCCTTCGCGATCTCCTGCCGGAACGAGGGACCGTCCTGGAGATCGCGAGCGGCACTGGCGAGCATGCGGCCTATTTCGCCGGCCATCTGCCTGGCATCGTTTGGCAGCCGAGCGACCGGGATCCGGATGCGCTCGCGAGCATAGCGGCCCAGCGGCGCGCCGCGGGGTTGCCGAACCTGATGGCGGCTCTCCAACTCGATGCGTCCTCGAGGAACTGGCTGGTCGCCCCGGGCATCGACGCGGTCGTCTCGATCAACATGGTCCACATCTCGCCCTGGTCGGCTGCCGTCGGGCTCTTCACGAATGCCGCCCGGCTGCTCGCTTCCGACGGCGTCTTGTTCCTCTACGGTCCGTATCGCGAGGCCGGCAGGCCGACCGCGCCGAGCAACGAGGCTTTCGACCTCAGCCTCAAGGCCCGCAACCGAGAGTGGGGCCTGCGCGACCTCGAAGCGGTGCGGGCGCTTGGGGAGGAGTGCGGTCTCCAACTGGCGCAGCGAGTCGAAATGCCGGCCAACAATCTCAGCCTGGTCTTCCGCCGGAAGGGCTGAACCCGCTCCCGCTGTTGCCGGAATATCTCACCGCGCGGGCCGAGATTTTCGGGGCTTGCCGCGGCTGGCGCGCCATGCTCATTGGCCCGGCTTTCGGTGCCCCGGATGATCCGGGGTGAAACGGGAATGCGGTGCGGGCCAGGTCAGCCATGACCCTTGGTCCAACGCCGCGGCTGCCCCCGCAACTGTAGGCGGAGAGCCTTCTCCAACATGCCACTGGCCCCTGGGCCGGGAAGGCGGATGGAGGCGATGATCCGCGAGCCAGGAGACCGGCCGGAAGCGTGACCCCAAACCTGCGGCGGTGGGCCGCGAGGAGATGTCATGCTTCGTCCCCTGAGCGGCGCGACGCCGCTGTTTTTGTCGTTTGCTTCCGTCCTGGCGCTCGGCGCCCCCGCACACGCCCAAGGCACGGGCGAAGCGGTTTCCCTTCCTGACATCGTCGTCACGGCCAACCGGCGACCGGAACCAATCGGGCGCGCGGCGAGTGCCATCACGGTCGTGACGCGCGAGGAGCTCCAGCGCTCGAACCCGACGACCCTCGTCGACGCGCTGCGCAACGTTCCCGGTCTGGACGTCTCCGACGCAGGCGGACCCGCTTCGACGACAGTGGTCCGCATCCGGGGCGGGAATTCCGGTCAGACCCTCGTTCTTCTCGACGGGATCCGCGTGAACGATCCGAGTTCGGCGAGCGGCGAATTCGATTTCGCCAACCTGCTGCCGACAGCCATCGATCGGATCGAGGTGCTCCGCGGACCGCAGAGCGCGCTTTACGGCTCCGACGCGATCGGCGGCGTGGTCAACATCATCACGAGCAGCGGGGGAGGGGAGCCTCGCTTCCACGTCCAGAGCCAGGGCGGCTCCTATGGCACGTTCTCGTCAAGCGCGACTGCTGCGGGCTCGATCGGGCCCTGGTCTTATGCCTTCTCCGGCGGAGGCCAGACGAGCAACGGCTTCTCGCGCTACGGCTACCGCATCCCGCAGCTCGAGCGACGGTTCGGCAAGTTCGAGCCGGACGGTTTCACGCGCTGGGGCGGCTATGGGCGGCTGGGCTATGATGCCGGCGAGGGCGTCAAGCTGGAAGCAGGGCTTCTCTCCTTCCGCACCTCGGCTGAATACGATGCCGGCTCGTCCGCGCTGCCGCGCAACGTGATCTATAGCGGTAACAGCCGGATCTTCCCCGACACGCCCGCCGAGACCACCCGCACGCTCACGCAGATCTGGGCGAAGGGCACGGCCGAGCAGGGGCCGCTGACCCAGACCCTGCAGGTCTACGCCAACCAGACCGATCGCGAGTTTCGGGACTTCACATATCGGGCCAATCCGGTGCGGATCACGAGCGATGCCCTGTCCGAATTCAGGGGCGACCGCATCGGGACGGAATACCAGGGCGATCTCAGGCTTCAGAGCTTCGGGACGATGACCTTCGGTGGCCGCGTGGAATCGGAGAAGGCCGCCACCTTCTCCACATCCTACGTCCCTGGCCCCGCGAACCGGACAAGGACCCTTGAGGCGCAGCAGGACACCCGGTCCGTCTTCGCGCTCTACCAGCTGCCGATCGGCGAACGCATCATCCTCTCGGCTGGCGGACGCCACGACGAGGTGAACAGGCTCAGCTTCGACACCTGGCGGGCGACCGGTGCTTTCCTGATCCCGGAGACGGGCACGAAGCTCCGCGCCACAGGCGGCACGGGCGGCAAGGCACCCACGCTCTACCAGCTCTATCAGCCCACCTTCGGCAATCCCGGCCTTCTTCCCGAGACGAGCATCGGCTGGGACGCCGGCATCGATCAGACGGTCTGGGACGGGCGGCTGACCTTGTCGGCGACCGTTTTCGGAAACCGCTTCCAGGACATGATCGAGTTCGACTCGCCGACGTCCAGGTACTTCAACGTGTCCAAGGCCAAGACCTCGGGCCTTGAACTCGAGGGCGCCCTCGTCCTCTGGCCGGAGCTTCTCACCCTCACGGGCGTCTACACCTACCTCGATGCGAAGGACGAGCGGACGAACTTGAGGCTGCAGCGTCGGCCGCCGCATGTCGGTCGGGTCGGCCTCGCGGTCACGCCCATGCCGGGGCTGCTGATCGAGCCGCGCGTCACGATGGTTGCGCAGCGCTTCAGCGGCAACAACGAGACGTTGCCCCTCCCGGCCTATGCGCGCCTCGACGTCTACGGCGAGTATCGGTTCGACCAGACCTGGAAGGTGTTCGGCCGCATCGAGAACATCACCGACGCGCGCTATCAGGAGGTCCTGAATTATGGGACCACCGGGCGGGCGGTCTATGCGGGTCTTAGCGTAACGTGGTGAGCAGCGGGCCGACGAAGGCGGGGAAGACGACGGGAATCGTGGCGGGCGCCCTCGGGGCGGTTGCGCTGCTCCTGTTTCTTCTCTCGCTCGGCGTCGGCCCGGTCCGTCTCTCGCCCACGACCGTCGCCGCTGCTCTCCTTGGAGGCGGCGACGAGACGGCGCAGGTGATCGTGCGTGAGATCAGGCTGCCGCGTGCCATTCTCTCGCTGATGATCGGCGGGATCCTCGGCCTGTGCGGCGCCGCCATGCAGGGGCTCCTGCGCAACCCGCTTGCCGCCCCCTCGATCTTCGGGGCCCCGCAGGCGGCGGCCTTCGGGGCGGTGGCGACGCTCTCGCTCGGGCTGGCCGATGCGCTTTCCTTCGCCCTGCCCGTAGCGGCGATCATTGGGGCGTTCCTGTCCGTTTTCCTTCTCATCGCGGTCGCGGGCCGGAATGCCGGACTGACGCTCCTCATCCTGGCCGGCCTCGCCATATCGAGCCTCGCCGGGGCCGCGACGGCCCTCGCCATGAACCTCGCGCCGAACCCGTTCGCCGCACTCGAGATCGCGTTCTGGCTGCTGGGGTCCCTGGAGGACCGCTCCATGCGCCATGTCGCGATGGCGCTCCCCTTCATCCTGGCCGGGGCGGCCATTCTCGCAGCCCACGCGCGCGCCTTCCGGGTCCTGACGCTCGGGGAGGAGGCGGCGCAGAGCCTCGGCGTGAACGTCGCCCGCCTCCGGCTCCTGGTCATCGTCGGCGTGGCGCTCGGGGTCGGCGCATCGGTGGCGGTTGCGGGAACGATCGGGTTCATCGGGCTCGTCGCCCCGCATCTCGTGCGGCCGCTGGTCCGCTATGACCCCGCCCGCCTGCTGCTGCCGGCCGCGCTCGCCGGATCGTGCCTCCTGACGGCCGCCGACATCGCGGTCCGGATCATCCCCTCGACGACCGACATCAAGGTCGGCGTGCTGACCTCGCTGATCGGCGTGCCCTTCTTCCTCTACCTGATCCTGCGCGAGCGCCGCCGGCTCGGGGCGGGATTGGTCGCATGAGCGCCGACCTCCACATCCGCGACCTCTCGGTCCGGCTCGGCGGACGGCTCGTGCTGAGCGAGGTCTCGCTCGACCTCAGTCTCGGACGCTTCGTCGCCGTCGTGGGACCCAACGGAGCCGGCAAGACGTCGCTCCTGCGCGCCATCGTTGGGCTTGTCCCCCATGGGGGGAGGGTCGCGCTCGGGGCGGATGATCTCGCGGGGCTCTCCGCCCGTGGGCGTGCTCGCCGGATCGCCTACCTGCCACAGGGCCACGAGGTTCACTGGCCGCTGCCGGCGCGCGACATCGTTGCCCTCGGCCGTTTCCCGCATGGGGCGGCGGATCCCGACCGCCTCGGTCCTTCGGACCTGGAGATGATCGCCGAAGCGATGCGGGTCACGGAAACCGCCGCCTTTGCGGATCGCCCGGTCACGTCTCTGTCGGGTGGCGAGCGCGCCCGCGTCGCTCTCGCCAGGGTCTTCGCGGCAGGCGCCCCGGTGATCCTTGCCGACGAGCCGACGGCGGCCCTGGATCCCAGGCACCAGATCGACGTGATGTCCGCGTTACGGGCGCGCGCCCGTAGCGGCGCGCTGGTCGTCGCCGTGACCCATGATCTAGGGCTCGCGGCCCGCTATGCGGACACCGTCGTGCTCCTGCAGGGCGGGCGACTTGCCGGGTCCGGACCGCCCGCCGAATCGCTGGCGCCAGATCTCCTGCGCCGCGTCTTCGGCATCGAGGCGTTCCTCGGTGAGTATCAGGGCGCGCCGGTTCTGGTACCTTGGTCGTGACGGCCGTTCTCGACCTCGCGCAGGCATGCCGCGAGGGCGTTGGCCAAACGAACCGAAGCCGCCTCGTCCGGCGGGAGGCCGATGCGCAGCAGCGTCGGCGACCAGAGAAAGCGGCGGATCCAGATCCTGCGGGAGGCGAGAGCCTCGTGCAGCCGACCCGCCCGCGGATGCTCGACGAGCCGGAACAGGCTCGTGCCGCCGACGACCTTCAGCCCGGCCCCGATCAGTCGCTCGTCCAGCGCCTCCGCTTCGCTCACCAGCCGCCCGCGCATCGCTGCGGCCCAGGCGGTGTCGGCGAGAGCCGCCGTTCCAACCGCGATGGCGGGACCGGAGACGGGCCACAATCCGAGTGCGCGCGCGACCTTCTCGGCGATGGGCGGGGACGCGATCGCAAAGCCGAGGCGAAGGCCGGCGAGGCCGTAGAACTTGCCGAAGGAACGCAGGACGAGGATGGGCAACTCGCCGCAATCGCGCACCACGCTGCAGGAAGGTTCGACATCGGCGAAGGATTCGTCCGCGACGAGCCAGCTTCCGCGCCGCCGGCACTGAGCGGCCGCCGCCAGGATTTCCGAGCGGCCGACGATGCGGCCGTCCGGATTGTTCGGATTGACGATGACGATATGACGCGAGCCATCGCTCGCCTCGCCAAGCGACTGGATCTGTTCGACTTGGGACCCGTGGCCGCGCCACACGGTCTCGTGCTCGCTGTAGGTGGGCCCGATGATCGCGACCGGCCGCCGCGGCGCGAGATGCGGCAGCCATTGTATGATCGCCTGCGTCCCGGGCGCGGCTGCGATTACGACGTTCCGCGGGACCTCGTAGGCGGAGCGGGCGGCGGCGATCAGGTGCGCGAGGTCCGAGCCGGACGGAAGCCGCGTCCAGCCCTCGTTCCGCAGCTCGTCGGGCACCGGCCAGGGGTGCGGGTTGATGCCGGTGGAGAGATCAAGCCAGGCGGAGTCGGTTCCGCCGAACCGCGAGGCCGCCTCGCCAAGGTCGCCGCCGTGCTGCATTCCCGGTCTTTCTTGAAATCGTTTAGGCCGGCCCTGGAATCGATCGGCGCAGCGACGCGTAGGTGGGCATCGAAGGCGGCGAGAACGGGGCTTCTCGCCGCGCTATTTGCCGCGGCGACGCCGACATTGCCAGCTGCCGCCGCGCCCGATCGGCCGCGCGTCGTCTCGATCAATCTTTGCACCGACCAGCTGCTGCTCTCGCTCGCCGATCCGGACCAGATCCTTGGCTTGAGCCCCTTCGTACGCGATCCCCGCCGCTCCTGGGTGCGGGACCAGGCCCGCGCCTATCCGATTCTGTCCGGAACGGCGGAAGAGGTGCTCGTCCTGAAGCCCGACCTCGTGCTGGCCGGCCGCTTCACTCGGCGCGCTACCCGTGAGCTCCTGAAGGCGCACGGGCTGCGCGTCGTCGAGTTCGATGCGGCGTCCTCGGTCGAGCAGGTGATCGACCAGATCAGGCGCGCGGGGGCGATCCTCGGCCATCCGAATCGGGCGCAGGCCAAGATCGGCGAGATCGAGGCAGCGGTCGCGCGGGCCCGCGCCGCGGCGCTTGTGCGCCCCATCACGGTGCTTCCGCTGCAGCGGCGTGGCTGGATTTCCGGCCGCGAGACGCTGATGACGTCCTTTCTCGAGACGGTCGGCCTGCGCAATGCTGGGGCGGCCCTCGGCACCCATGGCGGCCTCGTGAGCCTTGAGGAGATCGTAGCCCTCAAGGCTGACATGCTTCTCGTCTCCCGCAGCGAAACCGCGGCGGAGGACCAGGGTAGCGCCCTGCTTCATCATCCGGCGTTGCAGGAGCGCTATCCGCCGGAGCGCCGGCTCGTGCTACCGGAGCAGATGACGGTGTGCGGCGGCCCGGAAATCGCGGCTGCGCTCGACCGTCTGGCGGTGGAGATCGAGCGGATTCGCTGAATGTTGTTCCGGGCCGACGCCCCGCTCGTCCTTCTCCTCGCGCT
>JAFAEL010000058.1 GCA_023423995.1 Pseudomonadota bacterium | reverse complement strand
ACGCTGCCGACGAGCCCGATCCGGGCATCCAGGACGAGCCGGTCGAGGCCGCGGCCGAGGAGCCCGAGACCTCGCGCCTCGCCGACCCGCGGGCAGACGAGATCGCCGGCACGGTGCCGGACCAGATCGAGGTGGCGGCCGGTGCCGACATGCTCGCCGAGGAGGTCTCGAACCCGGCTGCCACCCTCGAGATCGGCGAAGATCCGGAGGCGACGAGCCTCGAGGCGACACCGGACGATGCCGCCGCCGCCCAGGAAGTCGACCCGACGGTCCCGGTTTCGGCCGGCGACGCCGATGCCGGCGCGCTCGCCGCCGCGGCGGAACCGGAGACCGTCGAGGTCTGGCGCCTCAACCGGCACAACCGCGAGCAGCATCCGCGTGGGCGGCACGCCCGCAACCGTCCCGAGGGACGTGGCGGCCGGCCGGAGGGCAATCGCCGTCCCGGCGGCGGGCAGGGGCAGAATCGTCCGGGCGAGCAGCGCCGCGCCGGCCAGCCCGGCGGCCAGGGCCGTGGGCAGGAAGGCGGCGGCCGCGACCGCTTCCGCGCCGAGGGCGGACGCCCGCAGGGCGGCGGCGGGCGGTCTGGCGAGGAGCGCGGGCCGCGTCGTGACGATCGCCCCCGTCCCGAAGGAGGTCGCCGCGACGATCGCCGTCCCGAGCGCCGCGAGCGTCAGCCGGACCCGAATTCACCCTTTGCGGCGCTGGCTGCCCTGAAGGCGCAGCTCGAATCCGGCGACCGCAACAAGAGCTGAGGCGCGCATGCGGGAGGGGCGGCAGCGGCTGGACAAGTGGCTCTGGTTCGCGCGCTTCGCCAAGACCCGCACGCTCGCGGCGAAGCTGGTGGGAGACGGGGCCGTCCGCGTGAACGGCGTCCGGGCGGAGGCGCCCGCAAAGCTGGTCGGGACGGGCGATGTCCTGACCATCGCGGCCCAGCACGTCACCGCGGTCGTCCGGGTCGTCGCCCCGGGCGAGCGGCGCGGGCCGGCTCCGGAGGCACGTCTTCTTTACGAGGATGTCGGACGCGACGACGCTGCGCTTGTCACCAATCCGGGCACCGGCTAAGCGCAGTCACGAAAACGCCACCGTTCCGGATCGCCCGATGCGTTGATCCGGGAGGCTTTCCGGCCCGGCCGGATTGCTCAGACACCTTCCCGAGCCGGCGAGGCCAGGACCGAACAGATGACCTACGTCGTCACCGAGAACTGCATCAAGTGCAAGTACATGGACTGCGTCGAGGTCTGTCCGGTCGACTGCTTCTATGAAGGCGAGAACATGCTCGTCATTCACCCGGACGAGTGCATCGATTGCGGCGTCTGCGAGCCGGAATGCCCGGCCGAGGCCATCAAGCCGGACACCGAGCCGGGCCTCGAGAACTGGCTGAGGCTCAATGCCGACTACGCCAAGAGCTGGCCGAACCTGACGCGCAAGAAGGAGCAGCCGGGGGACGCGAAGGAGTGGGACGGGAAGCCCGGGAAGGCGGACCTGTTCTCGCCGAACCCCGGCAGCGGGGACTGACGATCGCACCGCAAGTGCGCGGGAGAGCCGGTACATCCGCGGTCTCGTCCCGGCGCTTGCGTGGAAGCGGAAATGCCCCGCTTGCCGTCAAGGTGCGCCAAGATGGTAACCGCTTCCTTAACACAGGTTTATGACGCGCGCTGTCGAGCCTTTTGCGCCGCGTCCGGATCGAAATGGGAGTTGAGACGATGCAGCCGTTCAAGACCCTGACGGGCGTCGCGGCGCCGATGCGGAGCACCAACGTCGACACCGACCGGATCATCCCGAAGAACTACCTCAAGACGATCAAGCGCACGGGCCTCGGCGTCGGCCTCTTCGCCGATCAGCGGTACCTCGACGACGGCTCGGAAAATCCGGATTTCGTGCTGAACAAGCCGGCCTACCGGAACGCCCAGATCCTGGTGGCGGGCGACAATTTCGGCTGCGGCTCCTCGCGCGAGCACGCCCCCTGGGCGCTGCTCGATTTCGGCATCCGCTGCGTCATCTCCACGAGCTTCGCCGACATCTTCTACAACAACTGCTTCAAGAACGGCGTCCTGCCGATCGTGGTCTCGCCCGAGGACCTGGAGAAGCTCTTCGACGACGCCGAGCGCGGCGCGAACGCGACCCTCACGGTCGACCTGGAGAGCCAGACCATCCGGGGCCCGGACGGCGGCACGCTGCATTTCGAGATCGATCCCTTCCGCAAGCATTGCCTGCTGAACGGCCTCGACGATATCGGCCTGACGCTCGAAAAGGCGCCGGCCATCCAGAGCTACGAGCAGAAGCTCGCGGAGCGGGCCTGGGCCTGATCCCGGCCTTCGAGCGCGCCTTTCCGCAGACCGATCGCCCGAGCGCGACGGTCGTGCGCGCCCCCTCTCCCGTGTGGGAGAGGTCGAGTCGGCGGCAGCCGACCGGGTGAGGGTTGCTCGGCAGCCGGATTGCTCGCCTGGTCGGAAAGCAGCGGCTCGGTGTTCGATCAATCCTGGAACGTCATGCCCTCACCCCATCCCTCTCCCAAATGGGAGAGGGTGCGCGGCGGCGCCGCCGCGCTCCGCTTGACAATCCTAGCATTTATTCCTATAACGTCCGCACTCCCCTCTGGCGAGGGAGCCGCGTGCGCACCGGTCACGTTTGGCGGAGGGAGGGCGGGTCCCGGGGTCTCGGTTCGGTAGCCGGGGCGTCCGGGCGGCTGACCGGGCGCGTGCCTATGGGGCCGAAAAGACCGTCGCGGGACGCCGGGAGGGACCTGGCAAATCCGCAATTCCTATCATTGAAGGCCGGAGAACCGGCGTCCCGCTCCCCTCGATGAGGAACGAGACCGCTCTTTGACAGTGCAGATGGAAAGACCCCGGCCGGGGAAGGACGGCGCGTGCCTGCTGTCCCGCTCGTCCCGGCGAAAGCCGGGATCCACCCCCTCAGGGCACCGCCTACCGCCAAATGTGAGCGGCCGAGGACCTACTCCGCCGCCTGCGTGACCCGGTGGACGGGCACCCCGACGAGTTCGGCGAGTTCGTGCTCGTCGAGCGTCTCCTTCTCCAGCAGCTTTCGCGCCGAGCGCTCCAGCGCGTCGCGCTTCTCGCGCAGGATCGCGACCGTGCGATCGAGCGCGGCCTGCACGATCCCCTTCACCTCGGTGTCGATCTCGTTTCCGGTCTCTTCGCCGAAATCGCGCTCCCGGGGCATCGAGGGAAGGTCGGCGCCCTGCAGGAAGGAGCGCGTATCCCGCTCGTAGGCGACGCTGCCGAGCTTCGGCGACATCCCGTAGCGGGTCACCATGGAGCGGGCGATGTCCGTCACGCGCCTGAGGTCGTCGGCGGCACCGGTCGAGTAATGGCCGAACACCACCAGCTCGGCCGCCCGGCCGCCGAGCAGCACGGCCATCTTGTTCTCCAGCTCCTCCTTGGTCATCAGGAAGCGGTCCTCGGTCGGACGCTGGATCGTGTAGCCGAGCGCGCCGATCCCGCGCGGGATGATCGAGACCTTGTGCACCGGGTCGCTGCCGGGAAGCGACAGGGCGACCAGCGCGTGCCCCATCTCGTGATAGGCCACGATCTCGCGCTCGCGCGGATTGAGCAGCCGGTTGCGCTTCTCCAGCCCCGCCACGATCCGCTCGACCGCGTTGTTGAAGTCGCTCATCGTGACGGCGTCGCCGCCGCGCCGCGTGGCGAGCAGAGCCGCCTCGTTCACGAGGTTGGCGAGGTCGGCCCCCGTGAAGCCCGGCGTGAGCGCGGCCACCTTCTCCTCGTCGACGTCGGGCGCCAGCTTCGCGTTGCGCATGTGGACGCGGAGAATGTCGATGCGGCCCTTCTTGTCCGGCCTGTCCACCAGCACCTGACGGTCGAAGCGCCCGGCGCGTAGCAGGGCGGGGTCCAGGATTTCCGGCCGGTTGGTGGCGCCGAGGAGAACCAGCCCCGACCGGCTGTCGAACCCGTCGAGCTCGACCAGCAGCTGGTTCAAGGTCTGCTCGCTCTCGCTCGTGCCGCCCGCATAGGGTCCCACGCCGCGGGCCCGGCCGAGCGCGTCGAGCTCGTCGATGAAGATGATGGCCGGCGCCTTCTGCCGCGCCTGCTCGAAGAGGTCGCGCACGCGCGCCGCCCCGACGCCGACGAACATCTCGACGAATTCCGAGCCCGAGATGGAGAAGAAGGGGACCTTCGCCTCGCCGGCCACCGCCTTGGCGAGCAGGGTCTTGCCGGTGCCGGGCGGGCCGACCAGCAGCACGCCCTTCGGCATGCGGCCGCCGAGCCGGCCATAGCGCTCCGGGTCCTTGAGGAAGTCGACGACCTCGCGCAGCTCGTCCTTGGCCTCGTCGACGCCGGCCACGTCCGCGAAGGTCACGCCCGTGTCGGCCTCCACATAGACGCGAGCCTTCGATTTCCCGACGGCCATCAGGCCGCCCGCCCCGCCGAGTCCCTTCGCCAGCCGCCGTCCGAGATAGGCCCAGATGCCGAAGAACAGGAGGACCGGCAGCACCCAGGACAACAGGTCGCGGAAGAAGGTGCTCTCGATCTGCCCCGTGTACCGGACGTTGTATTTCTGCAGCTCGTCCGCGAATTGCGGGTCCACGCGGGTCGTGATGAAGACGCTCTTCCCGTCGATCGGCTCCTTGAACTTGCCCTGGATGAAGCGGTCCGAAACCCCGAGCTCGGCGACCTTGCCTTCCTTCAGGTACTGCTCGAACTGGCTGTAGGGCAGGTTCGCGACCTGGGAGTACGAGGCGAAGACGTACTGGAAGATCAGCAGGCCGAGAGCGGCGATCAGCCAGTACGAGACGTGGAAGGTCTTTGGGTCCTTCGGCTTCACGGGGGCACGAGCCATTGTTCTGTCCTCGCGGGCAGGCACGGTGCGCCCCTGACCGGCGGCGCAAACCTGTTCAACGCCGCCGGGGGCGTCTCGATCCGCTAAGCTTGGCGGCAGCCCGATCCGCTGCGGGCTCGCACAGTGGGGCACGGCGTGCGGGCCCGCTACCGCGACATTTCACGATCGGGCCGACGACTGGCCGCAGGGTCGCCGCAACTCTTCGTTAACCGTCCGCGGCCCGAATAGCGGCACACCCGGGAGGACAGTTTGCGCCGCACGATCCGAATTGCCTGCGCCCTAGCTGCAGCACTTGCAGGCACACCCGCCTTGGCACAGGCCGATTTTTCCTCGTGCCTGTCTGGGCTGCGGTCGGCCGCCCTCTCCAAGGGGGTCTCGGCCTCCACCTTCGACCGCGCCACGCGGGGACTCGAGCCGGACATGACGGTCATCGAGCGGATGAACAACCAGCCGGAATTCAAGACGCCGATCTGGGACTATCTCGCGACGCTCAACGACGAGGAGAAGGTCGCCGAAGGCCAGCAGATGCTGCGCCGCTACGCCTCCGTGCTGGCGGCCGCCGAGGCCCGGTTCGGCGTCGACCGCCACACGATCGTGGCCGTTTGGGGCGTGGAGAGTGATTACGGCAAGGCGGGCGGGAGCATGCCGCTGGTCCAGGCGCTCGCGACGGGCGCCTGCTTTGCGCCGCGTCGCCAGAGCTTTTTCCGGGACGAGCTCGTCTCGACGCTCCGCATCATCGAACGCGGCGACCTCAACCCCTCGGACCTGAAGGGCTCCTGGGCCGGCGCCTTCGGGCATACGCAATTCATCCCGTCGACCTATCTTCGTCTGGCCGTGGACGGCGATGGCGACGGCCGCCGCGACCTCGTGAACTCGGTCTCGGACGCGCTCCACTCGACGGCGAACTTCATGGCCAAGGCCGGCTGGCAGACCGGGAACACCTGGGGCTACGAGGTACGCGTCCCGGACGGCTATTCCGGCCCGTCCGGCCGGACGAAGAAGCACCCCCTCTCGTTCTGGGCGGCGCGCGGCATCAAGAAGGTCAACGGGGGCTCGCTCAACGGCGCCGGCAATGCCGGCCTGCTGATGCCCGCCGGGCGTGACGGCCCCGCCTTCCTGGTCTTCAAGAACTATGACTGCGCCTATTCCTACAATGGCGCTGATTCCTACGCGCTCGCCATCTCCATGCTGTCGGACCGGCTGAAGGGGCGGCCCGGGATCCAGACGGCCTGGCCGACCGACGACCCGCCGCTGTCCCGGGCGGAGCGCCGCCTGCTGCAGCAGAAGCTGACCGCACGCGGCTACGACGTGGGCGAGCCGGACGGCCGCGTGGGGCAGAAGACCCGCGATGCCATCAAGGAGATCGAGCGCCAGCTCGGCATGAAGCCGACCGGGCGTCCGGGCGGCCGGGTGCTGCAGGCTCTGCGGTGAACCAGCACCGGCCGCTTGACGCCGGGCCGCGAAGCCCGGCAACTCCCTCCCATGCCTGATTGGAACCGCATCCGCCCGGCGGCCGACGACGTGCACCTGTCGGCCGGGGGCAGTAGCGCGCAGATCGCGCTTCGAGGCGCCGAACCTGTCTCCTGGCAGGTCGGCGGCCGCGAGCTCCTGTGGAGCGGCGACCCGGAGCATTGGAATTTCCACGCGCCCATCCTGTTTCCCCGTGTCGGAGCCTCCTCGGGAGGCATGGTGCAGGTCGACGGCGAGTTCTTCCCCATGCCGCAGCATGGCTTCGCCCGGCGCTCGCACTTCACGCTGATCGAACGCGACGAGGCGAGCGCCCGCTTCCGTCTCTCCGACAACCAGGCGACGCGCGAGCACTACCCCTACGCATTCGAGCTCGACATCCTGTACCGGCTCGAGCCGGATGCGTTGCGGCTCTCGTTCGAGGTGACCAACACCGACAGGCGCGACCTGCCCTACGCGATCGGCTTCCACCCGGCCTTCCCCTGGCCCGTCCCCGGGCATGGCATCGTGAAGGACGGATACCGGGTGGTGTTCGACGCCGCGGTGAGCGACGTCGTCCCGGAGGTCGCGGCCGGTGGCTTGCTGGCCCGGCGCTCGCGCCCCGTCCCGGTCAAAGGCCGCGAGCTGCCGCTCTCGCCCGACCTCTTTGCCGAGGCGCTCGTCTTCCTCGACGCGAAGAGCCGCGCCATGCGGTTCGAGGCGGCGGACGGCGCCGCCATCGTGATGGAGACCGAGGATTTCCCGCACCTCGCCGTATGGTCCCGGCCAACCGCGCCGTTCCTGTCGCTCGAATGCTGGACGGGTCACGCCGATTGGGAGGATGCGTCGGGCGAACTCGCGGAGCGCGCCTCGATGAGGAAGCTGCGTCCACGGCAGGCAGGCCGGCATGCTGTCGCCCTGCGCTGGGATCCGGGCCGGGTCTGAGCCGCGGGGCTGGCCGGAAGGCCCGCCGGGCAATAGATCCGGCTCATGAGCCTTTCCCGATCTGACATCCAGGCCGCCTACGGGCGGATCGCTCCGCGTATTCGACGCACCCCGGTGCTCGATCTTGCGGCCGGCGCGCTGGGACATGACGGCCCGGTGAGCCTGAAGCTCGAGTTCCTGCAACATGCCGGCTCGTTCAAGAGCCGCGGCGCCTTCAACTCGCTCCTGTCGCAGGCGATCCCCGAGGCCGGGGTGGCGGCCGCATCCGGCGGCAACCACGGCGCGGCGGTCGCTTTCGCTGCGCGTGAGCTCGGCATTCCGGCCCGGATCTTCGTCCCCGAGATTGCGAGCCCCGCGAAGATCGCTCTGATCCGGGCCTGCGGGGCGGAGATCGTGGTCGGCGGCGAGCGCTACGCTGACGCCCAAGCGGCCTGCGACCGGCACGCAGCCGAAAGCGGCGCCCTCCTCATCCATCCCTTCAGCGCAACCGCCACGATGGCGGGCCAGGGCACGGTCGGCCTTGAATGGGACGACCAGGCGCCAGGTCTCGATACCGTGCTGGTGGCGGTCGGCGGAGGCGGCCTCGTCGGCGGGATCGCAACGTGGTGGAACGGCACCTCGACGAAGGTGGTCGGTGTCGAGCCGGAGGGCTCTCGTGCTCTGCGCGCCGCCCTGGAGGCGGGCAGCCCGGTAGATGTCGAGGTCCACTCCGTTGCTGCCGATTCGCTCGGGGCCCGGAATGTCGGCGCGCTCGTCTACGAGACCTGCCGCGGCGCCGTCGACCACGTGGCGCTGGTGACGGACGAGGCGATCAGGGATGCGCAGCGCCGTCTCTGGGGCGATTTCCGGATCGCCGCCGAGCCCGGCGGCGCGGCCGCCCTGGCGGCGCTCCTGTCCGGTGCGTATCGCCCATCTCGCGGGGAGCGTGTCGGCGTGCTTCTCTGCGGCGCGAATCTCGACGCGCGGAGCTTTGCCGAGATCGCCGCCTGAGCAGAGCCGGTTCGGTAGATTACCCTCGCGGGACCCCGTTTCGCGCGACCGGACTGGAGCGAACCTCGCGGCGGCTGGGACATTGAAGAGGCAACACTCCCCCGGAGCCTGCAATGCCCACCGACTATCCGAAGCCGCCCTTCCCCGACCAGAACCAGCCCATGCCCGGGCGTACCAACGCCATGAAGCCGGTGCCCGATCATGGCGAGACGAGCTACAAGGGACATGGCCGGCTCGCAGGAAAGCGGGCGCTGATCACGGGCGGCGATTCAGGCATCGGCCGCGCGGTGGCGATCGCGTTCGCACGGGAGGGCGCCGACGTCGCGATCTCCTATCTCGACGAGCATGACGACGCGAAAGACACGGCCCGCCATGTCGAGGAGGCCGGCCGCAAGGTGCTGCTTCTGCCGGGCGACATCTCCAAGCCCCAGCAATGCCGGGACATCGTCGCGAAGACCGTCGAGGCTTTCGGCGGGATCGACATCCTGGTGAACAACGCCGCCTACCAGAGCACCGTCCAGACGCTCGAGGAGCTCACGGACGACGAGATCGAGCACACCTTCAAGACGAACATCATCGCGATGTTCATCATCACCAAGGCCGCCCTGCCGCACATGAACGCCGGTGCATCCATCATCAACACGGCCTCGGTGAATGCCGACAATCCGAGCCCACAGCTCCTGCACTACGCGGCTACCAAGGGCGCCATCGAGAATTTCACGGCCAGCCTGTCGCAGATGCTGGCCGAGAAGGGCATCCGGGCCAATTCCGTGGCGCCGGGCCCGATCTGGACGCCCCTGATCCCGTCCACCATGCCGGCCGAGAAGGTGAAGAACTTCGGCCAGCAGGTTCCCATGAAACGGCCGGGCCAGCCGGTCGAACTCGCACCCGTCTACGTGATGCTCGCGTCCGACGAGGCGAGCTATGTTTCGGGCACAATGGTGGCTGTCACGGGCGGCAAGCCGATCGTCTGATCGCGGGCCGGCGCTCCGTCCGCTGCGGACCCGAGCGCGAGGGCCGCGGCAACGGGGATCGCGCGGGGGCGTTTGTGTGGCTCTGCGCGATCCCGATATGAACCCGATGCTCCGCCGCCCCGAGACGCTGATCGAGCCTTTCGCTCCCTTCCCCGAGAGCGAGATGCCGCCGACGAGTGTCGGCCGCTTCACCTGGCACTACCTGAAGCCGATCCGGTTCTGGCTGGCCGTTCTGCTGGCCTTCTCCCTCGTCGTGGGCGTTCTCGAATCCGGCCTCTACCTCCTGATCGGCTGGTTCGTGAACATCTTGGCGACCTCCTCGCCGGACCGGATCCTGCCGGAGCACGGCAGCGCCCTCCTGGCCGTGGCCATCCTGATCCTGGTGATCCGGCCGCTCGTCCACACGGCGCACGAATACGTGTCCAACCAGATCGTCGTGCCGCAATCGACGACGATGATCCGGTGGCGGACGCACCTCTACACGCTCGGCCACTCGCTGGCGTATTTCCAGGGGGACTTCGCAGGCCGGCTCGCGAACCGGATCACCCAGACCGGCCCGGCCATCCGCGAGATCGCGGTCACGGTCCTCGATACGCTCGTCTATGTGGCGGTCTTCGCGCTCGCGGCGGTGGGCCTCTTCAGCTCGATCAGCCTGTGGCTCGCGCTACCGATGCTCGTCTGGATCGCAGCCTACATCGCCCTGCTGCGCTATTTCGTGCCGCGCGCCCAGCAGCGCTCGCTCGCCAATGCGGATGCACGCTCCGTGATGGTCGGCCGCGTCGTCGACAGCTACACGAACATCCTCACGGTGAAGCTCTTCGCCCGCGGCGAGGACGAGCGCTCCTCGGTCCGCGAGGCACTCGCGCGCTGGATGGCGGCTTTCCTCGACCTGATGCGGCTCATTACCGGCGTCACGGGTCTCCTCTCCGTGATGAACAGCGCGCTCCTGGCTTCGACGGCCGGCCTGTCGCTGCTCCTCTGGTCCGAGGGCCGCATGACGAGCGGCGACGCGGCGGCCGGTCTCGCCCTCGTGATGCGGCTCCTCGCGATGTCCGGCTGGGTGATGCAGACGGTCCGCGGCATCTTCGAGAATATCGGCGTCGTTCAGGAATCGATGTCGACCATCGCCCGCCCGCACGGCCTCGTCGATCGGCCCGGCGCGCGCGAACTCGTGGTGCGCTCGGGCGCGATCCGGTTCGAGGACGTGTCGTTCAACTATGGCCGCGAGACGGGCATCCTCTCGAACCTGAACCTCTCGATCCGACCCGGCGAGAAGGTGGGCCTCGTGGGTCCGAGCGGCGCCGGCAAGACGACCATCACGTCGCTCCTCCTGCGCCTCCATGATGTCGACGGCGGACGCATCCTGATCGACGGGCAGGACATTGCGGCCGTGACGCAGGATTCGCTGCGGCGACAGATCGGCGTCGTGACCCAGGACACCTCGCTCCTGCACCGCTCCATCCGCGAGAACATCGCCTATGGTCGCCCGGGTGCGAGCGAGGCCGAGATCGAGCACGCCGCAAGGCTCGCCCATGCGGACGTCTTCATCCGCGACCTCGAGGACCACAAGGGGCGGCGCGGCTACGACGCGCAAGTCGGCGAGCGGGGCGTCAAGCTGTCCGGCGGCCAGCGTCAGCGCATCGCGATCGCGCGCGTGATCCTGAAGAACGCCCCGATCCTGATCCTAGACGAGGCGACATCAGCGCTGGATTCGGAGGTCGAGGCTGCGATCCAGGATGCGCTGACGAGCCTCATGGCGGGAAAGACCGTGCTCGCCATCGCGCACCGGCTCTCCACGATCGCGGCGCTGGACCGCCTGGTCGTGCTGGATGCCGGACGTGTCGTCGAGGAGGGCAGCCATGCCGAGCTCCTCGCGCGCGGCGGGCTCTATGCCCGGCTGTGGCACCGCCAATCGGGCGGATTCCTGGGCGACTTCGCGGAAAGTGCCGCGGCGGAATAGCCCGTCCTCCTGGCGACACTTCCGTCGTCCCGCTACACGCTGCCCATGATCCAGGCAGGTGTTGGCGCGATCGAGCGCCGCCATGAGTACAGGGCCGCGTGGCTGCGCGAGGTCGCCGCGACCCTCGCGCTCGCCTGGCCGATGATTCTGTCCAACGTGGCCGGGACGGCGCTCGCCACCATGGACGTCATCCTCATCGGCCGGCTCGGGCCCGAGCCGCTGGCCGCGGCCGCCCTCGGCACGAACCTCTATCATGCCGTGATGATCAGCTCGATCGGCCTCGTCACGGCCGTGTCGCCCCTCGTCGCGGCCGAATACGGCCGTGCCCGGCACGCGGTCCGCGACATACGCCGCACCGTGCGCCAGGGCCTCTGGGTCGCGATCGTCATATGCATTCCGGCCTGGCTGCTACTGTCCAGCGGCGAGACCCTGCTGCGGGCGTTCGGGCAGAATCCGGACCTCGCGGCGGCCGGCGGCCGGTATCTCTGGACGCTGCAATGGGCGCTGCTGCCCAACCTCGCCTTCGTCGTGCTGCGCCTGTTCATGGCCGCCCTCGGCCGGCCCGGTTGGGGCCTCGCCGTGGCGCTCGCCGGCCTCCCCTTTAACCTTCTTCTCGCCTGGATGCTGATCTTCGGCCGCCTCGGTGCGCCGGAGCTGGGCCTCGTGGGCGCCGGCATCGCCACGACCATCACGGCCGCGCTCGGCTTCGTGGCGCTCGCCGTCGTCGCAGTGACCGACCGCCATTTCAGGCGCTACCACGTCTTCGGGCGATTCTGGCGGGCGGATTGGGGGCGGTTTCGGGCGATCTGGCGCATCGGCATGCCGATCGCTGCCACGCTGGCCTTCGAGGTGGCGTTCTTCGGCGGGTCCGGCCTGGTCATGGGCATGATCGGCACGACCGAGCTCGCGGCCCACACCATCGCGCTCCAGATCTCGGCCCTCTGCTTCATGGTCCCGCTCGGCATAGCGCAGGCCGCAACCATCCGGGTCGGCCACGCCGTCGGGGCACGCGATCGGCACGCGATCGGGCGTGCGGGCTGGGCGGCCTTCGGCACCGCCATGGCATTTGGCGGCCTGACGGCGCTCTTGCTGATCGTCTTACCCGGGTTTCTCGTTCGGGCGTTCCTGGACGAGGCGGCACCGGGCAACGCTCCGGTGATTGCCCTCGCGATCCAATTCCTTTTCTTCGCGGCCGTATTCCAGCTCGCGGACGGCGCGCAGGTCGTGGGCGCCGGCATGCTCCGCGGCCTCAAGGATACGCGGCGGCCGATGCTCTTTGCCGCGCTCGGCTATTGGGGGATCGGCACCCCGATCGGACTGGCCCTCGCCTTCCCGGGAAAGCTTGGCGGCGCGGGGCTGTGGATCGGCCTCGCAGTCGGACTCGCCGCCGTATCGCTGCTGCACCTCACCCGCTGGTCGCGGCGCGAGCGGCTCGGGCTTGTGGCCCGCGCGGCGTAAACCGCCCGCCCACCCATGGCCGAACTGAGGCGAAAACGCGTCGTCTCGGCCGTGGACACCGCTTTGGAGCTATGCCAAACAGCCCGCGCGGGTGACCCCTCGTCGCATTGCACGCGCTCGCGCCGCAGTGCTTCTCGGGGCCAAGCTCGGCAGCCGGAAACGCGCCGCCGCCATCCGCCCGTTTTTTGACCGATCCCGCCTGGAGCCGAGACTTGGCAACAACCGCAACCGGAGCGCCGCAACACACCCGACGGGACTTCATGATGATCGCGACCGGCGCCGTCGGCGCCGTCGGTGTCGGCGCCGTCGCCTGGCCCTTCGTCTCCTCGCTGGCGCCGGACGCGCAGACCGTCGCCGCCGGCGCACCGGTCGAGGTCGATCTCGCCCCGGTCTCGCCAGGGCAGATCGTGAAGGTCTTCTGGCGCGGCAAGCTGATCTTCGTGAGGAACCGCACGGAGCAGGAGATCAAGGCCGCGCAGGACGTGAACGTCGCGTCGCTGCCCGACCCGCAGCCCGATTCCTCACGCGTGAAGGAGGGCCATCCCAACATCCTCGTCGTGTATGGCAACTGCACCCATCTGGGCTGCGTGCCGCTCGGCAACGAAGGCCCGTACCATGGCTGGTTCTGCCCCTGCCACGGCTCTGTCTTCGATACGTCCGGACGCGTCCGTGCCGGACCGGCCCCCATCAATCTCCCGATCCCGCCCTACACCTTCGTGTCCGACACGAAGATTCGGATCGGCGAGGAGTCGAACGCCGCCCCCAAGGCTGCACACGCGTAAGATCGATACCAGGGCGACGTCATGAGCCAGCACGCCACCACGTATGTTCCGAAGAGCCGCTTTGCGAAGTGGTTCGAGAGCCGGCTTCCGCTGGCAGGTCTTGTCCACTCTTCCTTCATCGCGTTCCCGGTCCCGCGGAACCTGACCTATTTCTGGACCTTCGGGGCGATCCTGGTCTTCATGCTGGGAGCGCAGATCGTCACGGGCGTCTGGCTCGCGATGCACTACACGCCCGAGGCCACGAAGGCGTTCGATTCCGTCGAGCACATCATGCGCGACGTGAACTACGGCTGGCTGCTGCGCTACCTGCACGCCAACGGCGCCTCGATGTTCTTCATCGCGGTCTACATCCACATCTTCCGCGGCCTCTATTACGGGTCGTACAAGGCCCCGCGCGAGATCCTCTGGATCCTGGGCGTGATCATCTTCCTGCTGATGATGGCGACGGCCTTCATGGGGTACGTCCTGCCCTGGGGTCAGATGTCCTTCTGGGGCGCGACCGTCATCACGAACCTGTTCTCGGCGATCCCGATCATCGGCGACACCATCGTCTCGCTCCTCTGGGGCGGGTACTCGGTCGGCAACCCGACGCTGAACCGCTTCTTCGCCCTGCACTACCTCCTGCCATTCATGATCGCGGGCGTGGTCGTGCTGCACATCTGGGCGCTGCACGTGGTCGGCCAGAACAACCCGACCGGCGTGCCGATCAAGTCGGGCAAGGACGCCGTGCCGTTCACGCCCTACGCGACGATCAAGGACGTGTTCGCCACGATCGTCTTCGTCATGTTCTTCGCCTGGTGGGTGTTCTTCGTGCCGAACTATCTCGGCCATGCGGACAACTACATCCCGGCGAATCCGGCCGTGACGCCCGCGCATATCGTGCCGGAATGGTACTTCCTGCCCTTCTACGCGATCCTTCGCGCGGTTCCGGACAAGCTCGGCGGCGTGATCGCGATGGGCGGTGCGATCGTCGTGCTGGCGTTCCTGCCGTGGCTGGATACGTCCCGGGTCCGCTCGGCGAACTACCGGCCGCTGTACCGGCAGTTCTTCTGGGTCTTCGTGGTCGTCTGCATCCTGCTCGGCTGGCTCGGCGCCAAGCCGGCGGAGGGCGGCTACGTGATCGCCTCGCGGATTTGCACGGCCTGGTACTTCATCCACTTCCTCGTCGTCCTGCCGTTGCTCGGGCTCTTCGAGACCCCGAAGCCGCTGCCGTCCTCAATCGCCGAGACGGTGCTTGGAAAGAAGGGCGGGGCCGGGATTCCGGTCGGCGCGACGGCTGAGCCGTCGACCCGCGGCTGACCGGCACGAGATCTCGGGGCTCACACACAGATGAACACCAGACACGCTTTCCTCGCCGCTGCGCTCGCTGTCGCGACGCTCTCCGGCGGGGCCCCCTCGATGGCGGCCGAGGGCACGCCGAACCCACCCCGCGAAAGCTGGAGCTTCTCCGGCGTCTTCGGGACCTACGATCGCGCGCAACTCCAGCGCGGCTTCAAGGTGTACCGTGAGGTCTGCCAGAGCTGCCACGAGCTGAAGATCCCGTTCCGCACCCTTGCCCAGAACGGCGGCCCTCAGTTCTCCGTGCCCCAGGTCACGGCGCTTGCGGCCGAGTACAAGATCCAGGACGGGCCAAACGACGCCGGCGACATGTTCGAGCGTCCGGGCCGCCCTGCCGATTACATCCCGGCTCCGTTCCCGAACGAGAACGCGGCTGCCTCGGCCAACGGCGGAAAGGCTCCTCCCCCTCTCCAGCTCATGGCGAAGGCCCGCAGCTTCGAGCGCGGCTTCCCCTGGTTCGTCATCGATGCGCTCCCGTTCCTCCAGTACCAGGAGCATGGGCCGGACTATATCCACGCCCTGCTGACCGGCTACGAGGAGCCGCCGGCCGGCTTCACGGTTCCGCCGGGTGGCCACTACAACAAGTACTTCCCCGGCCATGTGATCGCGATGCCGAAGCCGATCTCCGACGGGCAGGTGGAGTATCCCAAGGGGCCTGACGGACGCTCACCCGTGCCGGAGACCGTGGATCAGTACTCGCGGGATCTGGCTGCGTTCCTGATGTGGACCGCCGAGCCGGCCCTCGAGCAGCGCAAGCGCCTCGGGTTTGTGGTCATCATCTTCCTCGCCGTGTTCGCGTACCTGATGTACTACGTGAAGAAGAAGGTATGGGCGCAGGTCGGCGGCGAGGCCGAAGGTGCTCCGGGGACGGCCCCGCTGGGCCCGACCGGCTGACGAAGGCCGTACCGCAGAGCTTGATTCTACTCACGATGGCCGGGACAACCCCGGCCATCTTCGTTTTTGGGGCGCGCATGACAAAGGCCATCCTCGGGGTTATCGGCGGATCGGGCGTCTACGACCTGCCCGGGATGGAGGATATCCGCGAGGAGCGAGTGGCTTCCCCGTGGGGCGAGCCCTCGGACGCGCTCCGGATCGGACGGATCGCCGATACGACGGTCGTGTTCCTGCCCCGGCACGGCCGCGGCCACCGCTTCGCGCCTTCCGACATCAACTACCGCGCAAATATCGACTCGATGAAACGCGCGGGCGTCACGGACATCGTCTCCGTGTCAGCCTGCGGCTCCTTCAAGGAGGAGCTTCCGCCGGGGCGCTTCGTGCTCGTCGATCAGTTCGTCGACCGTACGTTCAAGCGCGAGAGTTCGTTCTTCGGGCAGGGTTGCGTGGCCCATGTCTCGATGGCCCACCCGGTTGGGCCACGCCTCCAGCAGCGCATCGCCGAGGCTGCCGCGGCGGAGGGCATCGAGGTTGTCCGAGGTGGGACCTATGTCTGCATGGAGGGCCCCCAATTCTCGAGCCTCGCCGAGTCCTTGTCGTACAAGGCGGCGGGCTACGACGTGATCGGCATGACCAACATGCCGGAGGCGAAGCTCGCCCGGGAGGCCGAGATCACCTACGCCACGATCGCGATGGTTACGGACTACGATTGCTGGCACCCCGAGCACCACGCGGTGGAGGTGTCGGACATCATCGCTGTCGCGAAGGCGAATGCCGGCAACGCGGCGCGCCTCGTGGCGCGCCTCGCACACGACTTCCCGGCCGAGCGCGAGCCCTGTCCCGCCAAGTCCGACAGGGCCCTGGAATACGCCCTCATGACGGCGCCGGCCGCGCGGGATCCGGTCCTCGTCGCCAAGCTGGACGCGATTGCCGGGCGGGTGCTCGGAGCCTGAAGCTGTCTAGACCTGGAAGGGTCTGAAGAACGACAGCCCGAGCACGCCCCACACGACCGCTGCGATCAGCCACAGGATGATCCAGACGATGATCGCTGCCGGTATGGCCGCGAGGCTCGCCTTGACGAAGAAGGCGACCAAGCGCCCGAACGGGATGTCGATATCCACCAGGGTCACTGAATTTGTCGGGCCGTTCATCGGTTTACCTGTCCCAGGTTGACGCCGGGCACGAGTTTGGCATCGGTAGCGGCGCCATGCATCAGACTCCCTCCCGCGACCTCCGCGACGCCATCCGGACGATCCCCGACTACCCCAAACCCGGGGTCATGTTCCGGGATATCACGACGCTGCTGGGCGACGCTCAGGCCTTCCGGCGCGCCGTCGACGAGCTCGTCCACCCATATGCCGGCGGCAAGGCCGACAAAGTCGCGGGCATCGAGGCCCGAGGCTTCATCCTGGGCGGGGCGATCGCGCACCAGCTCTCGGCGGGCTTCGTCCCCATCCGCAAGAAGGGGAAGCTTCCGCACAAGACCGTCCGCGTCTCCTACCTGCTCGAATACGGCGAGGACGAGATCGAGATGCACGCGGACGCCATGGTAAAGGGCGAGCGAGTGATCCTGGTCGACGACCTCGTCGCAACGGGCGGAACGGCGCTCGCCGCCGTTCGACTGCTGCGCCAGATCGGCGCAGACGTGATCGCGGCCTGCTTCGTGATCGACCTGCCGGAGCTGGGCGGAGCAGCGAAGCTGCGGGAGGCCGGTGTCGAAGTTCGGAGCCTCATGAGCTTCGACGGGCATTGAGGCGGGCCTGAAGCTCACCTCGAGCGACTGGCGCGCTCCTTTTCGCGTGTGAGCTCCGCACGCGTTCTGGTACTTCGGCTCGCGCATGGCGGCCGTCATTTCGCGGCCTTACGCCTCGGGCGGGGAGACGAATGAACATCGACGGACGCCATCACCGGACGATCTGGCCTGCCGCGGACGGCGTCACCGTCGAGGTGATCGACCAAACACGGCTTCCGCACGAGATCGTCGTGAGACAGCTCGCGTCGCTGGCCGACGCCGCGGACGCGATCCGAACCATGGTGGTCCGCGGGGCGCCGCTGATCGGTGTCACGGCCGCCTATGGGCTCGCGCTCGCGACGCGGGAGGACGCCTCGGACGAAGGGATCGCCCAGGCGGTCGAGACCCTCGCCGCCACGCGTCCGACGGCGGTCAACCTGCGGTGGGCCCTGGACCGGATGGCGGCCGCACTCACGGCCCCGGAGGTGAACGACCGGATCGCCGCGGCTTGGCGTCTTGCCGCCGAAATGGCCGATGAGGATGTCGCGACCTGCCGAGCGATCGGCGAGCACGGCGCGGCGCTGATCCGCGAGGCGCATGAGCGGACAGGGCGGACCGTGAACGTCCTGACCCATTGCAATGCGGGCTGGCTCGCGACCGTCGACTGGGGGACCGCGCTCGCGCCGATCTATGTCGCGCACGATTCCGGTATCCCCATCCACGTTTGGGTCGACGAGACCCGGCCGCGCAACCAGGGCGCCGCGCTCACGGCCTTCGAGCTTGGGCACCATGGGGTGCCCCATACCATTCTGGCCGATAATGCCGGCGGCCACATGATGCAGCACCGGCGCGTCGATCTCTGCATCGTCGGCTCCGATCGCACGACCGCGTCCGGGGACGTGGCGAACAAGATCGGCACCTATCTCAAGGCCTTGGCAGCCAGGGACAACGGCGTTCCCTTCTACGCCGCCCTCCCCTCCTCCACGATCGACTGGAGCCTGGACGACGGCGTTTCGGAAATCCCGATCGAGGAGCGCAGCGCACGCGAGGTCACGCACATGACGGGCCGCGCAGAGACGGGTGACATCGTGACGGTCGAGATCGCCTCTCCCGGATCTGCCGCCGCCAATCCCGCCTTCGACGTCACGCCGGCTCGCCTCGTCAGCGGCATCATCACCGAGCGTGGAGTCGCGCCGGCCAGTCGGGAGGGCTTGGCGAGGCTGTTTCCGGAGTGGGCAGAACCGAGGTGAGCGTCTCCGGAACGGCGCGGGATCTGGCCGCGGCGACGCCCGGCATCCGCGACTGGATCCTCTCGCAGGGACTGGAGGGGACGAGCCTCGCCGCCCTTCTGGAAGGATTCGCCCTCCGTGTGGTCCAGGCCGGACTGCATCTCTCCCGCGCCTATCTCGCCTCGCCCGCCGTGCACCCGGAGATCCGGGCCCTGAACCTGACCTGGCGTCCCTCCACGGGAGTGGTCCGCGAAGGCGTTCGTCATGACCGCTTTCCGAACGTCTTCGAGACGAGCCCAATCGCATTCATGCTCACCAACAACATGGTGCGCCACCGATGGCGGCTCCTGACGCCCGAAGGACGTGAAGGCTACGCTCTGCTGGAGGAACTCCATGCCGAAGGAGACGTCGAGTACGCGGCACATATCGTCAAGTTCGGCGGCAGCGCGACGACAGCCCTCCAGGGCGTCGCGCTTACGGTCTGCACCGACCGGCAGGAAGGCTTCAGCCGGAAGGAGCTCACGTTCCTGAACGAGCTTGTCCCGCCGCTCGCCCTCGCGGTGTACAGGATCGCGCTGTTCGACATGATGACCGGCATCCTCAACGCCTATGTCGGTCAGGATGCCGGGCTCCGGATCCTCAACGGCGAAATCCGCCGTGGCCAAGGAAACCGCCTGTCCGCAGCCATCATGATCGCCGATCTGCGCGGGTTCACGGCCGCCTCGGAGAAGGGCGAAGAGGAACTCATCGCCCGCCTGGGCGATCACCTCGCCGCCATTGCGGAGCCGATCGAAGCCGCCGGGGGCGAAGTCCTGAAGTTCCTGGGTGACGGACTGCTCGCGGCCTTCGCGATCGAGGATAGGCCCGAGCCGGCCTGCGCCGCCGCAGTCTCCGCGGCCCTTGGCGCACTCTCACGCAATGATGCCGTCAACGTGAAATACTGCGGCACGCCAGCGCTCCCGCTCGACATCGCGCTCCACCGTGGTGAGGTCTTCTACGGCAATGTGGGAGGCGGCAGCCGGATGGATTTCACCGTAGTCGGACCTGCCGTGAACGAGGCAAGCCGGATCGAGGCCCTCTGCGGCGTGCTGGGTGTGCCGCTCCTGATGTCGGCCGACTTCGCGAGGCATTGTGGCCACCCCACTGCTAGCCTCGGCCTGCACCGCCTTCGAGGCGTGAGCGAGCCGCGCGAGATCTTTGCGCTCGCGACCTGATCAGGCGGCGTCGTCCATTCCGTTTCGGCCGATGAACCCGCTTCCATCGAAGGCGAAAACCTTCTCGCCCTTCTGATTCCAGCCGGTGTTGTGGCTGAAGGAAATGCCCCAGCCCGGCCGCGACGATGACACACGCTTATCCACGACCGTGGTCGCGAAGCGGATCGTGTCGCCGGCAAGCACGGGCTTCAGCCAGCGCAAGTTCTTGAAGCCGGGCGAGGGTCCGAATCGCGGCAGCTCCGCGCCAATTGCCTTCGCGCTCTCAACTGCCCTTGTCCGGGCTTCGACGAGGAGGCGCATCCAGATCGCGGCGGTATGCCATCCCGATGCGGCGAGCCGGCCGAAATGACTGCTTCGCGCAGCCTCGTCGCTCACGTGGAACGGCTGGGGGTCGAAGCGGGTCGCGAAATCAACGATCTCGTCCGGCGTGAATGTGTGCTCGCCGAGAAGGTCTGTCGCGCCAACCTCGAGTTCGTCGAAGCTGCGCACCATCTGCGACCGTCCATCCGAACCGGGACGGAGCCCCTCGA
This sequence comes from Pseudomonadota bacterium, assembly GCA_023423995.1. Lineage (GTDB taxonomy): Bacteria > Pseudomonadota > Alphaproteobacteria > Rhizobiales > Beijerinckiaceae > Enterovirga. The sequence continues at coordinate 7,388 of JAFAEL010000058.1, read as the reverse complement.
ACCGTTCCACGGGCCCGCGCGCCGGGCGGGGCTGGTCGTCCCTTTCAGAAGCGGGCGCGCCCGGCGTCCGGCGCTCGAACATGATCGGATTTGCCTGGACCATCACAACATCACCCGAGCCATTCAGCGTCTCGAGCCGGAACTGAACCACGCCCATTTCCGGGCGGCTCCGCGATGCTTTGGCTTCCGTGATGGTCTGCCGGACAGAGAGGATGTCGCCGGGTAGAACGGGCCTCAGCCATTGCACCTCGTCGATGCCAGGACTGCCCATGCTGGCCGAGCGAAGCAGCCAACCGTCGCACACCATCCGCATTTGCATAGCGATGGTGTGCCACCCGGACGCGATCAGCCGGCCGACGAACGTATCGCGCGCGCTCTCCTCACCGAGGTGGAATGGCTGGGCGTCGTAGCGGCGGGCGAATTCGACGATGTCGTTCGCCGTAACTCTCGTATTGCCGAAGGTGGTGGTGGTGCCGGGGACGAGGTCCTCGAAATAGATCTCCGGCATCATCGGCTCCGCTCAGGTGTTGAAGCGGAAATGCAGCACGTCGCCGTCGGCGACAACGTATTCCTTGCCCTCGAGGCGCAGCTTGCCGGCGTCGCGCGCGCCCGCCTCGCCTTTCAGCGACACATAGTCCTGATAGGCGATGGTCTCGGCCCGAATGAAGCCCTTCTCGAAATCCGTGTGGATCACGCCCGCGGCCTGCGGTGCGCGGGTGCCCTTGGTGATCGTCCAGGCGCGCGCCTCCTTGGGACCGACCGTGAAATAGGTCAGCAGGCCCAGGAGTTCGTAGCCGGCACGGATGACGCGGTTGAGGCCGGGCTCATCGAGCCCGACGGCCTCGAGATAGTCCTTCTGCTCCTCCGGCGGCAGGATGGCGATCTCGCTCTCGATCTTCGCGGAAACCACAACGGCCTTTGCTCCCTCCTCGGCGGCGCGCTCGAAGACGCGTGCCGAGAAGGCATTCCCATCGTGCGCGGAACTCTCCTCGACGTTGCAGACGTAGAGGACGGGCTTCGAACTCAGGAGACCGAGGGAGTCGAAGAGCTTCTCCTCGTCCGGCTTGCGCTCGACCAGACGGGCCGGCTTGCCGTCGCGAAGCAGCGGCAGGCACCGGCTCACGAGGTCGAGCGTCTCCTTCGCTTCCTTGTCGTTGCCTCGAGCCTTTTTCTCCAGCGCGACGACGCGGCGCTCGAGGCTCTCGAGATCGGCGAGCATCAACTCGGTCTCGATCGTCTCGATGTCGGCGACCGGATCGATCGCGCCCTCGACATGGGTGATGTCCGAATCCTCGAAGCAGCGCACGACGTGAGCGATCGCATCGCATTCGCGGATGTTGGCGAGAAACTGGTTGCCGAGCCCCTCCCCCTTCGAGGCGCCGCGCACCAGGCCAGCGATATCCACGAAGGTGAGCCGCGTCGGGATGATCTCCTTGGACCCCGCAATGGCGGCCAGGGTCTCGAGCCGCGGATCGGGGACGGCGACGTCACCGACGTTCGGCTCGATGGTGCAGAAGGGATAGTTCGCCGCCTGAGCGGCCGCGGTCTGCGTCAGCGCGTTGAAAAGCGTCGACTTGCCGACATTCGGCAACCCGACGATGCCGCATTTGAAACCCATGACCTGCTCGATGCTGTTGAGGAGCCTGGTGAGCCCGGCTCCGAATGGGGAGCGGCCGAGCCGCCGTCAAGCCGGGCCGTCGCCTGGCTCCGTCGCGAGATGGACCTTGTTCTGGAAGCTGGCGTCGTCGCCCTTCGCAAGCAGCGCGGCATTCTGGGCGCAGGCCCGGACGACATCCTCGACCCACGGCCGCTCCGCCTTGGCGAAATCGCTCAATACGTAGCCGTGGACGAGATCCTTGTGACCGGGATGGCCGATGCCGAGGCGCACCCGCTTGTAGTCGTTGCCGCACAGGGCCGTGATGGACCGCAGGCCGTTATGGCCCGCATTGCCGCCGCCGACCTTCACACGCACCTTCGCGGGTGCGAGGTCGAGCTCGTCATGGAAGACGACGAGATCAGGGAGGCCGAGCTTGAAGAAACGAAGCGCCTCGCCGACAGAGCGACCGGATTCGTTCATGAAGGTCTCTGGCTTGAGCAGCAGGACCTTCTCGCCCCCGATCAGGGCCTCGGTGGCCTGGCCCTGAAACCGGCGGCGCCAGGGCTGGGCGGCGTGGACGCGCGCGATCTCGTCCACGACCATGAAGCCGATATTGTGGCGGTTGCCCGCGTAGCGGGCGCCCGGATTGCCGAGCCCGACAAAGAGGCGCATGCCATCCGAGCCTTCGAAACCGAACGTTCAGGCGTCCACAGGGGACGCCCGCGATCAGCTCGCCGCGGGAGCCTCTTCGGCAGCCACGGTGTCATCCTTGAAGCCCGCGGGCACGGCGATCGTGGCCAGCGTGAAGTCACGGTCGATGACCGGACGTGCGCCAGCCGGCAGCTTCACGGCCGAGATATGGAGGGAGTCGTTGATGTCCAGACCCGCCAGGCTCGCGTCGATCGCGTCCGGAATCTGGTCGCTCGGCACGATCAGCTCGACCGTGTGACGGACCACATTCAGCGTGCCGCCACGCTTCAAGCCCTGGCAGTTGTCCTGATCGACGAAGTGGACCGGCACCTCGACCGTGATCGTCTGCCCCTCAGCAAGGCGCATGAAATCAACGTGAAGCGGGAAGTCCTTGACCGGATCGAGCTGGTAGTCGCGCGGGATAACCCGCGTGCGGCTGCCTGCAACGTCCAGTTCGAAAATCGTCGTCAGGAAGTGACCAGCGAAGATGATCTGGCGCATCTCGTTGGCGTCGAGGGCAATCGAAACCGCATCAGCGCCACCACCATAGATCACGGCCGGGACGCGCCCCTCGCGCCGCTCCGCACGGGCACCGCCCTTTCCGGAACGCTCACGGGCAACGGCCTTCAGCTCTCTCACCGCACTCATCGGTTCTCTCCGAAACGTCGAAGGCCGCCATTGCGAGGCGGCCTCTCCTCAGCGGGATCCGAGCCGGCCGGAACCACCGCGAGCGCAAACAGGGCATAAGCTAACCCCGGCGCAGGCCCGCCATATAACGGGAAGGGTCCTGGCGCGCAACCGCCCTGGACCCGTTTTCGGCCGCGCTGGGCCAGAAAAGAAGACGGTGCCGGCTGAGCCTGCGCCGCCCATAAGATCCTCGTCCGCTCAGTATTTGCGGATGAGCGGCGGATCGTAGGCCGGAAGGTCCGCGAACAGGTAGCGGAAGCCGACCTTGAAGTCGTGCGAGTCGATGTTGTGGAAGCGGGTCGGCGGCGTGAGGGTACCGTCGAAGCCAACGAGGGTTCCCGTCCGCGCGTCGCCGAGATTCAGGTAGCGATACGCGAACTCGATCGAGAAGTTCGGCGACACCGCGTAGGCGACACCGGCATGGACCGCCCAAGCGAAGTTCGTCTCCGAATGGGAGCGCGCCGTCGCCTGCCCGATGAGGGGTGCCGCCCCAGGCCCTGGGATGAAGCCCAAGCCGCGATCGGTGAAATCGTGGATCGTATTGTGCGCGAAGCCGATGCCGCCGCCCACGAATGGCGTGAAGCCATACCAGGTGCCGAGATCGAAGTAGACGTTGGCCAGCCCGACCCACTCCGACTTGCTTCCGGTCAGGTCGTTGGTGCCGAAGAAGAAGCCCGGCGTCGAGACGGTGTCGTAGCCATGGTAGTTTGCGCGGGCGCGATACTCGCCGGTGAGGTCGAAGCGCAGCCAGTCGTTAAACTTGTAGCCGACGCCGACGCCCCCGAACGGAGCCGCATCGAAGCCCTTCTGCACGTTTGTGAGCGTCGTCCCGGCCGTGATCACCGGATTCGAGAGGCGTTCGACACCCTGATTGCTGAAGCCGATATCGCCGCGGAGATACCAGCCTCCGGCGAACGGAGCAGCCACCTCGAACGGCTCGGGTGCGGGCGGAGGATCGAGGAGATCGGCCGCTTGCGCCGTCGTGGATGACGCCGCAACCGCCAGAAATCCCGCCACCGAGGCGTAGACTTTCAAGCTGCCCATGACAGGTCCCTTTGTACTCGGCGGCCATGGGAGGGGACCGCACGCGTTGACGGTCGGAAACTTGTCAGACAGGAGTTAAAGGCGGCTTAACCCTAACGGTTATCCTTGCTTAGTTACTACGAGCTAGGTCCTTTCTCGCAGACCAAAGCATTCTTGCCTGCGCAGTTCTGTGCCGATTGCCCAGAAGATTTCGAGCAGGATCAGGTCACCGCGGGGCGCGGTTCACAGCGGTGTCATGTCCGCGTGGCTAGCTCCTGGGAATGTACCAGGAGCGATACGACCCCTTCCTTCACCCGGACGAGGGTCTGGAGCACGGCTCGACACGCAGCCGGCTCATCATCTTTTCCGCCGTCCTGAGCGGAAGCCTGCTTCTCTATCTCGTCGTGTCTGCGATCGGCTGAGGAGGACGCACGCCGTTCGCCGAGGCATCCTCGACCCGACCGATCGCTAGACAGGATAGACTACTCAGGCGGCGCGGGAGAGCGCGTCGACAACCTCGTCGACAACCTCGTTGACAAGCGCGCGATCGTCCCCTTCCGCCATCACGCGGATAACGGGCTCCGTGCCGGACGGGCGGATGACGAGGCGGCCGCTGCCGCCGAGCCGCTGCTTCGCCGTCTCGATGGCGGTCACCACGGAGTCGCTCTTCAGCGGCTGCCCGCCCTTGGTGCGCACGTTCTTGAGGATCTGCGGAAGCGCCTCGAAGCAGTGGCAGACCTCGGAGACAGGCTTGCCTTGGCTTTTCACGACCGAGAGAAGCTGCAGTGCCGCGATGAGCCCGTCACCCGTCGTCGTGTAGTCCGACATGATGATGTGGCCGGACTGCTCGCCGCCGAGATTGTAGCCGTGACTGCGCATGTGCTCGAGCACGTAGCGATCGCCGACAGCGGTGCGGATCAACTCGAGGCCGAGCCCGCCGAGATACCGCTCGAGCCCGAGATTGGACATGATGGTAGCGACGACTCCTGGTCGCGCCAAGCGACCGTCATCGCGCCAGCTCGTGGCCACCACCGCCATGAGTTGGTCGCCATCAACCCGCTGGCCTTTTTCGTCGATGATCAGCACGCGGTCGGCATCGCCATCGAGCGCTATGCCGATATCCGCCCGCAACTCGCGCACTTTGCGCACCAACGCATCGGGCGCGGTGGAGCCGACATCGCGGTTGATGTTGAACCCATCAGGCTCGACGCCGATCGAGATCACCTCCGCGCCGAGCTCCCAGAGTGTCTCCGGCGCGACCTTGTAGGCAGCGCCATTCGCGCAATCGACGACCACGCGCAGCCCGTCCAGATCGGACTGGCGCGGCAAAGTGCGCTTCGCAAACTCGATGTAGCGCGCCTGGACACTCTCGATGCGCTTCGCACGACCAAGATCCGGCGACCGAGCCAGACGGGCCGAGAAATCGGAATCCATAAGGGCCTCGATCTCGCTCTCGGTCTCGTCCGAGAGCTTGAACCCGTCCGGCCCGAAGATCTTGATCCCGTTGTCCTCGTACGGATTGTGCGAGGCTGAGATCATGACGCCGAGGTCGCACCGCATCGCCCGAGTCAGCATGGCGACGGCCGGGGTTGGCATGGGCCCGAGCAGCAGCACATCCATGCCGACCGACGTGAAGCCCGCCTGCAGGGCGGATTCGATCATGTAGCCGGACAGGCGGGTGTCCTTGCCGATTACGACGCGGTGACGATGATCCCCGCGCTGAAACATGAGGCCGGCCGCCTGCCCGACCTTGAGAGCCAGTTCAGGCGTGATCACGCCGTTCGCGCGGCCGCGAACACCGTCCGTTCCGAAATACTTCCGCGCCATCGTGCTTCCCATTCTTGGCGGCCCCTCGCGCTTCAGCGTGGCGACAATCGGGCAGCCGCACTCCTAGATCTACTCCACGCTGGTTGAAGGTTGATGAGCGGGAGTAACACCAAAGAAAAAGCCCGCCTGATGGCGGGCTTGTAGGCCGTCATCAGGCCTGGGGCTGGGGCTCCAGCCCACCGGGCTCGCCGCGGGGCCGGTTGCGGCCGGCCTGTGGAACCGGGGAGCCCCTGGACGGGGCCGGCGGCTCGCCGACATCGCGGACGGGCGGCTTGCCGTCGAGCAGATCCTTGATCTCCTCGCCCGAGAGGGTCTCGTATTCGAGCAGGCCGCGGGCAAGCGCCTCCAGGTCCTCGGCCCTCTCGGTCAGGATGCGGCGGGCATCCTCCAGGCCGGTCTCGACGAGGCGCCGGACCTCCGAGTCGATCTTCTGGGCGGTGGCTTCCGACACGTTCTGCTGCCGGTTGACCTGCATGCCGAGGAAGACCTCGTCGTTGTTTTCGCCGTAGGCGACGGTGCCGAGCTCGGGCGAGAAGCCCCAGCGGGTCACCATCATGCGGGCGAGCCGGGTCGCCTGGTCGATGTCGGACTGCGCACCGGACGTGACCTTCTCGGGGCCGAAGATCATCTCTTCCGCGATGCGGCCGCCCATCATAATGGCGAGTCGCGAGGTCATCTGCTCGAAGGACATCGAGAGCTTGTCGCGCTCAGGCAGCTGCATGACCATGCCGAGCGCACGGCCACGCGGAATGATGGTGGCCTTGTGGACCGGGTCGGTCGCCGGGACGTTCAGGGCGACGATGGCGTGCCCGGCCTCGTGATAGGCCGTCAGCCGCTTCTCGTCGTCCGTCATCACGAGGGTGCGCCGCTCGGCGCCCATCATGACCTTGTCCTTGGCGTCCTCGAATTCGTGCATCGTGACGATGCGCTTGCCGCGGCGGGCCGCGAGCAGGGCCGCCTCGTTGACGAGGTTCATAAGGTCCGCGCCCGAGAAGCCCGGGGTGCCGCGGGCGATCGTCTTCAGATCGACGTCCGGCGCGAGCGGGACCTTGCGGACATGGACCCGCAGAATCTTCTCGCGGCCGACGATGTCGGGGTTCGGCACGACGATCTGACGGTCGAAGCGGCCCGGACGCAGCAGCGCCGGATCGAGGACGTCGGGCCGGTTGGTGGCCGCGATGATGATGATGCCCTCGTTCGCCTCGAAGCCGTCCATCTCGACCAGGAGCTGGTTGAGGGTCTGCTCGCGCTCGTCGTTGCCGCCGCCGAGGCCCGCGCCGCGGTGCCGGCCGACGGCGTCGATCTCGTCGATGAAGATGATGCAGGGCGCGTTCTTCTTCGCCTGGTCGAACATGTCGCGCACGCGGCTCGCGCCGACGCCGACGAACATCTCGACGAAGTCCGATCCCGAGATCGTGAAGAAGGGGACGTTCGCCTCGCCCGCGACGGCGCGTGCGATGAGCGTCTTGCCGGTGCCGGGCGGGCCGACCAGGAGGCAGCCGCGCGGGATGCGCCCGCCGAGCCGCTGGAACTTCTGCGGGTCGCGCAGGAACTCGACGATCTC
>JAFAEL010000254.1 GCA_023423995.1 Pseudomonadota bacterium | reverse complement strand
AGCGTGTTCCAGTCACGCCAACCGAACTGGCGTGCCACGCATTCCAAGCTGTCACTGTGGGTTATCTCGATACGCCGTTCGGCGAGCGCCTGGCGGAGGTTCTTCGCCAGCGCCTTCGGGTCACGGGGGGTATGCATGCGTCCGATCCTTGAACCGGGCGATCGCGGATATCGGGGCTCGCATTGCCGACGGGACCGCCCAGAAGGTCAGACCTGTTCGAGCGCATGAGTGCATTCACCAGACCTTGCGGCGCGAGCGGCAGGCTGCACTGGCCGGGCCGAGAATGATCAATCGTCAGCTTGGCCGCAAGAGGCCGGAGAGAGGAGACCTCAGTTCCCCATCCGGTCGCGCCATTGCTGCTCGCCCGCGAAGCAATTGGCGCGGTTGCCGTCCTGCGCGAGCACCACGTGGGAGCCACCCTCGTGCTCGGCGGCCCTGCCGGGGGTCGGCATCGAGGCGATCTCCATGATGATCTTGGTCTTCACGGCGTCGCGGAACTGTTCCTTGTCCTTGGCCGGGACCATGAAGGCGCCCTGCCCCCCGATCACGCAGTCGCGGTAGTAGAGGTCGAGTTCCTGGATGTCGAAATAGCCGGCATCCTTGAGCATGATGGGAAGGCCGTTGATCGTGATGCCGCGGGCGATGGCATCCGCCCTTGCGGCCAGGACCGATCGACCCTGGTTGTTCGGGCCGTCCCCAGAGACGTCGATCACGCGGCGGAGCGCCGTGACGCCGCTCTCCTCCTGCATCTTCGATGCGAAATCGAGCGCGCCCGATATCGAAGTGCGGGACGCCCGCCGGGTCGGCTTGCGCGACAGCATCTCGGCGAAGCCATTCGCGCTGTCGGACCCTTCGATGATCGTCCAGGGCAGGAGGGTGCGCTGGTCGCTCGCGCCCGCCCATTCCATGTAGGTGACCGCAATCCGGCCGACCGCCCCGCGCCGGATGGCATCGTGGACCACGGGGGACCGGAACGCCTCGATGAAGCCCTCCCGCTGGAGGGTCTGCTCGTCGGGATCCATCGAGAAGGAGACGTCGACGGCGATCACCAGGGCCAGGTCGACCTCGACCTCCGCCCGGGCCGAAGTGGATATCAGCGCCGCGCAGACGAGGAACGGGGCCGCCAACCGGAAGAGACAGCGCCGCATCGCGCACTCCCCAAGGACACCGCCAGTTTGGCAGGTGACGGGGACGATGCAAGCAATGGTCCAGCCCCGGACCCTGTCACGCACGCATACGTGACTCGACGATCCCGAGGGCCTCGCGGAACGCCGCCTCGGCATCGAGCTCGGTCGTGTCGAGCAGGATGGCATCGCTCGCCATCTTCAGCGGGGCGTTCGGACGGCCCTGGTCGCGTGCGTCGCGGCGCTGAATGTCGGCCAGAACGTCGGCGAACTCGGAAGGCTCACCGGATTGCGCGAGCTCCCGCTGCCGGCGTCGGGCCCGCTCCTCGGGGGTCGCCGTGACGTAGAACTTGAGATCCGCCTCGGGGCAGACGACCGTGCCGATGTCGCGCCCGTCGAGGACGGCACCGCCCTCCTGGCCGGCGAAGCGGCGCTGGAAGCCGAGAAGCGTCTCGCGGACCCCCGCAAAGGCCGACACGATGGAGGCCGCCTCGCCCATGTCCCGGCTTCTGAGCCGCGGATCGTCCAGCCCGGCGAGATCGAGCGACCCGGCCGCCCGGGTGGCGATTTCCGGGTCCGACAGAGGCTCGCGCCGGTCCAGCAGGTCGCGCGCCACCGCCCGGTAGAGCAGGCCGGTATCGAGGTGCGGCCGCCCGAGATGGCGCGCGAGGCGCCGTGCAAGCGTCCCCTTGCCCGACGCCGCCGGGCCGTCGATCGCGATGATCATCAGGCCAGCTCGCCACCGATCGCGCGCATCAGGGGCGCGAAGCTCGGGAAGCTCGTCGCAATCATGGTGGCGTCATCGGCCGTCACCCCCTCTTTCGCGGCAAGCCCCATGACCAGGAACGCCATGGCGATGCGGTGATCGAGATGCGTGGCGACCAGCCCCCCGCCGGGGACCGGCCCGCCGCATCCGTGCACCGTCAGGTCATCGCCGATGACCTCGGTTCGGACCCCGTTCACGGCCAGCCCGTCGGCAACGGCCGCGAGGCGATCGCATTCCTTGACCCTGAGCTCCTCGAGGCCGCGCATCACGGTGGGGCCCGTGGCGAAGGCGGCCGCAACGGCCAGCACCGGGTATTCGTCAATCATGGACGGCGCGCGTTCTGGCGGCACTTCCACGCCTACGAGCGGGCCGTAGGAGGCCCTGATATCCGCGACCGTCTCGCCCCCGATATCGCGTTCGTCCAGGAATTCGATCGCCGCGCCCATCTCGAGAAGCGTCGTGATGAGGCCCGTCCGCAGCGGGTTCATCATCACGTTCTCGATGATGATCTCGGACCCGGGCGTGACGAGGGCGGCGACGAGCGGGAACGCCGCGGAGGACGGATCCGCCGGTACCAGGACGTCGGCACCCCGGAGATCGGGTTGCCCTTGGAGGGCGATGCGGCGCCCTGCCCCGCTCTCTTCCACCGTCAGGGTCGCGCCGAAATGGGAGAGCATCCGCTCCGTGTGGTCGCGCGTCGCCTGGCGTTCGATCACGGTCGTGACGCCGGGCGAGTTGAGGCCGGCAAGCAGCACCGCCGACTTGATCTGGGCGGAGGGAGCCGGGGTCTCGTAGGTGATCGGGATCGTCTCGCGGGGTCCACGCAGCGTCAGCGGCACCCGCCCGCCGGACGCCTCGGACACGACCTCGGTACCCATCTGCACGAGCGGGTCGAGAATGCGCCGCATCGGCCGCGACCGAAGCGATGCATCGCCGTCGAAGGTGGTGGTGATCGGGTGGGAGCCGGCAACGCCCATCATCAGGCGGGAGCCGGTCCCGGCATTGCCGAAATCCAGCACGTCCGCCGGCTGGGCGAGCCCACCGATTCCCGCGCCGGTCACGCGCCAGCGCCCCTCGCCCTCGCGCGTCACCTTCGCGCCGAGCGTTTCCACGGCCTTGGCCGTGTTCACCACGTCCTCGGATTCGAGCAGGTTCCCGATCGATGTCTCGCCGCGGGACAGCAGGCCGAAGATCATCGCACGGTGCGAGATGGATTTGTCGCCCGGCACCCGCACTCGCCCACGCAGGGGGGAGCCGGGTCGCGATGCGAGAGGGGAAGGAGCGGGATGAGACCGGGACACGATACTTTGGCGCTGTCGGAAGAACGGGCCGTGGGTAGCACGCGGCCCCCCGCGCGTCATCCGCGCTTGAAATGTGCCCGCACGACAACGAATTGACAGCTCAAAGCTCCGCGACTAACGGGGCCGTTCTCACCCAGCGGAAAACTTGCACGTGGCTAGACCAGAGCTCGGCACGAAGCGCGTCTGTCCGACGACCGGCCGTAAATTCTACGATCTCAATCGCGACCCGATCGTGTCGCCCTACACGGGCGAGGTCGTCCCGCGCTCGGCATTCGAGCTGGCCACGAAGCCGGCGGCCGGCACGCGCGCCCGTCCGGACGAGGACGAGGACGAGACGGAAGCTGCCGCCGGCGGCGCGGAGATCATCTCGCTCGAGGACGTGGCCGAGGGCGAGGACGCTGCGGCAACGGCCGAGGACGATGTCACGCTCGAGGACGAGGGTGGTTCCGATGACGCGTTCCTCGAGGAGGAAGAGGAAGGTGGCGACGACGTCACCGACCTGATCGATGGCGACATCGAGGAAGAGGAAGAGAGCTAACTTCCGCTTCGGTGCGATTGGGCCTTGAACTAGGCTCCGCCGGGCCATATAGGAGGCGCCGCTGCTTCGGCGGCGCCCGCGGCTTCCCAGCGCCGCGGACGTGATTGGGGCCATAGCTCAGTTGGGAGAGC
>JAFAEL010000156.1 GCA_023423995.1 Pseudomonadota bacterium | reverse complement strand
CATGCTGGCGGGGCGTTTCCTCCGGCCGCGCTGACCGTCACTCGCCGATGCGCTCGCAGACCTCGATCCCGATCGAGAGCGCCGAGGTGAGGCCGGGGCTCTCGATCCCGAAAAGCGCGACGAGGCGTTTCAGCCCGTGCTCCTCGGGCCCCTCGATCATGAAATCGGCGGGCTTCTCACCCGGGCCGGTCAGCTTCGGGCGGATGCCCGAATAATCGGGAACCAGCGCCTCGTCGGGAAGGCCGGGCCAATAGCGGCGGATGGAGGCGTAGAAGGATTCGGAACGGGCCGGGTCGACCTCGTAGTCGAGCCGGTCGACCCACTCGACATCCGGCCCGAACCGCATCCGGCCGGCGAGATCGATGGTGAGGTGGGTCCCCAGCCCGCCATCGACCGGCGCCGGGTAGATCAGCCGCGTGAAGGCTGGCCTGCCCAGGCAGCCGAAATAGTTGCCCTTCGCATAGACGAGGGGCGGAATGCGGTCCTGCGGGTAGCCCTCGGTCGCGCCCGCGAGCGCCTGCGTTCCGAGCCCGGCCGCGATCACCACGGCATCGACCGTCAGGGTGCCGCTATCGGCGCCGCCATAGCGCACGTTCCAGCCCAGCGCCGTGTGCGTGAGGCTCTCGATCTCGGCATTGAGCGCCAGGTTGCCGGACGCGTCCTCGATGTCGCCCTGCAGCGCCAGCATGAAGCCGTGGCTGTCGACGATGCCCGTCTCCTCCGAGTGCAGGGCGGCGAGGCAGGACAGGTTCGGCTCGAGCGCCTTTGCCCGGCCCCCATCGATCATCGACAGCCCCTCGACACCGTTCCGCTGGCCCTGCTCGAAGATGCCTTCGATCTTGGGGACTTCGAGCTCCGTCGTCGCCACGACGAGCTTGCCGCAGCGCTTCGCGGCCACGCCGTGGCTCGCGCAGTAATCGTAGAGGAGCTCGCGGCCTTTCACGCAGTGCCGCGCCCGCAGCGAATCCGTCGGGTAGTACAGCCCGGCATGGATGACCTCGCTGTTGCGGGAGGAGACGCCGCAGCCGATCGCGCTCTCCTTCTCGGCCACGATCACCGAGTGGCCGCTGCGGGCGAGCGCCCGCGCGCAGGCAAGGCCCACGACGCCTGCGCCGATGACAAGCACTTCCATTACGTATTTCAGACCTCGGTGGGGCAGGCCATTGCGGCCCTATAGCATCTCGAGCGGCTGCGGGCGCGCTGGCGGGGGAAAGGCGCGGTCGAGTTCCGCGAGATCGTCGGCCGTGAGCCTGAGGTCGAGCGCGGCCCGGTTCTCGCGAACGTGCTCTGGTCGGCCCGCTTTCGGGATCGCCATGACGCCATCCTGCCGCAGCACCCAGGCGAGCCCAACCTGGGCGGGCGTGGCGCCATGCCGGGCGGCGACCTTTGCAAGAGCCGGATGGCGGAGCATGCGGCCCTGCTCGATCGGCGAATACGCCATCACGGGGATCCCACGCTCGCGGCAGCGGGGGAGGAGGTCGAACTCGATGCCGCGCCGGGTGAGGTTGTAGAGCACCTGATTGGCGGCGACGGCGTCGCCGCCCGGCAGGCCCTCCAGCTCGGCCATGTCGTCCGGGTCGAAATTGCTGACCCCCCAGTGCCGGATCTTGCCGTCCCGCGCGAGCGTCTCGAAGGCCGCCAGGGTCTCGGAAAGCGGCGTGCCGCCGCGCCAGTGCAGGAGATAGAGATCGATCCGGTCCGTCCCGAGCCGGGCGAGGCTGCGCTCGCAGGCTCGGATCGCCGCCGCCCGGCCGGCATTGCTCGGCAGCACCTTGGACACGAGGAAGACCTCGTCGCGCCGGCCCGCGATGGCTTCGCCGACCAGCGTCTCGGATGCGCCGTCCGCATACATCTCGGCCGTGTCGATCAGGGTGAGGCCGAGGTCGAGGCCGAGCCGGAGCGAGGCGATCTCGTCCGCGCGCCGGCCGTTCCCCTCGGCCATCATCCAGGTGCCCTGGCCGAGCACCGGGACGCTCTCGCCGGAAGGAAGCCTCAGGGTCGGGACATCCGCCATGGCAGCCTCAACGGAAAAGGCCCGGGCTGAACCCGGGCCTCGCATCGCTCTCCGCGTCGATCAGGCCGCGATGGACATCTGCGGCTCGGCCGCCCGGACATCCGCGTCCACATGGGCCTCGAAGCGCTTGAAGTTCTCCTGGAACATCGCCACCAGGCGCTTCGCCGTCTCGGCGAAGGCCGCCTTATCCTGCCAGGTCTTGACCGGATACAGGATGTGCGGCTCGACGCCCGGCACCGAGGTCGGCACCGCGAAGCCGAAATACGGGTCGCGCCGGAAATCGGCCTTGGCGAGCGAGCCGTCGAGCGCGGCCGTCAGGAGCCGGCGGGTGACGCGGATCGGCATCCGCCGGCCGCCGGTCGCGACGCCGCCGCCCGTCCAGCCCGTGTTCACGAGCCAGCAATCGACATGGTGGCGCTGGATCAGCTCGCGCAGGAGATTGCCGTAGACCGAAGGATGCCGCGGCATGAAGGGCGCCCCGAAGCAGGTCGAGAACGTCGCCTCCGGGCCCTTCAGGCCCTTCTCCGTGCCGGCGACCTTGGCCGTGTAGCCGGACAGGAAGTGGTACATCGCCTCCGCGCCCGTGAGCTTCGCGATCGGGGGGAGCACGCCGAACGCGTCGGCGGTGAGCATCACGATGTTCTTCGGGTGGCCCGCCCGGCCCGTGAGGGAGGCGTTCGGGATGAAGTCGATCGGGTAGGCGCAGCGCGAATTCTCGGTCTTCGAGGCGTCGTCGAAATCCGGGATCCGGGTCACGGGATCGAACACCACGTTCTCGAGGACCGTGCCGAAGCGCTCGGTGGTGGCGTAGATCTCGGGCTCGGCATCGCGCGAGAGACGGATCGTCTTCGCGTAGCAGCCGCCCTCGAAATTGAAGATGCCGTTCGGGCCCCAGCCGTGCTCGTCGTCGCCGATGAGAATGCGGTTCGGATCGTTGGAGAGCGTCGTCTTGCCCGTCCCGGACAGGCCGAAGAACACCGCGGAATCGCCGCCGTGGCCGGCATTGGCCGAGCAGTGCATCGGCATGATCTTCTTCGCCGGCAGCACGTAGTTCAGGTAGGTGAATACCGACTTCTTCATCTCGCCCGCGTAGGACGAGGAGCCGATGAGCACGATCTTCCGCGTGAAGTCGCAGGCGATGATCGTCTCCGAGCGGCAGCCGTGCCGGGCGGGGTCAGCCTTGAAGCTGGGCAGGTCGATGATCGTCAGGTCGGGCGTGTAGCCCGCGATCTCGCTCTCGTCCGGACGGATCAGGAGATTGCGGATGAAGAGCGAGTGCCAGGCGTATTCGGTGAAGACGCGCGCCTTGACGCGGTGTGCCGGGTCCGCGCCGCCATAGAGGTCCTGCGCGAAGAGCTCCTTGCCCTCGGCCTGCTTGAGGAAGTCCTCCAGGATGACATCGAACTGCTCGCGGGTGATCGAGCCGTTGTTGTCCCACCAGATCTCGTTCTCGGTGTCCGCATCGCGGACGATGAACTTGTCCTTCGGCGAGCGCCCCGTGTGGATGCCGGTATCGGCGGCGAGGGCGCCGCCTTGGATCAGGTGGGACTCGCCCCTGGCGAGCGATTCCCCGACCAGCGACGGGGCTGTCAGGTTCCAGTGAACGCCCTTGAGGTTCCGAAAGCCGATTTTGTCAGCGCCGAACGTCTCGTTGTGGCGGCCGAAATTTTCCAAGGACGTATCCTCCGGGACAGGTTCGTACGCTACCACACTGGAAGCTGAAACTGTCGCGTGCAAACGGGTTTGTTCGGCCGGGCAATTAGCCGGAAACGGCCGCCTGTCACAAGGGCGTCATGCGCGCATTCTCAGGCGAGCGCCCGCGCCTCGCCCGCGAGCGCCACCAGCACGCGCCGCAACGCGCCGGGTTCGACCACCCGTTCGGGGTAGGTGAGGCGCGCCGTGAGGTCACCGGCGGCCAGGTCCATCCCTTCGGGGTCGATGCCCGTGCATCGCCACCTCCCATCGGGTGCCCCGGCGAGCCGAGTGGCGTAGAGCGCAATCGCATCTGCGTGGTCGGTGTTCATGTGGGCCACCGCGCCTTCCTCCGCTTGGACGAGCGCCTCGGCGCCCGTCATGTCTGTGAGGAGCTCCGCAGGGCCGAGGCGGCCGGCCTTCGCGAAGCCGCCGTTCAGATGCGCGCCCTCGACGGCCATCCGCCGGAAGCTGAAATCCGGGAAGTCGGCGTAGAGCTCCGATTTCGGGTTGCGGGCGAGAAAGCGGCGTCGGACGCGAGGGTCGGCGGAGCGCTCCACCCGCCCCGTCACGGTCAGGCGCGGATGGGCGAGAGGATCGCCGCGGCCGGTCGCCGCCAGAAGGATGGAGGCGCGGGGATCCGCGTCGAGATTTGCCGCGTGGGCCGACAATCCCGAGACGAGGAGGAGAGGCGAGCCGTCGACATCGGTCGCGACGGTCACGAGCGTCGCGAAGGGCCCGCCCGTCTCCCGGTCGATCGTTGCCAGCGCTCCGGACCGCACCGTTCGAAGAAGTTGCCTTGCGAGCGGGACGGGGTCGAACTCGGCAGCTTTAGGCGCGTTTTCCTCGCTCATGACGGGTCCCGGGGCCACCTTGAATTGGTAATCGGCCCGCTCTGCCTTATTTAGCGACTGGCCACCATGCGTTCTGGCGCCGGTGGACATTGAACCGAGTGGGTGCGACGACCGGATTTCCGGCGCGCTGCCTCACATCGAGGAGACAAGATGCCAACCATCGCCCTCGTGGACGACGACCGCAACATACTGGCCTCAGTATCGATCGCCCTGGAAGCCGAGGGCTACAGGATCCAGACCTATACCGACGGCGCCTCCGCTTTCGACGGCCTCCGGCAATCCCCTGCCGATCTCGCCATCCTCGACATCAAGATGCCCCGCATGGACGGCATGGAGCTGCTCCGCCGCCTGCGTCAGAAATCGGACATTCCCGTGATCTTCCTCACCTCGAAGGACGAGGAGATCGACGAACTGTTCGGACTGAAGATGGGGGCCGACGACTTCATCCGGAAGCCCTTCTCGCAACGCCTCCTCGTCGAGCGCGTGAAAGCGGTGCTTCGCCGCGGCGCGCCGAAGGATGCAACTCAGCCGCGCGAGAACGACACCGCGAAGGCCCTGGAGCGGGGCCAGCTCGTGATGGATCCCGAGCGGCATTCCTGCACCTGGAAGGGCGAGCCCGTGACCCTCACGGTCACCGAGTTCCTGATCCTGCAGGCGCTGGCGACGCGCCCGGGCGTGGTGAAGAGCCGCAACGCCCTCATGGATGCGGCCTACGATGACCAAGTCTATGTCGATGACCGTACGATCGACAGCCACATCAAGCGCCTGCGCAAGAAGTTCAAGGCCGTCGACCAAGCCTTCGACATGATCGAGACGTTGTACGGTGTCGGCTATCGCTTCAAGGAGGCCTGACGAGCCTGCCTATCTCTCGGCCGGCGACGAGGCCGACGAGGTCAAGGCTGCCCCCGACATGCCAGCGGGGGCCGCGTCATCGAACAGCTCGCGGCGGCGCCCGCTGCGGATGCCGAAGCTCGGGCGCGGGCTTTTCAGCCGCGCCTCCTCGAGCCTGACGCGGCGGATCATCCTTCTCAATCTCGCGGGCCTGATCGCCCTGCTGATCGGGTTCCTGACGCTGAACCAGTTCCGGCAGGGCCTGATCGAAGCGCGGGTGAACAGCCTGCTCATCCAGGGCGAGATCATCGCCGGGGCGGTTGCCGCGTCCGCGACGGTGGAGACCGGCCAGATCACGATGGATCCGGACCGCCTGCTGGAGCTCCAGGCCGGCGAGCA
Organism: Pseudomonadota bacterium; assembly: GCA_023423995.1. GTDB lineage: Bacteria > Pseudomonadota > Alphaproteobacteria > Rhizobiales > Beijerinckiaceae > Enterovirga. The sequence continues at coordinate 41,334 of JAFAEL010000156.1, read as the reverse complement.
GCCCGGCCAGGCCGAGGAACCGTTCTCGCCGCTCCAGTTCTCGGTCAACCCGGAGCGGGTCGCGCCCCTTCTGCGCCGTCTCGTCACCCCGACCGGCACCCGCGCACGCATCTACGACCGGGACGGGACGCTCACGCTGGATTCCCGCACGCTCTATTCCCGCGGCGACCTGCGTCAGGAGCCGGCGCCCATCTCGAAGCCGCCGAAACCCAGCCTGATGGAACGCGGCTGGAACGCCCTGAACCGGCTCTTCCAGCGGGAGCGGCCGCAGATCGACGATGTCGGTCCGGCGGATGCCCGGACGCTTCCGGAAGTGCAGCGCGCCCTCGGCGGGCAGACGGCCTCCTCCGTCCGGGCTAACCAGAGGGGGGAGACAATCGTCTCCGTGGCGGTACCCATTCAGCGCCAGGGGGCGGTCCGCGGCGCCTTGCTTCTCTCGACGCAGGGCGGCGACATCGATGCGACCATCGCGTCCGAGCGCTTCCAGCTGCTCCAGGTGTTCCTGGTCGCCGCGCTGGTGATGGTGGTTCTGTCGGTGCTGCTGGCGGGCGCGATCGCGGGGCCGGTGCGGCGCCTCGCGGAGGCCGCCGAGCGCGTCCGGCGCGGCACCAAGGCGCGCCACGAGATCCCCGACTTCACCCGCCGATCGGACGAGATCGGGCACCTCTCGGGCGCGCTTCGCGACATGACGCACGCGCTCTACAACCGCATCGACGCCATCCAGTCCTTCGCGGCGGACGTGGCGCATGAGCTCAAGAACCCGCTGACCTCCCTGCGGAGCGCCGTCGAGACGCTGCCCGTCGCCAAGACGGACTCGACCCGCGAGCGGCTGATGTCGATCATCCAGCACGACGTGCGACGCCTCGACCGGCTCATCAGCGACATTTCCGACGCGTCCAGGCTGGACGCGGAACTCGCCCGGGAGGAGGCGGAGCCGATCGACATGCGGCGGCTCGTGGAGACCGTGGTCTCGCTCGCCAACGAGCGGCGGCGTCCACACGAGCCGGAGATCAAGGTCTCGGTCGAGCGCGGTCCGGCGGACGCCTTCACCATCGCTGGGCACGATTCGCGGCTCGCTCAGGTCTTCAACAACCTCTTCGACAATGCCCGGTCGTTCTCGCCGCCGGAGAGCGTCGTGCAGGTCACGGTCGCGCGGCGGGACCGCGAGGTCGAGATCACCGTCGACGACGAGGGCCCAGGTATCCCGCCGCACGCGATCGAGCGGATCTTCGAGCGCTTCTACACGGACCGGCCCGATCACGGCTTCGGCCAGAATTCCGGGCTTGGCCTCTCAATCTCGCGCCAGATCGTCGAAGCCCATCGGGGGACGATCCGGGCCGCAAAACGTCCGCCGGGCCCGAAAGGCCAGCCGGCCCGGGGCGCCCGCTTCATCGTCCGCCTGCCGGCCCTGAAGGCGGCCTGAACCTCGTGGCGCGCGGTGCCGGCAATACGCTCCATGCGACCGCGCTCGTCATCGGCGAGGACGGCATCCTCCTGCGGGGCCCTCCGGGCGCGGGCAAATCCACTCTCGCGCGCGAGCTCATCGCATCCGCCACCCTGGCCGGCCGCCACGCCGCGCTCGTCTGCGACGACCGGGTCTCCCTGCGGGCGGTCCACGGACGGATCGTCGCGGAGGCCGTGTCGGCGATTGCGGGCCTGATCGAGATACGGGGAACCGGTATCGCCCGGGTGCCGTTTTGCGAGAGTGCGGTGCTGCGCCTCGTCGTCGACCTCGTCGAGAACGCGACGAGGATGCCTGACGAGGCAGCGCTGCTCACGACGATCCAGGGCGTGGAGTTACCTCGGATTTTAGTTAACGGCCCCTTTGCGTCAGGCGTGGTGCTTTGGCGCCTGCGTCTGCTGGATGACCAATTCGTGACTGTTCCGTGAGCAAAAGGTCGCAAGACCCTTGCTTATATCGGTGCACTGCACAAAAATGTTCTCTTCCGCCCGTACGGGTGAGGACCACGTTTGCGCATGATTGGTATGGTGCTCGTGACACACGGGCAGCTTGCGACAGAGTTCCGGGCCGCGCTGGAACATGTCGTTGGCCCTCAGGACCAGCTTGAGACGATCACGATCGGTCCCGAGGACGATATGGATTCCCGCCGTCAGGACATCATGGCGGCCGTCTGCCGGGTGAACTCCGGATCGGGCGTCGTGGTGCTCACCGACATGTTCGGGGGCACGCCTTCCAACCTCGCCCTCTCATGTATGAACGGGGGCTCGGTCGAGGTCGTGGCCGGCATCAACCTCCCCATGCTGATCAAGCTCGCCTCCGTACGGGACGAGGAAGTCTTGAAGGACGCCGTGCTCCACGCTCAGGAAGCCGGCCGGAAATACATCAACGTCGCCTCTCGCGTGCTGGCCGGAAAGTAGCCGCCGCAATGGAGCTCGACACCGAAGACTGCCCGCCTGTCGACATTCCGGACGGTGCGCTCTTCAAGGAACTCCTCATCGTCAACAAGAAGGGCCTGCACGCCCGCGCTTCGGCGAAATTCGTGCAGACCGTCGAGCGCTTCGATGCGGCCGTGACCGTCACCCGGTGCGGGGAGACGGTAGGCGGGCGCTCCATCATGGGGCTTCTGACCCTCGGCGCCGCAAAGGGCACCACGATCACCGTGACGGCACAGGGCGAGGACGCGGCCGAGAGCCTGGCCGCGATCACGCAACTCGTGGAAGGCCGTTTCGGCGAGGACGAGTAGCCGGCCTCAGCCCTGCCGGCCGTTCCGCCGCGCGATCTCCGCCTCGATCCGCTCCAGCGCGGCATCCCTGACCTGGAGCGTGCGCAGGATCCGGACTGTCCGTTCGAAATAGTCCAGGCAGGAGCCGAGCTCGCCGGAGGCCGTGAGGATCCTGTCGGCCGTCTCGGCCTCCCCGAGCTTGCCGGAATATCGCTGGTGCGCCTGGTTCACCACGAAGGTGACGGCCGGGACGGCACCCTCGTCGGTTGCCACCGTCACCCAGCGGGCGAGGTAGGCCCCCGACAGCATCTCTCGCCGCCACACCAGCAGGAGCTCATCGCGCGCGTGTGCGGCCGGTACCCGGAACGCCACGCCCCGGCATACGCCGCCCCGATCGAGCGCCAGCATGAGGCCGGGGCAATCCGGGCTGCCGCGCCCGCGCGAGAGCCACAGGCAGAAGCGCCGGTGCCAGCCTCGCACGATCCCGAGCCGCCGCTCCTCGAAATGGAAGGCCGGGTTCCACATCAGTGAACCGTATCCGAAGACCCAGACGTCTTCGGTCGCCCGGTGGCGGGCCAGCGTCTCCTCGAGCGATCGCTCGATCTCCTCGTCGGAGCGGACGGGGAAATCCGGTGTCGCCCGGGCCCGGATTGCGGCGAGATGGCTGCCGTCGCGCAGCCGGTCCCGAGTGATGACGAAGCCTTCGCGGCCCGTTCGCGGCTCTCCGTCGCTCAAGTCCGCATGCCTCGGTCGCCGGCCCAGAGATATAAAGACATCTTTATATGTTGATTGCCACAGGCGCGAGGCACTGCTATAGGGCGCAGCATCACGAACCGTCGAGAAAGTGTGCCGCTCATGTCGCAGCCGTTGAGGAAGGTCGAGTCCACCGGGGATTACATCGTCGCCGATATCGGCCTGGCCGATTGGGGGCGGAAGGAGCTCAACATCGCGGAGACGGAAATGCCGGGCCTCATGGCCGTGCGGGCCGAGTACGGTCCGTCGCAGCCCCTGAAGGGCGCCCGCATCGCCGGCTCGCTGCACATGACCATCCAGACCGGCGTCCTCATCGAGACCCTCGCGGCGCTCGGTGCCGATATCCGCTGGGTCTCCTGCAATATCTACTCCACCCAGGATCATGCCGCAGCTGCGATTGCTGCCGCCGGCATTCCGGTCTTCGCCCGTAAGGGCGAGTCGCTCGTCGACTACTGGGATTATACCCGCAAGCTCTTCGAGTGGGGCGATGGCGGGATGCCCAACATGATCCTCGACGACGGCGGCGATGCCACGCTCTTCGTGCATCTCGGCGTCCGGGCCGAGGGCGGCGACACGGCGTTCCTCGACAAGGCCGAATCGGAGGAGGAGGAGATCCTCTTCGCGCTCCTCAAGAAGACCCTCGCCGAGAAGCCGAAGGGCTGGTTCGGCGAGCTCGCCAAGAGCATCAAGGGCGTCTCGGAAGAGACCACGACCGGCGTCCACCGGCTCTACATCATGGAGAAGGAGGGGCGTCTCCTCTTCCCGGCGATCAACGTCAACGACGCCGTCACCAAGTCCAAGTTCGACAACCTCTATGGCTGCCGCGAGTCGCTGGTGGACGGCATCCGCCGCGGCACGGACGTGATGATGGCCGGCAAGGTCGCCATGGTCGCGGGCTTCGGCGATGTCGGAAAGGGTTCGGCAGCCTCGCTGCGCAATGCAGGCTGCCGGGTGCTCGTCTCCGAGATCGATCCGATCTGCGCGCTCCAGGCCGCCATGGAAGGCTACGAGGTGGTCACCATGGAGGATGCGGCGCCGCGCGCCGACATCTTCGTGACCGCCACGGGCAACAAGGACGTGATCACGGTCGACCACATGCGCGCCATGAAGGACCGCGCCATCGTCTGCAATATCGGCCACTTCGACAACGAGATTCAGGTCGCCGGCCTGAAGAACATGAAGTGGGACAACATCAAGCCGCAGGTCGACGAGATCGAGTTCCCGGACGGCCATCGCATCATCCTGCTCTCGGAAGGTCGGCTGGTGAATCTCGGCAATGCGATGGGCCACCCGTCCTTCGTGATGTCTGCCTCGTTCACCAACCAGACCTTGGCGCAGGTGGAACTCTTCACGAATCCGGGCAAATACGAGAAGAAGGTCTACACGCTGCCCAAGCATCTCGACGAGAAGGTCGCGATGCTCCACCTCGAAAAGATCGGTGCGAAGCTGTCGAAGCTCCGGCCGGATCAGGCGAGCTATATCGGCGTGTCCGAATCGGGCCCCTTCAAGCCTGATCACTATCGCTACTGATCAATCCTCGACTCGTCCGCGTGTTGCGGACGAGTCACGCTGCCCGGGCCCGTGGTGGCCCGGGCATCGAAGCCGGAGATAACGGCTTCCGGGCAGACTCTACGGCAAACTAGACTGCGCTGATTCGTGAGGGCGACCCCGCCTCCGCGATTCAGGCCTGCTGCCATGAGCCGCCCAACGAGATCGATGTTCACAATGACCGACATGCGCGGCCGACCGACGTCGTCCGCGAACGGCTTCCGGCCCGGCCTGTCGTGAACATCTGCCCCTCGCGTCCGCGGCGGCGCCGCCCTCTCAATCGATGCCTCTCGGCAGCCGGTCTCGGCGCCGGGGCGGTCCTGATCGGCGCGACGCCGAGCTCGGCGGGCATTCTCGACCTCCTCAACTCCGGCTACCTGCCGTCGCTCCAGTGGTTCGATCCGCGATCCGCCTTCGGGTTCGCGATCCTCACCGGGCTCGTCATCTTCTCGACGACGCTCGCGATCCTCCACATCCGGGAGCGCCGGACCTGGACGGACCGGGAGCGCGAACTCGTCACCGAGCTGGAAGCCCTGCGGGGCGCGGAGGAGCGCGCGGAGCTTCTCGTCGGATCCGAGCGCCAGGTCCTCGTGCTCTGGACCGGCCGTGACGGCGAGACGAGCGTGGCGGGCGACCCCGCGGGCCTGCTGCCGGCCGGAAGCTCGGGGCGGCTGCTAGCCTTCGGATCCTGGCTGCTGCCGCCCGATGCCGGGCAGCTGGAAGGCGCGATCGAGCGGCTGCGCAATCGCGGCGAGGGCTTCCGCCTCGTCGCCCGCACGATCGAGGGCCGTTACATCGACGCGGAGGGCCGTGCCGTGCGGGGGCGGGCACTGCTCCGCCTGCGCGAGGTTACGGGCTATCGCGCGGACCTCCTGCGCACGGAGGCCGAGCAGGCCGATACGGGGCAGCGGCTCGAGACGTTGCGGGCGCTTCTCGATGCCATCGATCAGCCGGTCTGGCTGCGCGGGCAGGACGGCCATCTGGCCTATGCCAACCGGGCTTATTGCCGGGCCGTCGAGGCGGGAGGCACCGAGGATGCGTGCCAGCGCTCGCTCGAGCTGATGGAGCGCAGCGACCGCGCCGAAGCCGCCCGGCGCCGCGCCGACGGCGAGATATTCCGGGCGCGCGTCGCCGCGATCGTGGCCGGGTCGCGCCACGTCCTCGACATCACGGAAGCGCCGCTGCCGGCCGGTGCCGGTGGCATCGCGCAGGACGTCTCGGAGCTCGAGGCGATCCGGGCCGACATGCAGCGCCTCATGAAGGCGCATACCCGCACGCTCGACCAGTTCCCGACGGCCGTCGCGATGTTCGATTCCGCGCAGCGGCTCGTCTTCCACAACGCGGCTTACCGCCACCTCTGGAACCTCGACGATTCCTTCCTGGCCAGCCGCCCCAGCGACGGCGAGATCCTCGACCGCCTTCGGACGGCGCGGCTCCTCCCCGAACAGGCCGATTATCGGGCCTGGAAGGCCGGCGTGCTCGACGCCTACCGGTCCCTCGAGCCGCGCGAGACCTGGTGGTACCTGCCGGATCGCCGCACGCTGCGTGTGGTCGCGAACCCGAACCCGCAGGGCGGGCTCACCTACCTGTTCGACGACGTGTCGGACCGGATGCACCTGGAATCGCGCTACAACTCGCTGATCAAGGTGCAGAGCGAGACCCTGAACACCCTCTCCGAAGGGGTCGCGCTGTTCGGTGCGGACGGCCGTCTGCGGCTCTTCAACCGCGCCTTCGCGAACCAGTGGCGTCTCGATGATCCCGTCCTCGCGGGCGAGCCGCACGTATCGAAGGTGGTCGAGCTCTGCCTGCCGCTGTCGCCCACCGACGGCTCCTGGCCCGACCTCACGGCGGCGGTGTCCGGCTTCTCCGACACGCGCCTCAGGGTCGAGACCCGCATGGAGCGGCCGGACGGGTCCGTGCTCGAATGCGCGGCCGAGCCGTTGCCGGACGGCGGCACGCTCCTGACCTTCGTGGACGTGACCGCGAGCGTGAATGTCGAGCGTGCCCTGACGGAGCGCAACGACGCGCTCGAACTCGCCTCGCGCCTCCGCAACGAATTCGTGCACCACGTCTCCTACGAGCTGCGCTCCCCGCTCACCAACATCATCGGCTTCACGGAGCTGCTCGGGGCGGAGACCATCGGCGAGCTGAACGAGCGCCAGCGCGAATACGCGGGGCACATCATGCAATCCTCCGCGGCCCTGCTCGCGATCATCAACGACATCCTCGACCTCGCCTCGATCGATGCCGACACGATCGAGCTGGCGCGCGAGCGCATCGACGTCCGCGCCACGATCGAGGCCGCCGCCAAGGGGATCAACGACCGGCTGGTGGAGGATCGGCTAAGCCTCGCCATCGACGTGCCGGCCGATATCGGCTCCTTCACGGGCGATGCGAAGCGGGTCCGCCAGATCCTGTTCAACCTGCTCTCCAACGCTGCCGGCTTCTCCTCGCCTGGCCAGACCATCACGGTCGCGGCGCGGCGGGTCGGACGCGAGATCATGCTCTCCGTCGCCGACCAGGGCCGCGGCATCCCGGACGAGGTGCGCGCCCGCGTGTTCGATCGCTTCGAGAGCCATACGAAGGGGACGGGGCACCGCGGCGTCGGGCTCGGCCTCTCCATCGTGCGCTCCTTCGTCGAGCTCCATGGCGGCAGGGTCGAACTCGCCTCCGAGCCCGGCGCGGGAACGACCGTCACCTGCTACTTCCCGGGGGATGGCGGCCCTGCGCAGCAGATCGCCGCATAGGGTTTGTACGCGGCATGGGCACCGTCGAGACCTCGCCCATGTCGAGCCCGGAGCCCGGGGTTGCGCAGATCGGCCCGGGCCTGCAAGACGCCGCCATGCCCCTGACCCAGAAGGCCGCCCCGAGCGCGGCCGAGATCATCCGCAGCCGGATGCCGATCACCGTGGCCCTGCCCGACGAGGCCGCAACCGAGGAGCTCGGCCGCGCGCTGGCCGCCGAGCTGCAGGCCGGCGATCTCGTCGCTCTCTCCGGCGAGATCGGGGCCGGCAAGACGACCCTTGCCCGCGCCATCCTGCGGGCCCGGCTCGGCGATCCGGAACTCGAAGCCCCGAGCCCCACCTTCACGCTGCTCCAGACCTACGAGTCCGGGGACGTACCCCTGGTCCATGCGGACCTGTACCGGATCGGCGGAGGCGGCGAGCTCTACGAGCTCGGTTTCGATGAGATGCAGGCGAGCTCGATCGTGCTCGTCGAATGGCCTGAACGGGCGGTCGAACATCTGCCGGCCGAGCGGCTCGATATCCTTCTCGAACTCGATGCCGAGACCGGCACTCGCCGGGCCCTGATCTCCGGTGCGGGACCGCTTGCCGAGCGGGTGCTGCGCGCCTACACGATCGCCGAACTGCTCGATGGCTCGGGCTGGGGCGATGCCCAACGCGTGCTCATGCAGGGCGACGCCTCCACCCGGGCCTATGAGCGCCTGGTGAAGCCCTCGGGCGAGACCGCCATCCTGATGATCTCCCCGCCCCGTCCGGACGGGCCTCCGGTGCGGCGCGGCAAGCCCTACAGCGCGATCGCCCGCCTCGCGGAGAGCGTCCACGCGTTCTCGGCGATGGATCGCGGGCTGATCGACCAGGGCCTCAGCGCCCCGAGCATCTACGCCGAGGATCTGGATGTCGGCCTGCTGGTCCTCGAGGATTTCGGCAGCGAGCCGGTGGTCGACCAGAATGGCCCGATCCCGGACCGGTACGCGGAGGCGACCCGCCTCCTCGCCCGCCTGCACGCGCGATCGCTTCCGACCGCGCTTCCCTACGGCGAGGACGGCACGCATCAGCTCCCGCCCTACGACCTCGATGCCTTCATGATCGAGGCCGAGCTCCTGCTCGACTGGTATCTGCCCCATATCGTCGGGACGAAGCCGTCGGGCTCGGTCCGGGCGGAGTTCGGGCATATCTGGCGCGACGCCCTGGCCGGGCTCCTGGCCGGCCGACAGACCTGGACGCTGCGGGACTTCCACTCCCCCAACCTGATCTGGCTCCCCGAGCGGGAGGGGATCCGGCGCGTCGGGCTCCTGGACTTCCAGGACGCGGTCCTGGGCCCGCCCGCCTATGATGTCGCCTCGCTCCTGCAGGATGCACGGGTGACGGTGCCGCCCGACCTCGAGCTGAAGCTCCTGGCCCTCTACGGCCGGGAGCGGAAAGCCGCGGATGCCAGCTTCGACATGGCCGAGTTCGCCACCGCGTACTCGATCATGGGGGCGCAGCGGGCGACCAAGATCCTCGGGATCTTCGCGCGGCTCGACCGGCGGGACGGCAAGCCGCAATACCTCGCTCATCTGCCGCGCATCCGGGCCTATCTCGCCCGCAATCTCGCCCATCCCGCGCTGGCGCGCCTGCAGGGCTGGTTCGAGTATCACGGCGGCGACGTCTTCCCGAAGGAAGAGCCCGCTGACGAGGAGGCGGTGCCGGAGAGCGCCCCGGCGGGCATCGAGACGGACACGGTCGCGGACCGCCTCCTCAGCGATGCCGCGGAGGCAGGCGCCGCGACCAACGTCTCGGCCGAGCCGGTTGCCGGGGGCGAGCCCGGAGCGGAAAAGCCGGCGGCGGAGCCGGAGCCCCGGATGGCGGCCATGGTCCTCGCGGCCGGGCTCGGCAAGCGCATGCGGCCCGTCACCGATACGCGGCCGAAGCCGCTCGTCGAGGTCGCGGGACGTCCCCTGATCGACCATGCGCTCGGGCGCCTGCTCGAGGCCGGGCTGAGCAAGGTCGTGGTCAACGTCCATTACCTGCCCGACATGATCGAGGATCACGTCGCGAGCCTGGCCGACCTCTCCATCACGATCTCCGACGAACGCGACGCGCTCCTGGAGACGGGAGGCGGGGTCAAGCGTGCGCTGCCGCTCCTCGGCCCCGAATTCCTCGTCCTCAACTCGGATTCGCTCTGGACGGAGCGTGAGACCAAGAACCTGTCGCGCCTCCTCGAGACCTGGCGGCCGGAGGAGATGGACATCCTGCTGCTTCTCGCGCCGCGGAAGAGCCTCGGCTACGACGGGCTGGGCGACTTCAACATGGATGCGAACGGGCGCCTCACGCGCCGCGTCTTCGGGGCGCTGGCGCCCCACGTCTATGCTGGCGCCGCGATCATGAAGGCGGAGCTGTTCGACAACACGCCGGAGGGCGCCTTCTCGCTCAACCTCCTCTTCGATCGCGCGATCGAGGCCGGGCGCCTGTTCGGCGTGGCCCTGGACGGGGAGTGGCTCCACGTCGGCACGCCGGAAGCCATCGGCCAGGCGGAGGCGCGGCTCGCCCAGAGTGGGGCCTAGAATAGGCGGCCCCTCATCGGGCGAGTTCAAACTCGCATATACAGGATTGACGGGGTCGGACCTCCTCCATAGATTCGGCCCGTGAGGATCGTCTGGGACGAACCAAAGCGGCTCGCGAATCTCGACAAGCACGAGCTGGATTTCGGCGATCTCGACATCGCGTTCTTTGAGGCCTCGCTCGTCGTCCCGGCGAAGACGGACGTCTCGCCGCGATCGGATGGTTGGGCGACCGCGCGCTTACCGTCATCTTCGCCATGCGCGGCACCGAAGCTATCTCCGTCGTCAGCATGCGCCCGGCATCGGCAAGGGAACGGAGGCTCCTGCCATGAAGAAGTTCCAGCCCGGAAGAGGCTACACCGAAGGCGATTGGAAGGCCGTGGACAGCCCGGACCTGACCGATGCCGAGCTCGCGCTAGCCAGGCCGTTCGCGGAGGCGTTGCCGGACGCGGCGGCGACGATGCGCAAACGCGGGCCGGTTCGGACCAAGGAAGCGGTCTCCCTCCGGCTGGACATCGAAGTCGTCCGGAAGCTTCGGGCCAGCGGGCCGGGCTGGCAGTCGCGCGTGAACGAGGTCCTGCGGGATTACGTGGATAAGACCACGGGTTGAGTGGGTGGCGCTGGAGCGCCAATTGCAACGGCACGCATGCCCGGCGATGTCTCTTCTCTTCTACGGGTATTCGGCTTGAGCGACGCGCACGTCTTCACGATTCCGCCCGGGACGCCTTTCCTCCCGACGCTCGTCGATGCGTTGCTCGCAGGCGAGCTCGTCGGGACACTCGGCCCTGACGAGCTCGCCGCGGCGACGATCTACCTGCCGACGCGCCGCGCCGGGCGGGGACTGGCCGAGCTGCTGGCCCAGCGCTCCCGCGGCCGCGGCCTCGTGCTGCCGCGGATCGTGCCGCTGGGGGACGCGGACGAGGAGAGCGGCACCGGCGGGGCCTCGGCTTCCGCCGACCTCGCACCTGCCATCCCGCCCCTCGAGCGCCGGCTGATCCTGACGCGCCTCGTCCAGGCCTGGGCGGCCCAGGTCGATCGGCGCGAGCTGCGGCTCAGCAGCGACACGCCCTTCATGGTGCCGGGCTCGCCCGCGGACGCGGTCTCTCTGGCCGGCGACCTCGAGGCCCTCATGGACGCGCTCGCGACCGAGAGCGTCGACTGGGCGGCGCTCGAGGAGGTCGTCGACATCGACTACTCCCACTATTTCCGGCTGACGCTCGACTTCGTGCGCATCGCGCATGAGCTGTGGCCCGGTATCCTCGCCGAGCGCGGCGCCATGGACCCGGCTGTCCGCCGCAACGCCGCCCTCGAAGCCGAGAGGCAGCGGCTCGAGCGGGAGCGGCCGACCGGGCCGATCATCGCGGCCGGCTCCACGGGCTCGATCCCGGCCACCGCCCGCCTCCTCGCGACGATCTCGCGCCTGCCGCGCGGCGCGGTTGTCCTGCCCGGCCTCGATCTCGACCTCGACGAGAAGGGCTGGGCCGCGATCGCGGGCGACGGGCAGAGCGGCGGGATCAACGGCCATCCGCAATTCATCCTCCGGCGCCTTGTCGAGGAGCATGTCGGCATTCCGCGCTCGGCCGTCCGGCCGCTCGGCACCCGCGATCCCGCCCTCGAGCCCCGCCGGCGACTCGTCTCCGAGATCATGCGGCCGGCCGAGACGACGGATCTCTGGGCCGAGCTGCCGCCCGTCCTGCGCGAGATCACGGCCCGGGAGGGCACGGACGACCTCACCCTGATCGAGGCGGCCGACGAGCGCGAGGAGGCGCTCGCCATCGCGGTTGCATTGCGCGAGACGCTCGCGAGCCCCGGACGCCGCGCGGCATTCGTGACGCCCGACCGCAACCTCGCACGGCGCGTCGCGGCCGAGCTCGGCCGCTGGGGAATCGTCATCGAGGATTCGGCCGGCATCCCGCTCGTCGATACGGCGTCCGGCCGGCTGGCGACGCTCGCCGCTGAGGCTGCCGCGCTCGATTTCCACCCGGTCCAGGTGCTCGCCCTCCTGGCGCATCCGCATGTGACGCTCGGCCTGACGCGGGCCGAGGTCGAGCAGGGCGCCGCGGCGCTGGAGCTCGGCGCGCTCCGCGGCCCCGCGCCCCGGCCCGGGCTCGACGGCATCGCGGCCGCGCTCCGGCACCGGCGCGAGGCCCGGAGCCGCCGCAGGGAGCCGATCCCTGTCCGGATGCTCTCGGATGCGGATTGGGACCTCGCGGCCGAGATCGTCCGGCGGCTCGACCTCGCCTTCGGGCCCTTCCGCCAGGATGGCGCGGCCGGCGGTCTCGCCGACCTCGTCCGGCTCGCGGGCCTGCACGCCGACGCGGTTGCCGCCCTGACGGCGGGACATGACCCGGATGGGGCCGAGCCGGATCCCGCGCGCGAAGCCCTCGACGGCCTCTTCGACGAGCTCGCCTCCATGCGGGTCGAGGATGGCGCCGGCCGATCGATCCTCGGCCGCTTCTCCGATTATCCGGCCTTCTTCGCCACGCTCGCGCGCGACCGGTCGCTCGCGCCCGAGATGCGCGGCACCCATCGCCGCATCCGCATCCTGGGCCTGCTCGAGGCGCGTCTCCTCGATGTCGACCGCGTCGTGCTGGGCGGCCTGGACGAAACGATCTGGCCGCCCGTGGCCGAGACGGACGCCTTCCTGAACCGGCCCATGCGGCTGAAGCTCGGCCTCACGCCCCCGGAGCGCCGGATCGGACAGACGGCCCACGACTTCGTCCAGGCCCTCGGGGTCCGCGATGCCATCATCACGCGGGCGCGGAAGCGCCAGGGCAAGCCCACCGTGCCGTCGCGCTTCCTGGAGCGCATGCGGGCCTTCGCGGGCGAGGGGCTCTGGAAGGAGATGGTCGCCCGGGGCGACCGCTACCGTCGGCTCGCCGCGGCGCTCGACACGCCCCGGCCAGTGGAGCCGCTGCGCCGGCCTGCGCCGCAGCCTGGGCCCGAGCGCTTCCCCCGCCGGCTCAGCGTCACCGAGGTCGAGACGCTCGTCCGCGATCCCTATTCGATCTTCGCCCGGCACGTGCTGCGGCTCGAGCCGGTCGATGCAATCGCGGTCGAACCCTCCGCTGCCGATCGCGGCAACATCCTGCACGACATCATCGGCGGCTTCGTGCAGGCGTACCCGAAGGAGCTCCCGCACGACGCCCACGACCGGCTGCTTCAGCGCGGCGCGGATCTGTTTCGGGAGATCGAGGAAGCCTACCCGGAGCTCCATGCGCTCTGGTGGCCGGCCTTCCAGCGCTTCGCGCCGCGCTATCTCGAATGGGAGCGCGAGCGGCGGGCGCGCCTCTCCGCCATCCATGTCGAGCGCTCGGGCTCCATCGCGCTCCCGATCGGGCCGGACGACGTCTTCACGCTCCGGGGCCGGGCCGATCGCATCGAATACGGGCCCGGCGGCGAGGCCGCGATCATCGACTTCAAGAGCGGACGGGTGCCCAGCGTGAAGGAGGTCGCGGTCGGCTTCTCGCCGCAGCTCACGCTGGAGGCCGCGATGCTGATGCAGGGCGGGTTCGAGCACGTGCCCGGCTCGGACGGGCTGCCCGCGCTCCAATACGTGAAGATCGGCGGGCGCGAACTGCTCGACCCGCGCGAGCTGAAGCCGCCGCCGAAGGACGAGCGCAGCATGGCGGCCATCGTGGAGGAGCATTTCAGCGGGCTGAAGAAGCTCGTTCACCGCTACGCCGTGGAGGGCGCGGGCTATCTCTCGCGACCCTACGCCCAATATGCCCGCACCTACGCGCCCTACGACCATCTGGCGCGCGTGAAGGAATGGTCGGCGACCGCAGGCGCGACCGACGGGGGAGGGGAGGCGTGAGCGCCGATTTCGTCATCCCGCCGGACACGATCCACCGGCAGCGCCGCGCCGCAGATCCCCGCGCCTCGGCCTGGGTCTCGGCCAATGCCGGAGCCGGCAAGACGCGCGTCCTGACGGACCGGGTGATCCGGCTGCTGCTCGACGGGGCGGAGCCGTCCCGCATCCTGTGCCTCACCTTCACCAAGGCCGCCGCGGCCGAGATGACGATCCGCGTCTTCGAGCGGCTCGGGGGCTGGGTGACGCTCGACGAGCCGGCCCTTCGGCGCGCGCTCGAGGACATGACGGGGGAGCGGCCGGACCGGGCGACCGTGGCGCGGGCGCGCCGGCTCTTCGCCAAGGCCGTGGAGACGCCGGGCGGCCTGAAGATCGAGACCATCCACGCCTTCTGCGAGCGCATACTGCATCTCGTGCCCTTCGAGGCGAACGTGCCCGCGCGGTTCGCGGTGCTCGACGAATCGCAGACGGCGGAGCTCCTGGCCGAGGCGCGGGGCCGCATCCTGACGGAGGCGGTCATCGGCGGCCCGCGATCTGCCGGCATCGCTCGGGCCCTGGAGGTCGTCAGCCTGCATTGCCAGGGCGAGGCGCTGACGGGGCTGCTCGACAGCGCGGTCCTCGACGAGCGCATCCCGAGCGACGCGGACGAGCGCAGCATGGCGATCTCGGCGCTGCGGAAAGCCCTGGACCTCCCGGCCGATCTCGGCTCGGCGGACGTCCAGCGCGCCATGCTGGAGGACGGCATCCCGGCCTCCGAGCTGCCCGCCTTCGCGGCCGAGCTCCGGCGCACGGGCAGCAGGACCGACGCCGCCCAGGCCGCCTCGCTGGAAGCCGCGGCCTCCGCCGCGACGCTCGGGCAGCGGCTCGCCGCCTATCGGTCGGTCTTCTTCACCGCCGGCGGGGACGGCACGCCGAAGAAGTCGCTGGCCACGAAGAATGTGGAGCCCGGGATCTGCGAGGCGCTCGCGCGCGAGCAGGAGCGGCTGATCGGGCTCGACGAGGCCCTGAAGGCGGTCGGGACCGTGGAGCGGACGGACGCCCTCTACATGCTCGCCGGCGCCGTCAGGGCCGAGGCCGAGGCCGCCAAGCGCCGGCTCGGCGCGCTCGATTTCGCGGACCTCATCCGCAAGACGCTCGAGCTCCTCGACCGCGGCTCGGCCGGCTGGGTGCTCTACAAGCTCGACCGCGGCATCGACCACGTCCTCGTCGACGAGGCGCAGGACACGAATCCCGACCAGTGGCGCATCCTCCGCCGCCTGACGGAGGAGTTCACGGCTGGAGCAGGCCGGCCCTCGAAGAAGCCCCGCACGGTCTTCGCGGTCGGCGACCCGAAGCAGTCGATCTACTCCTTCCAGGGTGCCGACCCGCGCTGGTTCGAGGAGGGCCGCCGCCACTGGCTCGCCCGAACGGGCGCGGCCGAGTTGCGGTTCGAGGACGTGCGCCTCGACCTGTCCTTCCGGTCGGCGCCCGCAATTCTCAAGGCTGTCGACCATACGTTTCGCGTGAAGTCCCACTTCCGCGGCCTGTCGTTCGATGATCTCGCGGTCGGGACCACGCACGAAAGCGCCCGGCCGAAGGCGCCCGGCCATGTCGAGATCTGGCCGACGGAGGTGAAGCGGGAAGGCGGCGACGACCCCGACGCCTGGGAGCTGCCGGTCGACGAGCCCGAGCGCACCGCACCCGCCGTCGTGGTCGCCAGCCGGATCGCGCAGGCCGTGCAATGCTGGACGTCGAGGGGCGACGGCGTCGGCCGGATCTGGCGACCGGGCGAGATCCTCATCCTGGTGCGCAGCCGCGGCCCGGCCTTCTTCGCCGTGATCCGGGCCCTGAAGGCCGCCGGGGTGCCGGTCGCGGGCGCCGACCGCTTCGACATCGGCGAGCATATCGCCGTGAACGACCTCGTGGCGGCGGGACAGGCGGCGCTGCTGCCGCGCAACGACCTGGTGCTCGCGGCGGCGCTGAAATCACCGCTCGTCGGGTTCGACGACGACGACCTGATCCGCATTGCGGCCGATCGGGACGAGGCCGAGCCGCTCGCCGATGCCCTGCAGCGTGCGGCAGAAGAGGGCGACGTCCGGGCCGAAGCGGGCTGCCGCGCGCTCGCGCGCTGGCGCGAACTCGCGCGGGAGCACGGGCCGTTCGGGTTCTACGCCGCACTGCTCGGCCCGGAGGGCGGCCGCCGACGCCTCATCGAGCGGCTCGGCGGCGAGGCGGCGGATGCCATCGACGCCTTCCTGATCTACGCCCAGACGGCGGAGATCGGGGCGGACACGCCCTCCCTTTCCACCTTCCTGGCCCGGTTCGAATCGGCGGAGCACACGATCAAGCGCGACCTCGACGCGACCGGCGACGAGGTGCGGGTCATGACCGTCCACGGCGCGAAGGGCCTCGAGGCGCCGCTCGTCGTGGTCATCGACAATTGCGAGGTGTTCGGGCGCGAGCCGGCGCTCGTGCCGTTCACGGCCGGGAACGGCGATCCGCTTCCGGTCTGGTCCCCGAAGAAGGACCTGGATTGCCGGCCCGTGGCCGAGGCACGCGACCGCGCCAAGCACCTTCGGCTCGAGGAGCACAACCGGCTCCTCTACGTCGCCATGACGCGCGCCAAGGACCGGCTGGTGGTCGCCCCCTTCGCGGCGAAGGGTGGCGAGCCCGAGGAGGCCTGGTGCGCCATGATCCGGCGCGGCTTCGCGGAGGCGACGCATGCCCTGGTGCGGACGGAGACGCCCTATGGCGAGGTCGACCTGTGGGCGCATGGCGTCCATGCGGCGGAGCCGGCGCGCCACGGAGCCCCCTCCGGCGGGCCGGTCGCGCTGCCGGACTGGCTCCTGAACCCGGCGGAGCCGGACGAGGCGCCCGCCCGCCGCGTGCGTCCCTCGGCGGCGCTGCCCGACGCCAAGGAGCACCACCGGGCGGGGTCCGACGGGCTCTCGCGCGCGGAGGCGCGGCGGCGTGGCACCCTGGTCCATGCGCTGATCGATCACCTCGCCGGCCTTCCGCCCGAGCGTCGGGACCCCGCAGCCGCCGCGTTCGTGGAGGCGCGGGCAGGGGGGCTCCCGCCCAGCCTGCGCCGCCGGATCGTGACGGATGCCCAGGCCGTCATCGCGCATCCCGCGCTCGCACCCCTCTTCGGGCCGGACGCGAAGGGGGAGGCGGCGATCGCCGGCCAGGTCGCCGCGCCGGACGGAGGCAGCCACGTCGTCGTCGGTCAGGTCGACCGGATGGTCGTGACGCCGGACGAGGTGATCGTCGCCGACTTCAAGACGGGCGCCCAGGCGGGCGAGGACCTGCCCGAAAGCCATCTCGCCCAGCTCGCCTTGTACCGGGCGGTGCTGGCGCTGGCCTATCCGGGCCGGGTCGTGCGGCCGATCCTCGTCTGGACGGACGGTCCCGAGGTGGTCGAGCCGACCCCCGCGGCGCTCGATGCTGCCCTGCAGGCGGCGCTTGCCGGCTCTGCTTGACACCAAGGTTCGCGACCATACCTAGATTGCAACACATGGCGGCTCGGCCGCCGCAGCAAGGACAATCCCATGGCGACCGTTAAGGTGACCGATCAGAGCTTCGATGCCGACGTGATCAAGTCGGCGGAGCCGGTGGTCGTCGATTTCTGGGCGGAGTGGTGCGGCCCTTGCCGCATGATCGGCCCGGCCCTCGAGGAGATCGCGTCCGAGATGCAGGGCAAGGTGAAGATCGCCAAGGTCAATATCGACGAGAATCCGGCGATCGCGTCGCAGCTCGGAATCCGGTCGATCCCGACGCTGATGATCTTCAAGGACGGCAAGCTCGCCGGGCAGAAGGTCGGCGCGGCCCCGAAGGGCGACCTCTCCCGCTGGATCCAGCAGACCGCGTAAGCGCGGCGCTGCTTGAACGTCAAAGGCCCGCTTCGGCGGGCCTTTTCATGTCGGCGGCGTGCCGTTGAGGGCCAGGACCTCGCCCGCGAGATACAGCGAGCCGCAGATCAGAACCCGGGGCGGGCGTTCGAAGATCGTATCCGAGATCTCGTCGAGCGCGGCCTCCACGCCGGCCGCCACGGAACTCCTCAGCCCCGCCCGTCCCGCGATGGAGGCCAGTTCCTGGGCCGGGTGCGCCGCCATCTGGGACGACATCGGCACGGCGATCAGCTCCCGCGCGAGGCCCTTGAACTCGCCGAGATAGGCCAGCGCATCCTTCGTGGCGAGCATGGCCGAGACGAGGATGAGCGGGGCGGGGCTGCGCTCCTCGAGATCCGCCATCGCGGCCGCGACCGCCCGCCCGCCGTCGCGATTATGCCCGCCATCGAGCCAGAGCTCCGCCCCTTCGGGTAGGAGTTGCGTCAGTCGCCCGCGCGACAGGAGCTGGAGGCGGCCCGGCCATTCGGCGCTCGCGATGCCCTGCTCGAAGACTTTTGGCTCGAGATCGCCGAAGCCCGCTGCCTTGACGGCCGCGATCGCCGTGCCGGCATTCACGAACTGGTGCCGGCCGGAAAGCCGGGGGGCAGGGAGATCCATGAGACTGGTCTCGTCCTGGTAGACGAGCCGCCCGCCCTCAGCATGGACAGAAAAATCCTGCGCGCCGACGAGGATCGGCCGCGCGCCGGCCTTCTCCGCCGCCTCGCGGAGCGCCTCGTCGGCCTCGATGTGGTCCTGCGGGGCGATCACCACGGGCGAGCCGCGCTTGATGATGCCGGCCTTCTCGCGGGCGATGCCGGCGAGCGTGGTGCCGAGATGCTCCGCGTGGTCATGCCCGATCGGCGTGATCACGGCGCAGGCCGGCTGGTCGATCACGTTCGTGGCGTCTGCCCGGCCCCCGAGTCCCACCTCCAGCAGCAGCACGTCCGCGGGGGTGTCAGCGAAGATGTCGAAGGCGGCCGCCGTCGTGATCTCGAACATGGTGATCGGATCGCCCGCGTTCAGCGCCTCGGCGCGCAGCAGCGCCTCCGCGAGCCGTTCCTCCGCCACGAAGCGCCCGCCCCGCATGCCGCCGAGCCGGATGCGCTCGTGGAAGCGGACGAGATGGGGCGACGTATAGACGTGAACCCTGAGACCGGCGCTCTCCAGGATCGATCGCATGAAGGCGATCGTGGAGCCCTTGCCGTTTGTGCCCGCGACATGGATCACGGGCGGCAGCCGCCGCTCCGGATGATGCATCCGGGCGAGCAGGGTCCGGATGCGATCCAGCGAAAGGTCGATCAGCTTCGGGTGGAGCGCGAGACAGCGCGCGATGATCGCGTCGGAGGATTCCATCGCCCGCTCACGCGGCGGGCGCGAGCGGGGCCGGCTCGGCTGCGGGCATCTCGACGGCGGCCCCCGCGGCGGGGGCACGCATCAGCAGCCGCGACAGCCGGGCCACCTCGTCCTTCATGTCGCGCCGATGGACCACGCGGTCGACCATGCCGTGGTCGCGCAGATATTCGGAGCGCTGGAAGCCGGGCGGCAGCTTCTCGCGGATGGTCTGCTCGATCACGCGCGGCCCCGCAAAGCCGATCAGCGCGCCGGGCTCCGCCAGGTGGATGTCGCCGAGCATCGCGTAGGAGGCCGTGACGCCGCCCGTGGTCGGGTTGGTCAGCACGACGATGTAGGGCAGCCGGGCCTCGTTGAGGCGACGGATGGCGACCGTGGTGCGCGGCATCTGCATGAGGGAGAAGATGCCCTCCTGCATGCGGGCGCCGCCGGAGCCGGCGAAGAGGATGAAGGGGGTCTTCTTGTCGAGCGCGGTCTCCGCCCCTTTGATGAAGGCCTCGCCTGCCGCCATGCCGAGCGAGCCGCCCATGAAGGCGAAGTCCTGCACGGCGATCGTCATCGGCAGCTCGCCTACCCGGCCGTAGCCGACCTTGAAGGCGTCCTTCTGCCCGGTCTTGGCGCGAGCGTCCTTGAGGCGGTCGGCGTAGCGCTTCTCGTCGCGGAACTTCAGCGGGTCGGTAGCGACGTCCGGGACCGGAACATCGAGCCAGGTGCCCTGGTCGAACATCATCTTGAGGCGCTGCGTCGCCGTCACCCGGAGGTGATGCTCCGAGCCGGGAATGACCCAGCAATTGGCCTCGACGTCCTTCTGGAACACCATCTGCCCGGTCTCGGGACATTTGATCCAGAGATTTTCCGGGCTCTCGCGCTTGAAGAGCGTCTTGATCCGCGGGCGGACGACTTCGGTGACCCAGTTCATGGGCGCTAGATACGCCTCCGCTCGCCCGAGTTCCAGAGCGTCAGGCGGCGCGCGACTTTGCGACCGAGCGGATACCGGCCGCGAGTTCGCCGACGAGTTCCGTCACGGCCGGAACCGTCGTGGCGCTCGCCCGGCCGTCCGCGTCGAGCGAGCGGGCCACCGCGTCCACGATCGCGGACCCGACCACCACGCCATCCGCCCCCTTCGCGACCTCGGCCGCGTGTGCGCCGGACTTAACCCCGAACCCGACGACAACCGGAAGCTCGGTATGGCGCTTGATGCGCGAGACCGCCGCGGCCACGCGCCCGAAATCGGGCGTGGCCATCCCGGTCACGCCCGTGATCGAGACGTAATAGACGAAGCCCGCCGTATTCTGGAGGACCGTGGGAAGCCGCTCGTCATCGGTGGTCGGGGTGGCGAGGCGGATGAAGGCAAAGCCCGCCTGGAGGGCCGGCAGGCAGAATTCCTCGTCCATCTCGGGCGGCAGGTCGACGACGATGAACCCGTCCGCGCCGGCGGCCTTCGCGTCCGCCAGGAAGCGCTCGACGCCGTAGATGTAGATCGGGTTGAAATACCCCATCAGGATCACGGGCGTGTCCGGATCGCCAGCACGGAAGCGCCGGACGAGATCGAGCGTCTTGACCGTGGTCTGCCCGACCTTCAGCGCCCGGAGCCCTGCCGCCTGGATGGCCGGCCCATCGGCCATCGGGTCGGTGAAGGGCAGGCCGAACTCGACGACGTCGGCGCCGGCCTTCGGCAGCGCAGACAGGATGGCGAGCGAGGTTTCGGGGTCGGGGTCGCCGGCCATGACATAGGTCACGAGCGCCGCGCGGCCTTCCTCACGGCAGCGGGCAAAACGGGCGGCAAGGCGTTCGGTCATCGTGCCGGCTCGCTAGCAGAGGCGAGCGACCATGTCATGGTCGGCCCGGCGGAGACCTGTTCAGATCGCGCCGGCCTTGAACCAGACGCAGTTCGTATAGGCGATCCCCGGGTCGACATTGGTGCGCGCCTTGGCCTGGGGCAGCGCCCGCCCGTTCTCGCCGAGGTCGATCGTGACCTTGGAGGTCCCGTCGATCTGCTCCGAGTAGTAGCAGTACTGGTGGTTCGGGCTCCTCTGCTCGGACGAGGAAAAGTTCCAGCCCGTAACGACCTGGCCCGACCCGAAGGGCACGTTCTTGAACACGGTGAAGTTCGTGACCACGGCGGCCTTGGAGTCCGGGGCCGCACCGGCCCCGAGCTGGGCGGGAGTCGGGGTCGGGATCTCGGACCGGCCGCCGACGGCCAGCGTGGATTCGGGGTCGAGCTTCACCGTGCCTTCGGTCTTCAGCGTGACCTTGGACAGGGCCTCCGCGACCGTGTTGGCGACCTTGGCGGTCGGGAAGGTGGGGTCGCTCGTATAGGAATAGCCGTAGAACGCGGCGCCCACGCCGACCCCGGCGAGGGCGCATACGATCCCGATCCCGGCGAGCCGATAGAGCGCGGCCCGCGCGTTCAGGAGCCGCGCATCGGATTTGATGCGCGCGTTCACCGCAGAGGCGAGGACGCGGTTCTCGGTCGTGTTGCGAAGTTCCATGGCTCAGCGCCCGGATTCGACCACGCGCAGCGAGGCGTGGCCCGGAGCCAGCGGCCCTGCCACGGCCGGCGCGGCCGGGGGTTGGGCAGGCGCGGGTGAAGCCTCTGCCGCGGCTGCCGGGGCGACGGCGGGAGGAGCCTCGGCGGGAACGGCGGGCGAGGGAGGCCGCGCCCGGTCGAGCGCCGCCGTGGCGCTGCGTTCCGCCTCCTCGCGCGCCTGGCGGATGATCTCCTCGGCGAAGGGCTCGAGGATGAAGGTGCCGGCCTGCGGGTCGAGCACGATGTCGTCCTCGTCGCGCAGCTTCTCGATCGAGGTGAGAGCGAGCAGCGTCGAGGCGACGGAAGCCCCGAGCGCCGGGATGAACACGAAGAAGAACAGGAAGGAGTGGATCTCGGCATCCGTCACCTGGGCCGGGTCCTTGAGAAAGACCATTGCCGTGAAGGAATGGAGCTGGGACCGCATGATTGCGTCCCGGAAGGCGACCTCGGCCTCGCTCTGCGCCCGGTCGATCGCGGTGCGGTTCAGTTTCGCGCGCTCGGCGCGGGCCTCGTCCAGGCGGGCCGATGCCTCCTGGCGGTCCTTCTGCGCGGTCCCGAGGCTCGTCTTCATCGCCTCAGTCCGGGGGTCCGTCGAGCAGCGGGTCCCGGTCACGCGGCGGCCATCGGCCGTGGTGTTGGTCACGCGCCAGCAGCGCTGCGGCGGCAGGGCGCCGAGTTCCGTATTGGCGGATTTCAGGCGCTGCTCCGCGTCCTCGAGCTGGGCGGTCCGCTGCGTCACCACCTCGTCCGCATCCTTGATCTGGCGGTCGAGCGTCGCGCGGGCATTCCTGGCATCAGCCAGGCGCTCCTGCGCCTGCACGGCTTCCTGGAGGCGCGGGCGGAACATGATCTCCCCGAGCTGGGAGATCGATTTCACGGTGACGACGCCGGCGCCGATCACGCCCACGGCCGCCACGATCCGCAGCGCGACCGACTTCTGCGTCCTGATCGACACGGCGAGCGGCACCCGGCTGAACTCGATGACCGCATAGGCTGCCGGCGCCAGCATCATCATCCAGAAGGCGAGGGGATCGTTGCCGCCATAGATGGACGCGAAGAGCCAGGCTCCGGCCAGCGAGGTCGCCACGATGACGCCTTCCGCCACGAAGGCGAGCGCGAGCCGCTTGTAGGAAATCGAGTAGCCCCGCTTGAGATCGGCAGCATATCGTGCCGCCGCTCGGGCCTGACGTCGTGTAAGGGCGTTCGGCCCGGCTAGAGCTGCGACATCCGCCATGCGATCTCAAAATCCTTCGAGTCTTTTGCCGCCTCCGCGATCTCCCCCAAACCGCGCCGCCCATGACTTTAACTGATCATTCACTTGAGCAGCAATCGCCCAAGTCTGTCCCGGCCTCTCCGCCTCCCCACATGATGAATCCCCGTGAAGGGCGGCCCGGAAGCGGGCAAGTGCTCCGCTTCCTGGCCTTCCTGGCCATGGCGTTCGTCTGGGGCCTCACCTGGATCGCGGCGAAATGGGCCACGGAGGCCTCGCCTCCGGTCCTGGTGGCGGGCGTGCGCCTGCTCTTCGCTTCCCTCTTCTTCGCGGGCTGGTGCGCGCTCGCCCGCGTCCGGATTCGGACAGCGAAGGTCGGCCGGCTCCTGGCGGCGTCGCTCCTGGTGAATACCGGCTGCTACAGCTTCCTGTTCTGGGGCGTGACACACGCGCCGACTGGCCTTGCCGCCGTCGTCAACCTGTCACTCATCCCGGTCTTCTCGATGCTGATCGGGGCGCTCTACGGCGAGGAGACGATCTCCGTCCGCAGGCTCGCGGCCGTCGCGCTCGGGGCGGCCGGCCTCGCGCTCCTGTTTTCATCCCGGGACGGGACGGCGTCACGGGATGGGGCGCAGGTCGGGCTCGGTCTCGCGGCGGTCGTGGTCGCCACGCTGTCCTATGCCTGGGGCGCCATCGTGTCGAAGCCACTCGTCCGCGAGATGCCGCCGGTGGCGGTCGCCTTCTGGCAGACCCTGATCGGCGGAGCCTCGCTCGTGGCCGTTGCGGCATTGATCGAGCCGGTCGACCTCGCGGCTTTCGCGGGCATGTTCTCGGGCCGCGCCCTCGCAGGGCTCGCCTTCCTGGTGCTCGGCGGGTCGCTCGTCGGCTTCTCGGTCTATCTCTGGCTGCTGCGGGAATGGGGCGCGTTCCGGGCCGGCCTCTATGCCTTCGTCAGCCCGGCCATCGCGGTCGCCGTCGGGGTGATCTGGGTCGGCGAAAGCTTCGGCATCTGGGAAGGGGTCGGCATGGCCATCATGCTCGGCGCGACCGCGCTCGTCGTGAAACCCGAGAAGGTCAGCGCTTCCTGAGCCAAAGGCTCGTCTCGCGGGCGCCGGGCAGAAGAGGAAGCTGGCCAGAGATCCCGGATGCGAGCCAGCCCGGATGGCGGGAGGCCACCCAGTGGCTCGAGAACACGAGATCGTAGCCGCCCGATCCGATCAGGGCGGCGACCACGGTCGCCTCGTTGTAGGCGCGCCAATCCCATTCCGGCGGATAGGCATCGGGCAGCAGGATGTCGTGGATGTGGACCAGGACCCCGGCCGAAAGCCGCGGGAGGATGTCGCCGACGAGCCGGTCCACATCGGTTCCCGGCATCGCCACGTGGCTCGAATCGACGAAGAGCAGGTCGCCGGGCCCGAGCGCCGCGAACAGGGCGGGATCGGCATCCCCGAGGAGCGCGCGCTCATGCCGGACCCGCAGGCCCGCCAGGGAGGCGCGGGGCGAGGGATCGATCGCGACGATCTGCGTCGGGATACCGCCATCCTGGACCGCCCGCGCCATGAAGCGCGTGGAGTGTCCCGACCCGATCTCGACGATGTGGCGCGGCTTTTCCTGACGGACGAGCACATAGGCCATCAGGGCGTCGAGGCGGGGGAACCAGTCCTGGTCGAAACGGGCGGGACCCTGGCCGCCGAGGATCCGCAGGATGTCGGTCCGGTAGGATTCGGCCACCGCCACGAGGCCGCGAAACCCGGGCTCGGCCGCGCGGAAGCGCGGCTCGAGGGCGGGATAATCCGTCGCGGCGACGGTCGCCGCGTAGCGGTAGGGGATGAAGAAGCCCCGGGGCCTCCCGAGCAGGGTCGACAGGCCGAAGGCCGCGCGGCGAAGCTCCTCCCGCAGCCCGGCGCGGCCAGGCCGGGATCTCACGGGGCCGGCGGGGGAACCGGCGGGATCGTGGCCGGCATGCGATCGCGCCAGGCCTTGGCGAGCCGCGCCCGCTCGAACAGGAGCACGACCACCAACGCGGCCGCGAAGGGAATGATGAGGTAGAAGAGCCGGAACACCAGCAGGGCGGCCAGCACGTCCGCCTGCGGGACGTCGGGCATCATGGCCACGAAGATGAGCTCCAGGACCCCGAGCCCGCCCGGTGCGTGGCTGACGAGTGCCGCCGAGAAGGCGGCCAGGAAGGCCCCGAGCACGATCAGGAAGCCCGGGTTCACGGCCTCCGGCAGGGCGAAATAGATGATGCCCGCCGCGCCGATCAGCTCCAGCGGCGCTGCGATGACCTGCCGCCACATGATGTCCGGGCGGGGATAGGCCAGCGTGAAGTTGCGGATCGTGATCGGCCGCAGATGGAGGAGCGAGCCGAAGACATAGAGCGCCACGAAGCCCAGGAAGGCGAAGCCGATGATGCGGGCGGTGGTCGGGTTGGCGAGAGCGGCCGGGACGCGGTCGGCCACCCGGGTGAGGAGGTCCGGCTCGATCACCAGCACGGCCCCGCTGAGGAGGATCGTGCCGAGCCCGAAGGTGAATGAGCAGAGCGCAACCAGCACGGCGACCTGCGGGGCGGAAAGGCCCTTCGACGTATAGGCCCGGTAGCGAACGAGCGCGCCGGAAAAGACGGAGGCGCCGATGTTGTGCGACAGGGCGTAGGTGGTGAAGGACGTCACCGACACGAACAGCCAGGAGACGTGCCTCACGCCGAGATGGAGCAGGGCGATGCGGTCGTACCAGGCGAGCGCCGCATAGGCGACGAGGGTCGACCCGAAGGCGAGCGCGTAGCCGTGAGCCGGGATGTTGACGAGGCTCGTCCAGACATCCGCCAGGGATATCCCGCGCAGCTCTTGGTAGAGCAGCCAGCCGGAGACGACGACCGCTGCCAGGCCGATGATCGGCCAGATGAACTCTTTGACGTTCTTCATTCACTCGTCCGGGCCGGCCGGGCTCTTTGGCCGGCGCGAAGCACCGTTCTGTGCCCGACCGGACGCAAGCTCGCAAGCGCGGCAAGGATGTGACGAAAGGCCAAGTTCCTCACAATCGCCGCGCCGCGAGCCAGTCGAGGATCTCGCGGGCGACGTCCTCGGCGAGAGGATCGAGCATCAGGAAGTGGCCGCCCTCGGCGAAGAAGCGGTGGCCGGACGCGTGATAGGCCGCGCTGCGCAACGCGGTCGAAGGCCAGACGAGGCGGTCCACCACCCCGTTGAGCACGAGGGTGGGCAGGCCGGCCAGGAGGGCGGACACGACCGGGCGCGGCAGATGCGCCTCCGCGAGGGCGCGGGGCGATTCCGGGATCAATCGGGCGCCGTAGCGGAGCGCCTTCTCGCGCGGGACGCCTTCTCCGAACAGGAGCTGAAGCCCGGCGAGATCGATCGTCGCGCGTGAGTTCGTCACGGTCGCGGCGACGGCCTGCGACCAGATCTTCGGCTCGGTCATCGCAAGCCGCGGCCCGACCAGCGCCATCCCGTCGGGCGGCAACGAGCCCATCAGCACGAGCCCCCGCATCCTCGCGCGGCCGATCAGGAGCTGCGCCAGATAGCCGCCCAGCGAATGCGCCACCACGACAGGCGGCTCGGCGAAGCTTGCGATGGCGCGGCCGAGGTCGGAGGCGAGGTCGTCGAGCGCGGCGCCGCGGAGTTCGTCCCCTCCCTCGCTCGCACCGTGCCCGCGAAGGCTCACGGCCACCGCCTGCCGCCCGCGCCGGCCGAAGAAGGGCAGAAAGGTCTCCGCCCAGCACCAGGCCCCGGCAAAGGCTCCGTGAACGAAGAGCAGCGGAGCGCCCTCGCCGCCGCTTTCCGGGCCTGCCACGAGCCGTTCGAGCGCGGGCTGGTCGGCTGATCGCACGACGTCCGCCCGGACGCCCGGGATCGTGCCGTCTTCGCGCCGGTGGGTGGGTCGCAACGCCAAAACGTCCTCGCTTCCGAGCCGCAGACCTCGCTCATGGCCCGATCGTGGCCAATGCCGCAGAAGGGAGGTAGTTTCAGGCTCAGCCTAGAAAGGAAGACCCGAGTGGCGCCACGCCGACATCCCGGAAGCGAGCAAGAGGTGCCGGGGTTCGTGGAACTTCCTCCGGGCAAGATCGCCGCCGTCGCGACCTATCTGGAGATGCGGGAACCTTCGCCGGCCGCCTCCGCGTCTTCCCCCACGGGGAAATTCGTGCCGCTGGCGGGCGATGTCGAGCGCTATCGGCGCCTCTTCGCCGAGGTTGGCGAGCCCTGGCTCTGGTTCAGCCGCGCATTGCTGTCCGATGCGCAGCTGGCCGCCATCATCGACGATCCGCTCGTGGAAGCCCTCGCCCTCGTCAAGGATGGGCGCGACGTGGGCCTCCTGGAGCTCGATTTCCGCAAGGGATCGGAGTGCGAACTCGCCTTTCTGGGCCTCGTGCCGGGGCTGATCGGGCGCGGCCTCGGCCTAGAACTCGCCGCGGAGGGAATCCGCCGGGCCTTCCGGCGGCCGATCTCGCGCCTGTGGCTCCACACCTGCACGCTGGATCACCCGGCGGCCGTCAGGTTCTATCGTTCGGTCGGGTTCACGCCCTATCGCCGGGCGCTCGAGGTCGCGGAGGACCCACGGCTCACGGGCCGGCTGCCGCGCGACGCGGCACCGGACGTCCCGATCGTCTGAACCGGCCCTCTACCCTGGACTCAGGCCCGCATCGCGCGGGCAAGTCCCAGCTGGTTCATGGCGGCCTGGTCGCGAGCACTGTCGGCGGCTCTTTCCGCGGAGCGCTCGCGGCTCTCCAGGATCTCGACCTTTTTCAGCGCCTCGAAGGCCTCGCCTAGCTCCGCCTGGGCGTCCTCGAGCTGCGTCTTCAGCTCGTCTGCGGAACGCTTCAGGTTGTCACGCCGCGTTCTGGCGGCCTTGGCATAGGTCGAATAGGCGAAGTGGCCGATATCGGTGATGCCCGATCGTTGCTCCTCGGCCGCCACCTCGCGCTCGAGATCGGCCGCCATCCGGTCGAACTCGGCGATCATTCCCTCGATCTGCGCAACCCGCCGGCGCTTCTCGTCGAGCTGGAAGCGTTTGAGGCGGATGAGCGTCTCCCGCGACTTCATGGATCAATGTACTCCGCACGCGCCTCGCCGCAGAGCGCTTTCACGAAACGCTCAGGATCTCGGCTAGGCGGCGGTAACCATCCCGCATGGAGGTTGACTCTTCCTTACGCTGGCCGAGGAAGGCCTCCAGCTGTGGCATCAGGGCGACGGCCTCGTCCACTTCGGCGGAGGATCCGCTCTTGTAGGCGCCGAGGCGGATCAACTCCTCCATGTCCGAATAGGTGGCGAGGATGCGCTTCGCCTGCTGCACGACGGGCCAGAATTCCGGATCGCAGGACCGGGGCATCGTCCGCGACACGGAGCGCAGCACGTTGATGGCGGGATAACGCCCTCGTTCGGCGATCGTGCGCTCCATGACGATGTGCCCGTCCAGGATGCCCCGGACGGCGTCGGCGACCGGCTCGTTGTGGTCGTCGCCCTCGACCAGGACCGTGAAAAGGGCCGTGATGGTGCCGTCGCCGGTGCCCGGGCCGGCGCGCTCGAGCAGGCGGGGCAATTCCCCGAAGACGGTCGGCGTATAGCCCTTCGCGGTCGGCGGTTCCCCGGCGGCGAGGCCGATGTCGCGCTGCGCCATCGCGAAGCGCGTGACGGAATCCATCATGCAGAGGACGGAGCGGCCCTGGTCCCGGAAATATTCGGCCAGGCACAGCGTGAGATAGGCGGCGTTCCGGCGCATGAGCGCGGGCTCGTCCGACGTGGCGACAACGACGACCGAGCGGGCGAGGCCTTCCTCACCGAGGTCGTCCTGGAGGAATTCCTGCACCTCGCGGCCGCGCTCGCCCACGAGGCCGATGACCGCCACATCCGCTTCGGTTGCGCGGGCCATCATCGAAAGCAGCACGGATTTGCCGACGCCGGACCCGGCGAAGATGCCCATGCGCTGGCCACGCGCGGCCGTGATGAAGGTGTTGATCGCCCGGACCCCGAGATCCAGCGGCTCGCCGACACGGCGCCGGGCATGGGCCGGCGGAGGATCGGCCCGGAACGGATACAGGGTGGTGCCGCGCTCGAGCGGCCCCTTGCCGTCGACCGGCCGGCCGAGCGCATCGACAACCCGCCCGAGCCAGGCCGAGGTCGGTCTGACGCCCGGGGCTGCAGCGCTCACCCGCGCCTCGCAACCCCGGCGTACGCCCTGCAGCGACCCGAAGGGCATCGCGAGCGCGCGGTCGCCCGAGAAGCCGATCACCTCACAGGCGATCTCGGCCCCGCCATCCACCTGCACGTCGAGTCGGCCCCCGACCTGCATGGCCGCGATCGGGCCGGCTACCTCGACGAGGAGCCCGCGCACGGCGGCCACGCGTCCGTAAACCTGAAAGGGCTCCACGGCCTCGATGGCCGAAAATGCCTTGCGGATCCGGGACTTTGTCACCTCCGCTTAAACCTCCTGTTTACCTGCTCTGTTAACACTGGGGTTCTCGCGCCGGGGAACTGGCGCGGGGCCGGATCCGAGCCGCCCCTGGGCGGTTGACGGT
This sequence comes from Pseudomonadota bacterium, assembly GCA_023423995.1. GTDB lineage: Bacteria > Pseudomonadota > Alphaproteobacteria > Rhizobiales > Beijerinckiaceae > Enterovirga. The sequence continues at coordinate 11,775 of JAFAEL010000156.1, read as the reverse complement.
CTGACTCCGGAGCGATGGGCCAATTGGTCGTAAACACGCCTGACCGGTCTTGCGCGACTGAATCAGGCTTTGTTAACCAAGAAAGCCTAGCGTCGTGAGTCGAATTCGAGCGGTGCGTTCGTCGTTTGGGCGACGGCGACGGACCGGTGTCACAAGCCCGATTGCCTTGCGGCTAGGCTGGGGATTTCTATGCGCGTACTCCTCGTCGAAGACGACAGCGCAACGGCGCGCAGCATCGAGTTGATGCTCAAGTCCGAGAACTTCAACGTCTATACGACTGATCTCGGCGAGGAGGGCATCGATCTCGGCAAGCTCTATGATTACGACATCATCCTTCTCGACCTGAACCTTCCCGACATGTCGGGTTACGAGGTGCTGCGGACGCTCCGTGTCGCGAAGGTCAAGACGCCGATCCTGATCCTCTCCGGCATGGCCGGCATCGAGGACAAGGTGAAGGGTCTCGGCTTCGGGGCCGACGATTACCTGACGAAGCCGTTCCACAAGGACGAGCTCGTCGCGCGCATCCATGCCATCGTCCGCCGGTCGAAGGGCCACGCGCAGTCCGTCATCACGACGGGCGACCTGATCGTGAATCTCGACACCAAGACGGTCGAGGTCACAGGCTCGCGGGTCCATCTGACCGGCAAGGAGTACCAGATGCTGGAACTCCTTTCGCTCCGGAAGGGCACGACCCTGACGAAGGAGATGTTCCTCAACCACCTCTACGGCGGGATGGACGAGCCCGAACTGAAGATCATCGACGTCTTCATCTGCAAGCTGCGCAAGAAGCTCGCGAACGCCTCCCAGGGCAAGAACTACATCGAGACGGTCTGGGGCCGCGGCTACGTCCTCCGTGAGCCGAACGAGGTCGAGGAGCGGATCGCCGTCTGAGAACCGCACATTCCGAGAGGAAGCGGGGCGAGGGAAACCTCGCCCTTTCTGCGTTCTAGGGCAGCTTTCTCGGTGCGGTCCGGAGATTGAGGGCGAGCAGCGCCGCGTTCCAGGCGACGGAAATCCCGAGCGCAAGCGCGAGGGCTGTCGCCGATCCGAGCGCAACCACCGTCTGGTAGAAGGTCGCGAGCCCCACCGTGAAGCCGAGCATTCCCGGGATGCTGTTCGCCAGGATCGCGGCCGTCGCCGGTCCGCCCGCCCGGGGATGCAGGACGAGCGTGAGGCTCGTCAGGACGACGGGCATGAGCGCTGCGATGCCGGCCGCGCGCGGCCCGAGCCAGCGTCCGGCCAGCACCACGGCGGCCACCACGCACATCACGGTCGCGGCGCGGGCGGGCAGGTCCCACCAGCGGCCGCGCGCCCGGGCGCGCGGCAGCGCCTTCCGATAGCGACGCGTGAGCAGGTACGCTCCCCCGTAGGACAGCACCGTCAAGCCGGCGATCGTGCCGAAGCCGAGCTCGAGCGACGTCAGGAGCGTGGCGAGGGAGAGCCAGACCGCGAAGGCGCAGCCGAGGCTCAGCAACAGCCCGGATCGCTGGGCCAGGATCGCGTAGGTGAGGATGAAGGGCGCGGTGCCGACATTGACGGCGAGGCTCGCGAGCGCGGATTTCGCCAGGAATTCGGGCGTGTGGTCCAGCGCCAGAAAGACATAGGCCGGCCCGGCGGAGATCGGCAGGGTCGCGACCAGCGCTCCCATCACCGGCCCGGAGCGCTCGACGATCAGGGATGCCGCCACGACCACGGCGGCGCTCGACGCCATCTTGGCGGCGAGCGCGAGCCAGAGAGAGGTCACGTGCTGGGAGCTTGAGAAGCCGGGCAGAAGGGTGCCGGCCGGGAGCGACCCGGCCCCGGGCCGGTGCCGCCCCGGGCCAGGTCGTGGCCAGCCATGAAGCTCAGACCGTGAACCGGCCGTGGCAGTGCTTGTACTTCTTGCCCGAACCGCAGGGGCAGGCCTCGTTCCGGCCGACCCGGCCCCAGGTATTCGGATCCTCCGGATCGCGCTCGAGCACGGCCGTGTCGGCGCTCATCTCGGTGGCCGCGAAGCCGAGCGCGGGGCCGGCGCCGCCGAACGAGCCGGTCGCGTGGCCGGACGCGAACTCGTTCTCGCCGGTCGCCGGATCGAGATGTTCGGCGAACATCGGGGGCAGGCCTTCCGGCTCCGGCTCCTGGAACACGATCTCGACCCGCATCAACTGGCCGGTCACCTGCTCGCGCAGGTGCCCGATCATCTGGTTGAAGAGATCGAAGGCCTCGCTCTTGTACTCGTTCAGCGGATCGCGCTGGGCGTAGCCGCGCCAGCCGATCACCTGCCGCAGGTGATCCAGCGTCACGAGGTGCTCGCGCCACAGGTGGTCGAGCGACTGCAGGAGCACCTGCTTCTCGACATAGTTCATCACGTCCGGCGTGTTGCGCTCGACCCGCTCCGAGTAGGCGTCGTCCGACATCTTCCGGAGCCGCTCGCGGATCTCGTCCTCCGCGATGCCCTCTTCCTTGGCCCAGTCCTCGACCGGCGCATCGAGGTTCAGCACCTGGCCGACCGCCTCCTTCAGGCCGGCCGTATCCCATTGCTCCGGATAGGCGCCTGCGGGGATGTGGCGGGCAACGAGATCGTCGACCATGCCGTGGCGCATGTCGTCGATCGTCTCGCGCACGCTCTCCTCGCTCATGAACTCGCGGCGCTGCTCGAACACGACCTTGCGCTGGTCGTTCATGACGTTGTCGTACTTGAGGATGTTCTTGCGGATGTCGAAGTTGCGGGCCTCGACCTTCTGCTGCGCCTTCTCGACCGCCCGGTTGATCCAGGGATGGACGATCGCCTCGTCCTCCTTGAGGCCCAGCTTGGTCAGCATGCCGTCCATGCGCTCGGATCCGAAGATCCGCATCAGGTCGTCCTGGAGCGACAGGTAGAACTTCGACCGGCCCGGATCGCCCTGCCGGCCGGCGCGGCCGCGCAGCTGGTTGTCGATGCGCCGGCTCTCGTGCCGCTCCGTTCCGAGGATGTAGAGACCGCCCGCGGCCAGCACCCGCTCCTTGAACAAGGCGACCTCGGCCTCGATCTCGGCCTGCCGCCGGGTGCGTTCCTCCTCCGGCATCTCGCCCGCGAGCCCGAGTTCGTGCTCGACCCGCATCTTGGCGTTGCCGCCGAGCTGGATGTCCGTGCCGCGGCCGGCCATGTTGGTGGCGATCGTGATCATGCCGGGCACGCCGGCCTGGGCCACGATATGCGCCTCCTGCTCGTGGAAGCGCGCGTTCAGCACGGCGAAGATCCTGCGGTGCTCGCCTTTCCGGGCCGCATCGTAGAGCGGAGCGAGCGCGTTCGGGTCGGCGAAGTCCATCTGCGCGAAGCCGTCCTCCTTCAGGAGTTCGGCCAGGTATTCGGATTTCTCGATGGAGGTGGTGCCGACGAGCGTCGGCTGGCCGCGCTTTGCGGCCTCCGTGATCTCCCGGATGATGGCTTTGTACTTCTCGTTCGCCGTCCGGTAGACCTCGTCGTCCTCGTCCAGGCGCTGCACCGGCCGGTTCGTCGGGATCTCGACGACCTCGAGATTGTAGATCTCCTGGAACTCGTCCGCCTCGGTCGAGGCCGTGCCCGTCATGCCCGCGAGCTTGGCGTAGAGGCGGAAGTAGTTCTGGAACGTGATGGAGGCGAGTGTCTGGTTCTCGGGCTGGACCTGGACGCGTTCCTTCGCCTCCAGGGCCTGGTGCTGCCCTTCGGAATAGCGGCGGCCCGGCATCATGCGGCCGGTGAACTCGTCGATGATGACGACCTCGCCGTTGCGGACGATGTAGTCCTTGTCGCGCTGGAACAGCTTGTGGGCCCGGAGCGCCTGGTTCACGTGGTGCACGAGCGTGATGTTGGTCGCGTCGTAGAGGTCGCCCTCCTTGAGGAGGCCCGCCTCGCGCAGCCACTCCTCGATCTTCTCGTTCCCACTCTCGTTCAGCGAGACCGCCCGCTGCTTCTCGTCGAGGTCGTAATCCTCGCGTCCGAGGCGCGGGACGATCTCGTCGATCGCCAGATAGAGCTCGGAGCGGTCGTCGATCGGGCCGGAGATGATGAGCGGCGTCCGCGCCTCGTCGATGAGGATCGAGTCCACCTCGTCGACGATCGCGAAGTTGTGCCCGCGCTGGACCATCTGCGCGAAGTCGTACTTCATGTTGTCGCGCAGGTAGTCGAAGCCGTATTCGTTGTTCGTCCCGTAGGTGATGTCGCAGGCGTAGGATTCGGCCCGCTGGGCATCGTCGAGCCCGTGCACGATCGTGCCGACGGTCAGCCCGAGGAAGCGGTAGACCTGGCCCATCCACTCGGCGTCGCGAGTGGCCAGGTAGTCGTTCACGGTGACGACGTGGACGCCCTTGCCCGAGAGCGCGTTCAGGTACACCGGCAGCGTGGCGACCAGCGTCTTGCCTTCGCCGGTCTTCATCTCCGAAATGCCGCCCTCGTGCAGCACCATGCCGCCGATGAGCTGCACGTCGAAGTGGCGCTGGCCGAGCGTGCGCTTGGCGGCTTCCCGGACGGTCGCGAAAGCCGGGACCAGGATATCGTCCAGTGTCTTGCCGGCCGTGAGCTCGGCCCTCAGCTCGTCCGTGCGGGCGCGCAGCTGCTCATCGGAGAGCGCGGCCAGTTGAGGCTCCAGCGCGTTGATGGCCGCGACTTTCGGCGCATAGGTCTTCAGCCGCCGGTCATTGGCGGAGCCAAAAATCTTCTTGGCGAGAGCACCGAGCATCGCTGACCTGTAACCGAGGGTGTCTTGGGAGCCGGGCAGCGCTGCCCGCTTTGGCCGGCCTTATAGACATAAGAAGCGCGTCGCGCATCCGAAAGGCTTCCGGCCGAACGGCTGCGAGGCATGGCTACGGAACACGCGCGGGCGGTCATCGGTTTCGGCCCCGTTCATCGGGAAGACCTCATGCACCACGGCTGGCCTGAGCGCCTCTGGATCGTCCGGCATGGCGAGAGCGCCGGCAACGTGGCCCGGGCCGCCGCGACGGCGGCCGGGCTCGCCTGGATCGACATCGCCGAGCGCGACGTGGATGTGGATCTGTCCGCGCTGGGGGAGCGGCAGTCGCGTTCGCTCGGCCGCTGGTTCGCGGAGTTGCCGCCCGACGACAGGCCGGAGGTCGTCGTGACTTCGCCCTATCGACGGGCGCGGCGCACGGCCGAGATCGTCCGGGAGGTCGGCGGCTACCACCCGGACCACGAGTTCCTGATCGACGAGCGGCTGCGCGAGAAGGAGTTCGGCATCCTCGACCGGCTCACCACGGTCGGGATCCGCGAGCGCCACCCCGAGCAGGCCGAGTTCCGCCGGATCCTCGGCAAGTTCTACCACCGGCCACCCGGCGGCGAGAGCTGGTGCGACGCGATCCTCCGGCTGAGGAGCGCGCTCGACACGATCGGCATCCGGCACTCGGGGCGGCGGGTGCTCGTGGTCAGCCACCAGGTCATCGTCCTCTGCATGCGCTACCTCGTCGAGAACATGACGGAGGAGCAGATCCTGGCGATCGACCGGGAGGGCGACGTCGCGAATTGCGGCCTCACCGAGTACCGCTTCGATCCGGGACTGGGGAAGGACGGGGGCCTGCGGTTGTCCCGCTACAACTTCACCGTCCCGCTCGAGGAGGAGGGCACCCCGGTGACGACGGAGCCGGATGCCAAGGTGGCGGCGGCTTGATGGGCGAGACCGTCACGCGCGGCGCGCTCGCCCGCATGCCCATCCCGCAGCCGAGCGGGGGGGGCGGCAAGGAGGAGCGAGGCCGCGTCCTCGTCGTCGCGGGCAGCCGGGAGCTGATCGGCGCGGCCATCCTGGCCGGGACTTCGGTCCTGCGCGTCGGGGCCGGGAAGCTCCAGTACAACTGCCCGGCCTCGATCGCTTTCCACCTCGGGACGGCCATGCCCGAGGCGCGGGCCGTCGGCTTCCCGGAGACGCCGTCCGGCGCGATCGCGGTCGAGGCCGCCGAGACGATCGCCCGGAACGCCGGGAAATGCAGTGCCGTCCTGATCGGGCCGGGCCTCCTCGACGAGGAGGCCACGGGCGATCTCGTGGCCGAGTTGCTGTCCCGGATCGCGGATGTGCCCATCGTGCTCGATGCCGCCGCCATGATGGGCCTGAGGCGCCACCGGCACTTGCTGGACCGGCATGCGGGTCGCGTCGTGATCACGCCGCATGCGGGCGAGATGGCCGGCATGCTTGGGCGCGACAAAGAGGAGATCGAAGCGGATCCGGAGGCGGTCGCCCGGGAGGTCGCCGCCGATCTCGGCGTGGTGGTCGCCCTGAAGGGCGCCTGCTCCTACATCGCGGGGCCGGCCGGCGAGGCTTGGTCCTGCGCCCACGGCAATGTCGGCCTGGGAACCTCCGGCTCGGGAGACACGCTGGCGGGCCTCATCGCCGGGCTTCTCGGCCGCGGTGCGGATCCGGTCCGCGCGGTCGTCTGGGGCGTCTACCTCCATGGCGAGGCGGGAAACAGGCTGGCAAGATCCCGCGGGCTCCTCGGCTATCTCGCGCGCGAGATCCCGGACGAGGTTCCGTCCATCCTGGCGGAGTTGTGCTAAGCTGAGGCCATGACACGCGATGAAGCCATCGCACGCTTGAGAAGCATCGAGCCGGAGCTTCGCGCCTTCGGCGTCGAGCACCTCTATCTCTTCGGCTCGGTTGCCCGAAACGAGGCCCATGGAGGGTCCGACCTCGATGTCTTCGTCGAACCGGCGGGCAAGGATTTTCTCCGGTTCGACAACTTCATGGGTCCGTTTGCCCTCATCGAGGGAGCATTCCCCGAGACGCCGATTGGCTACAGCACGCGCAACGGGCTTTCCGTCCACGTACGGAAGGCCGCAGAGCGAGAAGCCGTTCGGGTGTTCTGACTGCCAGAGCGCTCGTGCGACCCTGCCGCCTGAGGGCCCAGTCTTGCCATCTTCCTGGAACTAATCCACCTCTCCCCGACCCGGCGCAGGCCAGCAGGAACACGTCATGCCGTCACGTCTCACCACGCTTCTGCGCACGACCGCGCTTGCGGCGGGCTTCGCCCTCCCGCTGGCCGCGCTCGCGCAGCCCGCCCCGGCTCCGGCGACCCCGCCGGCACCTGCCGCTGCCCAGCCCGCCGATCCCAGCAAGGTGATCGCGAAGGTGGGCGGCCAGACGATCACGGAAGGCGACCTCGCCATCGCGGCTGAGGATCCCGCCCTGCAGCTCCCGGGCACGGACGAGAAGCAGAAGCGCGACATCCTGGTCGGCTATGTGATCGATCTGAAGCTCGGTGCGCAGGCGGCCGAGGCCGCGAAGCTGGCCGATTCGCCTGACTTCAAGCGCCGCCTCGCCTACATGCGGGACAAGCTCCTGGTGGACGAATATCTCGAGCAGGAGAGCAAGAAGGCCGTCAATTCGGCGGCGGCGCGCAAGCTCTACGACGATACCGTCAAGGAGATGAAGCCCGAGGAAGAGGTGCGGGCCCGCCACATCCTCGTCGAGGACGAAGACGAGGCGAAGAAGGTCGCGGCGCGCGTGAAGGGCGGCGAGGACTTCGCCAAGGTCGCGGCCGAGGTGTCGAAGGACCCGGGCTCCAAGGCCGAAGGCGGCGAACTCGGCTTCTTCACCAAGGACCGGATGGTCGAGCCCTTTGCCGAGGCTGCCTTCAAGATGAAGCCGAAGGAGATTTCCGACCCGGTGAAGAGCCAGTTCGGCTGGCACGTCATCCAGGTCGAGGAGCGGCGCACCAAGCCGCAGCCGACCTTCGAGGAATTGAAGGACCAGATCGACCAGTACCTTACCCGCAAGGCGCAGCAGGACGTCGTCCTGGCTCTGCGGAAGAACGGCAAGGTCGAGCGGCTCGATCAGCCTGCGGCCGCTCCGGCGACCCCGGCCCCCGCTACGCCCGCCGCGCCCAAATAGAGGGCACTTTCCAAGGTAGGGGTCGACAAAGGCGGACGCTCCCGCGAGATTTCCCGAGACACCGGTCCGGTGTCCCAAGAATTCAGGGAAACGTCCGCATGAAACGTCGTCAGTTCCTCCAGGCCGGCTCCGTCGGCCTGGCGGCCGCTAGCGTTGCCGCGCCCGCGATCGCGCAGTCCAACCCGGAGATCCGCTGGCGGCTCTCCTCCACCTTCCCGAAATCCCTCGATACGCTCTATGGCGCGTCGGAGACCTTCTCGAAGCTCGTCAGCGAGCTGACCGACGGCAAGTTCCAGATCCAGCCTTTCGCGGCAGGCGAGATCGTCGGCATGCCACAGGCGCTCGATGCGGTGTCGAACGCCACCGTCGAGATGATCCACGGGCCGGGCTACTACTATGTCGGGAAGGACCCGGCCCTTGCCCTGATCGCCGATACGCCCTTCATCATGAACGTCCGGCAGCGCAATGCCTGGCTTCACGCGGGCGGCGGCCAGGAACTCGTGAACGAGTACCTCACCAAGTACAATGTCCACACGCTGCAGGGCGGCAACACGGGCACCCAGATGGGCGGCTGGTTCCGCAAGGAGGTGAAGACCGTCGCCGATCTGCAGGGGCTGAAGTTCCGCATCGCGGGCCTCGCCGGCCAGGTGATGGCCAAGCTCGGGGTCGTCCCGCAGCAGATCCCGGGCGGCGACATCTATCCGGCCCTGGAGCGGGGCACGATCGACGCCGCCGAATGGGTCGGCCCCTATGACGACGAGAAGCTCGGCTTCGCGAAGGTCGCGCCCTACTACTACTATCCCGGGTTCTGGGAGGGCGCGCCGACCACCCATTTCTGGATCAACAAGCCGAAATGGGACGAGCTGCCGAAGCTCTACAAGCAGATCATGTACACGGCCGCCATCCAGGCCGGCATGGAGATGACGGCCAAGTACGACGCCCGCAACCCGGCGGCGCTCCGGCGCCTGGTGGCGCAGGGCGCCCAGCTCAGGCCCTTCAGCCAGGAGATCATGGAGGCCGGGTTCAAGGCGTCCAACGAGATCTATGACGAGCTCTCGGCCAAGAACCCGGACTTCAAGAAGATCTACGAACACCAGCGTGCATTCCGGAACGAGGAATATCTCTGGTGGCAGCTGGCCGAGTACTCCTTCGATACCTTCATGATCCGCGCGCGCGCCCGGAACTAGGCTCCTCGCGATCCTGGCGGGCCGCCGGCTGTTCCGGCGGCTCGCTCCCGGCGACGTCGCGTCAGCGGCGGCCGAACAGCCGCTCGATGTCGGAGAGCTTCAGCTCGACATAGGTCGGGCGGCCGTGGTTGCACTGCCCGGAGAGTGGCGTCGCCTCCATCTGGCGCAGCAGGGCGTTCATCTCCGGCGGGCTGAGCCGGCGACCCGCGCGGATCGAGCCATGGCACGACATCCGCGACAGGATGGCGTCGAGCCGCTCCGCGATCGGCGCCCCGCCCGGTCCGCCCTCCGCCAACGCGTCCGCGACGTCGCGCAGGAGCGCCGCCGCCGACCCGCCGGCGAGCGCGGCCGGCACCTCGCGCACCAGCAGCGCGCCGGGCCCGAAGGGCTCGACGACAAGGCCGAGATCCAGCAGTCGCTCCGCTTCGCCGAGAACCCGGCCCGCATCCACGGGGTCGAGCTCGACCACCTCGGGGATGAGCAGCGGCTGGCGCGCAATCCCGGCACCGGCGCGCTCCGCCTTCAGCCGCTCGTAGACGAGGCGCTCGTGCGCGGCGTGCTGGTCGACGATGACGATGCCGTCGCCAGTCTGGGCCACGATGTAGGTTTCGTGCAGCTGCGCGCGCGCGGCGCCGAGCGGGGCCTCCCTTGCGTCCTCCGGCAAGGCCGGAGCGGTGCGGATGTCGGCGCTCGGCTCGAAGGCCGCGAAGCTCGCCTGCGCGGCCTCGCCAAAGCCGTTCGAAGGCGGAAGAGGGGCCTGCCAGCTTTCTCCGCCCGGCCCCGCCGTTGGCCGCGGGGGCGAGGTCCAGCCCATGCCGCCATGGGGCCGCAGCCGGTCCAGGGTACGCAGCCCGCCGGTGCTCGCCGCGCGATGGCCCGCCCGCGCGAGGGCGTCCCGGATCGCCGAGACCACGAGGGAGCGGACGAGGCCCGGATCGCGGAACCGGACCTCGGTCTTCGCCGGGTGCACGTTGACGTCGACGAGCTGCGGGTCGCAATCGAGCGCGAGCGCCAGGACGGGGTGGCGGTCGCCGGCCATCGTGTCGGCATAGGCGCCGCGCACGGCGGACAGGAGGAGCTTGTCGCGCACGGGCCGGCCGTTCACGACGAAATGGATGTGGGTCCCGGCCCCGCGGTGAAAGGTCGGCAGCCCGACATGGCCGGAGAGCATGAGGTTCTCCCGTTCCGCCCGGAGTTCGACGGCATTCGCCGTGAAGTCGGAGCCGAGCACGCGCGCGGCGCGGCGGAGAAAACCCTCCGGCGTCGCTGCCTCCGGCGGGAGGGAGAGGGACGAGAGATGGTCGCCCGAGAGCGACAGGCGCAGCGTGGGATGCGCTATCGCGAGCCGCCGCACGATCTCGGCCGCGGCCAGCGCCTCCGCCCGGTCGGATTTCAGGAACTTGAGCCGCGCCGGGGTGGCGGCGAAGAGGTCCTTCACCTCGATGCGGGTTCCGTGCGCGGCGGAGGCCGGCCGCACGGCGCCCTTCCGGCCCGCATCGACCGTGATGGCGGCGCCGGTGGGATCGTCCGCCTGCCGGGTGAGGATGGTGAGATGCGCGACGGCGCCGATCGAGGGCAGCGCCTCGCCGCGGAAGCCGAGCGTGCGGATGGTCGCGAGATCGCCGTCGGGGAGCTTCGAGGTCGCATGGCGCTCGACGGCGAGGTCGAGATCCTCCGGGCTCATGCCGCGCCCGTCGTCGACGACGCGGACGAGGCGGCGCCCGCCCGCCTCGACCGTGACCTCGATCGTGCGCGCGCCGGCATCGATGGCGTTCTCGACGAGCTCCTTTACGACCGCCGCCGGCCGCTCGACGACCTCGCCGGCCGCGATGCGGTCGACCAGGACGGGATCCAGGCGGCGGACAGCACTCATCTCCGCCTGATATCAGGCCTGGCTCTCGGCAAGATACTTCTTTGCCAGGATCTTTCCTTCCTCGACGGCCGGCTGATCGAACGGATCGATCCCGAGCGCGTAGCCGGTGAGGATCGTCTCCAGCATGAAATGCATGGTCAGCTCGCCCATGGTCCGCGCATCGAGCGTGTCGATCTCGATGCGGCGGACCGGGCGGCGGTTCCGTGCGAGCGTGTCCGCGGTGGCCCGGCCCTGGGCGGCCACGAGGTCGCCGATCGCCCGGCCGGCGAAGCCCGGCTCGCCCGCCCGTTGCGCCAGAGCCGGATCCATCACGGGGCCTTCGCCGGCCACGGCGGTCGTGATGACCGTGAACACCTTGTCATTCGGGCCCGCGAGATAAAGCTGGAGCTGGCTGTGCTGGTCGACCGGCCCGATGGCCGCCACCGGCTGCGAGCCGCGGCCTTCCTTGCCCAGGCTCTCCGCCCAGAGCTGGACCCACCATTTCGTCAGCCGCTCGAGCCTGTCGGCATAGGCCATCATCACGTGGATTCCGCGCTGCTCCAGCGCCGCCGCGATCGCGAGGGCGGCACCCTCTCCGGCCGGGGTCTCGCCCACGGCAGCCCCCTCCCGCACGGGGGCCAGTGCCGCCGCGGCGCCCGCCCGGATCTCCCGGATGTCGAGCCCCAGGATGGCGGCGGGCAGCAGCCCGACATTGGTCAGGACCGAATAGCGCCCGCCGACCCCGGTGTGATGCTCCAGGAAGCGCACGCCCTCCGGCTCGAGCAGGTCGCGCAGCGCATTCTTGCCGTTGGGCTTGGGCGGCTCGGAGAGGCCGAGGAGAAGCTCGCCCGCGCGGCCACGCAACCCGGCCCGGTCCAGGGCCGAGAGCACGGCCATGGTCTGCATC
>JAFAEL010000217.1 GCA_023423995.1 Pseudomonadota bacterium | reverse complement strand
GCGCCGGGCCGTGCGCCTCCTGCAGCGCTCGCGCGCGCCGCAATGGAACCTCGCGCCCGTCGAGGCGGTCAGGATCCTGGACGGCGCCGGGACGGAGCTGTTTCGCTGGACGATCTGGGACGAGATGAGCGGCGCCCGCGCGGGCTGATCGCGGATCGGAGCAGGCATCCGGCAAAGCCGTCCGGAGGCTGCCGGGACGATCGGCCAGCCGCGCCCGGGCGCAGCCGGCCTTGCGATGAACGCTAGTCGATGTCCTGCACGTCGGCCGTGCCGCCATAGACGCGCTGCGCGAGCGCGGCCTCCATGAACGGGTCGAGGTCGCCGTCGAGCACGTCGGACGGAACGCCCGAGGTCACGCCCGTGCGCAGGTCCTTCACCAGCTGGTACGGCTGCAGCACGTAGGAGCGGATCTGGTGGCCCCAGCCGATATCGGTCTTGGCCGCCTGCTCGGCATTCGCCTTTTCCTCGCGCTTCTTCAGCTCGAGCTCGTAGAGGCGGGCGCGCAGCATGTTCCAGGCGGTCGCCCGGTTCTTGTGCTGCGAGCGCTCCTGCTGGCACGCGACCGCGATGCCGGTCGGGATATGCGTGATGCGCACCGCCGAGTCGGTCGTGTTCACGTGCTGGCCGCCTGCGCCGGACGACCGGTAGGTGTCGATCCGGCAATCCGATTCCTTGATGTCGATCTGGATGCGGTCGTCGATGACCGGGTAGACCCAGACGGACGCGAAGCTCGTGTGCCGCCGCGCGTTCGAATCGAAGGGCGAGATGCGCACGAGCCGGTGCACGCCGGACTCGGTCTTCAGCCAGCCATAGGCGTTGTGCCCCTTGAGGAGCAGCGTCGCGCTCTTGATGCCGGCCTCTTCCCCGTCCTGCTGCTCCAGCAGGTCGACCTTGAGCCCGTGCTTCTCGCCCCAGCGCGCATACATGCGGGCGAGCATCTGCGCCCAGTCCTGAGACTCGGTCCCGCCGGCGCCCGAATGCACCTCGAGATAGGTATCGTTGCCGTCGGCCTCGCCGGAGAGCAGCGTCTCGACCTGCCGCCGCGCGGCCTCGGCCTGGACGCGGCGGATCATCTCCTCGCCTTCGGAAATCGTGGCCTGGTCGTCCTCGGCTTCGCCGAGCTCGATGAAGCCGACCCCGTCCTCGAGCTCGGATTCCAGGCGGCGGATCGTGGAGACCTGCTCATCGAGCGCATTGCGCTCGCGCATCACCTTCTGGGCTTCCTCCGGGTCGTTCCAGAGGTTCGGGTCCTCGGAGCGGGCGTTCAGCTCGCCGAGGCGACGATCGACTGTATCCCAGTCAAAGATGCCTCCTCAGCAGTCCAATCGACTGCTTGGCGGCTTCGAGTAGCGAAAGGATTTCGGCGCGCATGACGTGCTGCGTGTGTCTCGCCCAATGCTGCGGGGAATAAGGGACAGATAGGCGGGCCGGCCCCGCCTGTAAACCGCCCGCCCGCCGGGTCAGGACCCGCCGGGCAGGCAGAGGGAGGTCAGTAGAGCCCGCCCGTGCCGGTATTGACGGCCCGGTCGCTGTCGGCCGAACCGCCGCCGTCACCGCCACCACCGCCGCCATAGCTGACGTTCGCGTAGCTCTCGCTCGGGCCGGTGCCCGGCTTGAACGCCTCGAGGATCGTGCCGGCGCTCTCGCCGCCGCCCGCCCGCAGCCCCGAGCCGAGGCTGACGCGGATCAACTTGATGCCGGGCGGCACGCGGAACGGCGTCGGCGGCTTGTCGGCGAGCGCATGCTTCATGAACTCGCCGAAGATCGGCGCCGCGTATTGCGAGGCCTGGGCGCTGTCGCCCATCGAGCGCGGCCGGTCGTAACCGATATAGACGCCGGCGGCGAGGTCGGGCGAGAAGCCCACGAACCAGAGGTCCTTGGCGTCGTTGGTCGTGCCGGTCTTGCCTGCGACGGGCTTGCCGATGATCGCCTTCTGGCGGGCCGCGGTGCCGCGCAGCACCACGCCTTCCAGGATGGAGACCATCTGGTAGGCCGTCAGCGGATCGAGCACCTGCTCGCGCTTGTCGACGATCTTCGGCTCGTCCTGGTTGGCCCAGCTCTCCGCGCTGCAGCCGATGCAGTCGCGCTCGTCGTGCTTGTAGATCGTCTGGCCGGTCCGGTTCTGGATGCGGTCGATGAGCGTCGGCTTGATGCGCTTGCCGCCATTGGCGAGCATCGAATAGGCGGCCGTCATCCGCAGAACCGTCGTCTCGCCAGCCCCGAGCGACATCGGCAGCAGCGGTGCGAGGTCGTCGTAGATGCCGAAGCGGCGCGAGTACTCGGCGATCAGCGGCATGCCGACGTCCCGCGCCAGGCGGACGGTCATCAGGTTCTTCGACTTCTCGATGCCGTAGCGGAGTGTGTGCGGGCCCGTCGACCTGCCCTCGAAGTTCTGCGGCGTCCATGCTTCCTGGCCGCCGCCGGGATCGATGGTGATCGGCTCGTCGAGGATGATCGAGGACGGCGTGTAGCCGTTGTCCAGCGCGGTCGCGTACACGAAGGGCTTGTAGGACGAGCCTGGCTGCCGGAGCGCCTGGGTGGCGCGGTTGAACTCGCTCTGGTCGTAGGAGAAGCCGCCCACCATGGCGTGGACGCGCCCCGTATTTGGATCCATGGCGACGAGGCCGCCGGACACTTCGGGCACCTGCCGCAGCCGGAACTGGCCCGGCTTGTCCTCCAGGGGCTCGACATAGATGACGTCGCCGACCTGGAAGGCCTGGGCGGCGCTGCGGCGCGTCCAGGCGAGGCCCGCCTGCGGGATGACGCCGAGCTCGCGCTCCCGCGCGACCTGGCCGCCGGGCTCCTTCCTGGGCTGCAGGCCGATCCGGGCCTGGCCACCGGCGGTGTCCAGCACCACGGCCAGGCGCCAGGGCTGGACGTCGGCCAGAGCCGGGACTTCCGCCAGGGCGGTGCCCCATTCGCGGCCGGCCAGCGGGATGTTGGTCTGCGCGCCGCGCCAGCCCTGCGATTCGTCGAACCGCACGAGGCCGTTCAGGAGCGCCCGGCGAGCGATCGCCTGCAGCTTCGGATCGAGCGTCGCCCGGACCGACAGGCCGCCCTCGTAGAGGGCCTTCTCGCCATAGCGGTCGGACAGCTCGCGCCGGATCTCCTCGGCGAAGTAGCCGGAGGCCGAGGCGTTCGGGGAGATGCTGCGGACGTTGATGC
>JAFAEL010000151.1 GCA_023423995.1 Pseudomonadota bacterium | reverse complement strand
CGTCGCGCGCTACCATGCGGCGATCCGGCGGAGGGAGTTGACCGACCCGGAAATCAAGCAGTGGGATCGGGAGTTTTTCGTCGGTGCGACCGCCTTCTCGGCGGTGCTCGGCGTGATGTGCTATATCGCGCTCGCCTGGACGGACGACATCCCGTCCCACATCATCACGATCGTTGCGGCGATCGCCTTCTCGGCCGGATACGTCGCGCGAAATGCGGGCCGGCCGATCTTCGTGATCGTCCAGCTTCTCGCGTTCTGCGTGCCGATGTGTATCGGGCTGTCCCAGAACGAACATCCCTTCTATCCGGTTGTCGCGGCCTTCATCGCGTTCTTCATCATCACGAACGTCGCGATTGCCTTCTCGCTGAACCGCAACCTTCTCGAACTCGCGGCCGCCCGAAAGCGGTCGGAGACGCTGGCCTCATCGTTGCGTAGCAAGAATCTGACGCTCGATTCCGCGCTCAATTCGATGATCCACGGCCTGGTCATGTTCAGCGCGGACCTCGAGCTCGAACTCGCAAATTCGCGCTTCGCCGAGATGTACCGACTGAGTGCTGCCGATCTTGCGCCGGGGACACTCTTCACGACCATGCTCGACCGCCTGATAGCGGCTCAGGTGCTGGCGCCGACGGCTGCGCGGGACCTCGGCGAGGTCGCGCGTCGCGCGCTTCGATCGGGCCAGACGACCGACATCGAGATCCTCACCGAGCGGGGTCAGATCTTTGTGGTCCATGCCGAGCTCACGAGCGACGGCGGCCTTCTCATGGTCACCGAGGATGCCACGGAGCGGAAGGCCGCCGCCGCCCAGATCGAGCGGATGGCCCACAGCGACAACCTGACCAACCTTCCGAACCGGTTTCGTTTCAACCAGGTGCTTCGGAGGGTCTGCGCCGAGGCCGTCGCGGGCCAGGAGAAGACCTTCGCGGTCCTCTATATCGACCTCGACAACTTCAAGGGGATCAACGACTCGCTCGGCCACGAATGCGGCGATCAACTCCTCGTACAGGTCGCCGAGCGGCTGCAGACCGTGCTGTCTCGGGGGGAATTGGTGGCGCGGTTCGGGGGCGACGAGTTCCTGCTCCTGTCCCGGCCCAGGAATGCGGACGATGCCATCGGGATAGGCCGGAAGGTTCTCGACGCGATGGCTGCGCCGTTCCAGCTCTCCGGGCGTACGCTCTATGTGACGACCAGCGTCGGGATCGCGCTCATTCCCGAGCATGGAAAAGATCCGAGCGACGTGCTGCGCGCCGCCGACATGGCGCTCTACGCAGCGAAGGCTGCCGGCCGCAACACCGTCGTGATGTTCGATCCGCAGATCGCAAAGGACCTGAACACGCGGCGCGAACTCGAGCAGGACCTGCGCGAGGCCTGCCGGACAGGAAATCTCTTCCTGCACTACCAGCCCATCGTGAACCTGCGTTCGCGGCGCCCGGTAGCCTACGAGGCCCTGATGCGCTGGCAGCACCCCACACGCGGAATGGTGCCGCCGTCGGACTTTATCCCCATAGCCGAGCAGACGGGCCTTATCGTCGAGATGGGTGAATGGGCGATCCGCCGGGCCTGCATGGATGCGCGCAACTGGCCCGCCGACGTGTCCGTCGCCGTGAACGTCTCCGCCTTCCAGTTCAAGAACACCGCGGGGCTGATCAGCGCCGTGAAGGATGCGCTCCTCATAAGCAACCTCCCGCCGAGCCGGCTCGAGCTCGAGGTCACGGAGTCTCTTCTGATCGAGGATCAGGAGGCCTCGCTTGAGGCTATCCAGGCTCTCCATCGTGTCGGCGTGCGGTTCTCGCTCGACGATTTCGGCATCGGGTATTCGTCGCTAGCCTATCTCGCGCGGTACCCGTTCTCGAAAGTGAAGATCGACCGGACCTTTGCACAGCACGTCACGACGGAAGGCCCGTCCCGATCGATCATCGAGGTCGTCTGCAATCTGGCTGCCAAGCTTTCCATGCGCGTCGTCGTCGAAGGCATCGAGACGGATCTGCAGAGGCGAGAGGTTGAGGCACTCGGCGCCGATCAGGCGCAGGGCTACCTGTTCGGCCGCCCGCTCCCGGTGGATCAGCTACTTTCTCACCAGAACGCCGCATAAAGAGCGAGTTCTCGGTCAGAAATTAACCATTTAGTGATAAAAGTTCTGCGCTCAGCGCATCCCTTCGGTCTAGTAAAATCAGATCAAATCTGTTAGTACTCCGTTAACCTTGCATCTCATCTAGGAGGCACGGTGGGGTACATGATGTCTGCTACCGGGTTGCGTTTCGCGTCATCAAGGGTGGCCGCTCCTGCCGAGGATGTGCTCGGCCGAATAACCAGAAGTTGCGGGCCCTTGCCCCAGCTCAGTCTCGACTACGAACCCGATATCCAGACGCTTTGGATCACGCTTCGCCCCGAGCCAAAGCCGGTCTTCACCTTGCCGCTGATCGAGAGCGTCGGTCGCGTGCAGGACGCCGTTATGAAGTTGTGGGGCCTGGAGGAGGACCGGCCGGTCCGATATCTGGCCTACCGTTCGTCGGGAGCCATTTTCTCGCTTGGCGGCGACCTCGATTACTACCTGGACTGCCTTCGGACCAACGATCGGGCCGGCCTCCGCCGCTATGCGGACCAGGCGACGAACGTCATCCGGCTCAACCGGACGGGGCTCGACGGCGCCGTCATCACGCTCACGAATGTCCGCGGAAAGGCTATCGGGGGCGGCATCGACCCCGCTCGCGCCTGCAACGTGATGATTGCGGAGGAGGGCGCGACGTTCTCCTACCCGGAAATCAACTTCAATCACTTTCCGATCTCGGCCGTGCCTGTGCTGTCGCGCCATACGGGACCGATCGAGGCCGAAAAGATCCTCCTCTCTGCTGCGGAATATTCGGCTGCGGAATTTCAGCAGAAGGGCGCGGTCGACGAGGTCGTGCCGGCAGGAGCGGGCGATGACTGGATCCGCCGCTACGCGGCGCGAAGCCTGACCTCGCACAGCGCGCGCGTCTCAGTGATTGCCGCGTTCAACCAACAAGCGGGAGAAAGGTTGGGCGCGATGTCGGGCTATGCGGAGGCCTGGACAGACCACATCCTGCGGCTCAAGCCGATCGAAATCGCCAAGCTCCAGCGCATCGCTGCCGCGCAGGAGCGGATGCTCAGCCGTATGCTGCGAAGCGAGACGGAGTCGACGAGCGCCTGAGCAAGCCTCCTCGCGGCGGTCCTGCTCTGCGGCAAGCCCGTTGATCGCGATCCGCAAGGGCTTCAAGAACGCCCGCCCGGCTTTCGGGCGGCTTTCGCGAGGCGGAGTTGTCGAGCAGCTTTCGGCGTGACGAGGCGAGATCGTCGGAGGACGGACCGCAGGCCGGGTGGATGGGGCTGGAGGTCCAGCCGCTCGCGGCAGGGCTGCTGGCCGCCCTGGTTGGCTTTGCTTCGACCTTTGCGGTCGTACTTCAGGCGCTGACGGCCGTCGGTGCGACGCGCGCCCAGGCGGCATCCGGGCTTCTCGCGCTCCTTGTCGTCAAGGGTGCAGTCGCGATCTTCCTCAGCCTGCGCTCGAGGATGCCGATCAGCCTCGCCTGGTCGACGCCCGGCACGGCCCTGCTCATCGCAACGGGGATGCCGATCGGCGGGTTTCCCGTGGCGGTGGGCGCCTTCCTGGTCGCTTCTGGCCTCGTGGTAGCTGCTGGGCTCTGGCGGCCATTCGGCCGTGCCGTCCGGGCGATTCCCGTCTCCCTCGCCAGCGCCATGCTCGCCGGCGTGCTGCTCGACCTTTGCCTCGCTCCCGTGCGCGCTGCCGGTGCGATGCCGACCTTGGCCCTTCCGGTCGTCGTTGCCTGGGCGCTCGCCTGGCGCTTTGCGCGGGCCTACGCCATCCCGATCGCGGTGCTCGTGACCGCCGTTATCGTGGTGCTGGCGACACCGCTTCCAGAGGGTGCGCTCGCGGATATCCGCCCGCATGCCGTCTTCGTCGTGCCGGCGTTCACCTGGTCGGCTCTGGTCGGGATAGCGCTCCCGCTCTTCATCGTCACGATGGCGTCGCAGAACATTCCCGGCCTCGCCGTCCTGAATTCCAACGGCTACCATCCGCCGGTCGGGCCGATCTTCGTGGCGACCGGATTGGCAAGCGCGGTGATCTCCTTCTTCGGCGGGCATCTCGTGAACTTGGCGGCCATCACGGCTGCCCTCTGCGCCGGCCCGGACGCACATCCCGATCCGTCGCGCCGATGGATCGCGGCCGTGACCGCCGGCGCTGCCTACATCGCCTTGGGCATGACGGCGACCTTCGCGGCCGCATTCGTGGCGGCCTCGCCGCCTCTTCTCATCCAGGCGGTCGCAGGACTGGCGCTGCTCGGCAGCTTCGGAGCAGCGATCCAGACCGCACTGGTGCGTGAGGATGAGCGCGTGCCGGCCATCGTCACCTTCGTGACCGCCGCTTCCGGCATCGCGCCTTACGGGATCGGCGCAGCCTTTTGGGGCCTGCTCGCCGGCGGCGCCATGCTCGTCCTGGCACGGAGCCGCCGCAACTGATCAGCGATGCGCGGCGGCGAGGGCGGCGTTGAGATCATCGAACAGGTCGGCCGGATCTTCGATTCCGGCCGAGAGACGGAGGAGGTCCGGCGGGCATGGCGTGCCCGCTCCCTCGATGGACGCGCGGTGCTCGATCAGGCTCTCGACGCCTCCAAGCGAGGTCGCACGCTTCCAGAGCCGGACGTTCGCGGCGGTCCCGATTGCTGCCGTTTCCCCGCCTTTCACCTGGACGGAGAGCATGAACCCGAAGCCGTTCTCCATTTGGCGCAAAGCGACGTCGTGGCCCGGATGCTGCGGCAGTCCGGGATAGAGCACCCGGGCAACGAGCGGATGGGCGGAGAGCCGCTCCGCAAGTGTGGCGGCACTCCGGGCCTGTGCCGCGGCTCGGACGAAGAACGTCTTGAGCCCGCGGTTCAGGAGGTATGCCTCGAACGGACCGAGGATCGCTCCCCCGCCCGAGCGGATACGCCCGACGCGCTCCCAGTAGGGGTCGCGTACGCGCGCGCAAAGCGCGCCCGCGATCACGTCCGAGTGGCCATTCAGGATTTTGGTCGCGGCATGCATGACGATGTCCGCTCCGAGTTGGAGCGGGCGCGTGTGGAACGGCGATGCGCATGTCGAGTCGACGGCGAGACGCGCTCCGGCCTCATGGGCGATCTCGGCGGCCGCCGCGATGTCGGTGATGGTCCAGAGCGGGTTGGAAGGCGTCTCGATCCAGACGAGCTTCGTGCGCCCCGGCCGCATCGCGGCCTGGAGCTTGCCCAGATCGTCGGTCTCGACGAGTTCGACTTCGAGCCCCCATCGGGTGGCCTCGGTCACGAGCCAGTTCCGCAGCGCCCAGTACATCACCGCGGAGGCGACCACATGGTCGCCGGGCTCAAGGGCCATGAAGCAGGCGGTTGCGGCCGCCATCCCGGACGAGAAAAGGAGAGCCCCACCCTCGGCATCCTCCAGCATTGCGATTACAGCTTCGGTTTCGCGTACCGTCGCATTATCCGGCCGCCCGTAGATGAAGCCCGAGGAGTAGGCATTGTCCGGGTCACGGATGTAGGTGGACGAGAGGTGGATGGGCGGCACCACCGCGCGGGTAAGCGGATCGGTCTTCCCGAGCGCCTGTGCGGCCAGGCTGGCCTTCGACCAGATGGGAAGCTCTGCCATTTGGAACCTCGATCCCGAACCCGTGTTTCGAAGCGGTGCCGTATCGGATGAGGTCGAGGATGAACACCCTGCGTGCCAGCCAGGGCCACCGAAACGGATGGGTGCCGAGAATCGCCCTTTCCATCCTGCCGGTCGCAGCCGTTTCGATCCTCGGCTCCTGGGCGACGCTGCCGAACATACCCGCCTGGTACGAGGGATTGGCAAAGCCTCCGCTGATCCCGCCGAACGGTGTCTTCGGCCCAGTCTGGACGATCCTCTACGCGCTCATGGCCTTCGCGATCTGGCGCGTCCTCTCGGCTAACCCGGCCATGCCGGGCCGGGGGAGCGCCATAGCGCTCTTCTTCATCCAGCTTGGGCTGAACTGTCTTTGGTCGTTCTCGTTCTTCGCCGCGCGCAGCCCGGCGGCCGGGCTGGTGAACATCCTTGTGCTGGATGCGGCCGTTCTGGCCACGATCGTCATGTTCGCGCGGATCGACCGGCTCGCCGCCTGGTGCCTGGTCCCGTATCTCTGCTGGATCGTCTTCGCGACCTACCTGAATGCCGGCGTGTGGTTGCTGAACGGGTGAGTCAGGCGGCGTTCCGCCGCGCCTCGAGCACACGAAGGACGGCGGAACGGGCCTCGCCGAGCGAGAACGGCTTCGTCAGCACGTCCTCGATGATGACCTCGAGGTTCTTGGCGCGCTCTCGCTGATCCGCATATCCCGTCATCAGGAGGATCGGGAGATCGGGAAAGTCGCGCTTCGCCGCGAGCGCGAGCGCGATCCCGTCCATCATCGGCATCCTGATGTCCGTGAGCATCAGGTCGAAGGCGCCGGCCTCCTCGGTCAGGCGCTCCAGAGCATCCGCGCCGTCGATCGCCGTCGAGACCTGATGGCCGTCGAGCTCGAGGCCCCGTTTCAGGAAGCCGCGGACCGGCTCCTCGTCGTCGACCAGTAGGATCTTAGCCATAACGTTCGTTCAAGTTCCGCCGAAAAGGTCGGGTTCCGTGTCCCCATGGGCCACCACGCCAACGAAGGGAAGCTGGCGGTAGTGGTGGGCGACATCCATCCCATACCCCACCACGAACACGTCCGGGCACGTGAAGCCGACGAAATCGGGCTGGATCGTGACCGCGCGCTTGCCGGGCTTCTCCAGCAGGACCGAGACGAGGACACGGCCGGCGCCACGGGCCATCAGGAGGTCCTTGGCGAAAACCAGCGTGCGGCCGGATTCGAGGACGTCGTCCACCAGCAGCACGTCGCGGCCACGCACGGCGCTCTCGACGTCTCTCAGAATGCTGACATTCCCGGAGGACACCGTGCCGGAGCGATAGCTCGACAGGTGGATGAACTCGACCTGCGGCGCCATCCCCGAGCGGTGCAGCGCGCGGATCAGGTCCGCCGCGAACATGAAGCTCCCTTTCAGGACCGCGATGACGAGGAGGTCCGGCGAGGCGGTCGCCGCGATCTCGGCAGCCATCTCCTGGTTGCGCTGGGCGATGCTGGCTTCGTCGAACAGGACGCGTACGCGGGAGGAAGTAGTCATGCGCCAGACACTGGCGGGAAGCTCAGCGCAACGCAACGGACCGATCGCCGCCCGCTCGCTGGAACGACGCGACCAACCGCACGCCGTCCGGCGGCGGGGAGGGGAGCCGCAGGGTGAAACGGGCGTTCTCGCTGGGTGCGATCTCGACGACCGGCGGCTTCGCCGACCACCGGTACAGGTCTTCGCCATCCTTGTTACCTATAGCGAATTCGAGCCGTGGCACGGCGATGGTCTGCGCCGACGCGGAGCGAATCTCGCCCTCTATGACGAGGACGCGCGTCCCATCATCCACGACGAAGTTCGCCGTGACGCCGGCGAGATCCAGGCCGACGAGGTTCACGCCCAGGCCCATCGCGGCAAAGAGCGGCCCGCTCTGCGGGAAGAGCCGTACGACCTCCTGCCTGAAAGCCACGAGCGCGGGGGTCGCAACCAGGACGAGTGCGATCGCGGCGATCGCGAGATGTGGACGTTGGCGGCTAGGCTTGCCCGTCCTGCCGCGGACCTTGCCACGGTTTGGAGACTCGGGCGGCGCGGGAAGGGCCTCGATGGTGGGCGCTCGGCTGCGCTCGGCGACCGCCTCCTCGGCACCAGGGCTTTCCGGCTGGGGCGGGGAGGGGGTACGAACGAACCAGGTTGTCCGGCATATTGCGCACCGCACCTTGCGTCCGCCATCCCCGATCCGGGCGGGGTCGATTGCGTATTCGCTTGCGCAGGACGGGCAGACAATGAGCATGGCGAATCAGCCGAGCGGCGACCGCTCGCTCGGCTGCGACCCTCGGTCGTGAGCGGTTAACAGAGCCTCAATCGGAGCCGATCCGGCTTGGAACAACCCGTCGTCGCGTTCGACAATATCGGCCTGCGTTATGGGCAGGGACCCGAGATCCTGCGGGACGTGACCTTCACGATCGAGCACGGCTCGTTCCAGTTTCTCACGGGCCCTTCCGGCTCCGGCAAGACGACGCTGCTGCGGTTGATCCTGCTCGCCCTGAAGCCGAGCCGCGGCTTGCTGCGGCTGTTCGGCCAAGAAGCCACCGGTATCGCGGGAGCGGAACTGACCTCCGTCCGGCGCCGCATGGGGGTCGTGTTTCAGGATTTCCGCCTCCTCGACCATCTCACCACCTACGAGAATGTCGCCCTTCCATTGCGTGTGCAGGAGCGGGAGGAGGCGAGCTATCGTGCCGAGGTTCTGGAGTTGCTCCAGTGGGTTGGGTTGGGTGATCGCGCCCACGCCATGCCGGCGGTGCTCTCGGGGGGCGAGAAGCAGCGTGCAGCCATTGCGCGCGCCCTGATCTCCCGGCCGGAACTGCTCCTGGCCGACGAGCCCACCGGGAACGTGGATCCGGCGCTGGCGCGGCGGCTGCTCCGCTTGTTTCTCGAGCTCAACCGGTTCGGGACCTCGGTCCTGATCGCAACGCACGACGTCGCCCTGATGGAGCAGGTCGAGGCGCGGCGCCTAGTGCTCGGCGATGGCGAACTCCATGCCTACGCGTGAGTGGGGCCAAGCGGCTTGAAGCGGCTCAGTCTGCCTTCGCGGGGCGCCCGCGGCGCGGAACTCGTCCTGTCGGATCCGGCCGCAACGCGCTCGCTCGTTGCCATCGTGGCGATTCTCACCTTTCTGGCCGGGCTGGCCGCCGCGGGGGCCGAGGTCGTCGCCGCGAGCTCCCGCGAATGGCGGGCCGCCATCGCCCGCGAGGCGACGATCCAACTCCGCCCGCAGGCCGGGCGGGACATCGAGAGTGACTTGAGCCGCGTTGCCGCGCTGGCACGGGCGGAACGGGGGATTTCGGAGGCGCGCGTCATGTCGAAGAGCGACGCCGAGTCGCTCCTCGAGCCCTGGCTCGGCCGCGGGCTGGACCTGAGCTCACTGCCGGTGCCGCGCCTTGTGCTGCTGCGGCTCGACCCGGAGGCCCGGCCGGACGTGCGGCAGCTCGGGCGCAGGATCGCGGCCGAAATACCCGGCGCCAGCCTCGACGATCATGGTGCCTGGCGGGCGCGCCTGTCGGCGGTCGCTACCACGATCCTCGGTGTCGCGATGGGGCTCGTCCTGCTCGTGGTCGCGGCGTCCGGCCTCGCGGTGGCGTTCGCGACCCGCGGCGCCATGGCGGGCAGCCGCGAAGCCGTGGATGTGCTCCAACTCGTCGGCGCAGAGGACCGCTTCATCGCGCGCCAGTTTGCGCGACGTTTCGTGAGGCTGGCTGCCGTTGCGGCGCTCTGCGGCGCGGGAACGGCGGCTCTCACCGTTCCCCTCCTCGGTCTCGCCCCGGCTCTCGTCCCTGGTGGTGTGAGCCAAGCCACCGACGCGGCGCTCCTCGGCGCCGCCGCGATCGGCTGGCGTGGCTATGGTCTGATCGCGCTCGTGGCCGCGACGGTCGCCGGCATCGCCGGCCTTGTCTCGATCGCTACGGCGAAACGATTCCTTCGGGAACTCCGGGCAAGGTGAACGGGTCCTTGCCCTGGTGGCGTCGTAATCGGCGCTATGCTGCCGCCGGTCGGGCATCCGGGGCGGCGCAGGCAGGCTGGTCCATGGGGATCCGGATGAGACAGCGCTCGTGAGGGAAGGGACCAAACCGGGGCCGCGGCGCTGGGCGCACGGGCTGGTCGTCGCGAGCGTGTTCCTGGCGCTCGTCGGAGGAGCCGGGTTCCTGGTCTTCGTCGCCATGCTGGACCGGGTGGAGCGCGACCCGCCGGGCTCGGCCGACGCCATCGTGGCGCTCACGGGTGGCGCACAGCGGATCGCGGATGCGATCGAACTCCTGGCGCGCGGCTTCGGCTCCCGGCTGCTGATCACCGGCGTGAATGAACGCACGAGTCGCGAGGAGATCGCGCGCTTGTCTCCGGGCCAGCGTCAACTCGTCGAGTGCTGCGTCGATCTCGATTACCGGGCCCGCAACACCGCGGGCAACGCGGAAGAGACCCGGCGGTGGGTTCGCGAGAACGGCTTCCGATCGCTGATCGTCGTGACGTCGAACTACCACATGCCCCGTACGATGGCGGAACTCGATCACGCGCTCCCCCACGTCGTGAAGGTGGCGCATCCGGTCGTGACGGGCGCAGGCGGTCCTTCCGGGTGGTGGGGGAGCCTGTCGGCGACGCGTCTTCTCGCAAGCGAATACGCCAAGTTCGTCCTGGTCGCCCTCAAAACCCGCCTGAGGGGCGCCGCCGACGCCGAAACGGCGCCGCAGGAGCGCTCGCGGCCTGTGGACGGACTGGCACGTCGCTGAGCCGCTACGATTTCATCGCAGGCCGGTTCCGGACTAAGAGGCATTCTCCCCATTGCCCGGCCCGCCCCGGCGGCGCTCCCGCCCTACGAGTCGATGATCGTCTTCAGATCCGTCCTCTTCAGCATCGTGTTCTACCTCAACACGGTCGTCATGCTGATCGCCGCGATCCCGACCTTCCTGATGCCGAGGACGGCCATTCTACGCGTCGCTCAGGCCTGGGCGAGGGTCAGCCTGTTCTTCCTCCGGGTGATCGTCGGCACCAAGGTGGAGTATCGCGGCCTGGAGCACTTGCCGAAGGGCGGGCTCCTGGTGGCTTCCAAGCACCAGTCCTTTGCCGATATCCACGCCCTTCTCCCGAAGCTCCGCGATCCCACCTTCATACTGAAACGTGAACTCACGTGGATCCCGCTCTTCGGCTGGTTCACCATCAAGGGAGGAATGATCCCCGTCGATCGGAGCCGGGGCGCTTCGGCGATCGCCGATATGAACAGGCGGGCGCGGGACGAGGTCGCCCGGGGCCGCCAGATTCTCATCTACCCGGAAGGAACGCGGCGCGCGCCCGGAGCCGAGCCCGCCTATAAGCAGGGAGTCGCCCATCTGTACCGGACCCTCGGCGTCCCGTGCGTGCCGGTAGCCTTGAATTCCGGCCTGTACTGGCCCCGGCGGCGGATGGTGATGCAGCCCGGGACGATCATCGTCGAGTTCCTCGAGGCAATTCCTCCAGGCCTCGGACGCGACGAGTTCATGACCACGTTGAAGGACCGCATCGAAGAGGCCTCGAACAGGCTGCTCGCCGAGGCGATGCAGCCGGTCGGGTATGCCGGCCCGGAGGGGATCTGAGCGTCTCAGGCACGGAGCAACCTTGACGGGGAGGCTTTGCTTCCTATATGAGAACAAATGTCGAACAGACGCAGATTGTCCTGGCTGACTTCAATGCGCGACCTACGGCATGACCGGATCACGCGCGCTCTCGTGGGCGAGGAGCGCCTCAGGGCAACTGCAGGCCTTCGGGAGCCGCCGGCGCTGACTTCCTGGCGCGGCAGGTCGGGACGGCGCTACGTCGTCGGGATCCATGCCGCGAACGAGCCGGATATCGCCGACCTGACGGATGCGGTCCTGATCGCGGTGCATCGAGGCGGCGACGGAGAGGCCGAGATGCTGGACGTCTCCGCGCCGGGCACGCTGACCTCGCGTCGGCAGCGCCTGCGCTGGCTCGCCAGCATGCGGTCGCGCGGCGCGACCGAGCTCCACATTCACCGCTTGGCAGAGAGCGAGGCCGAGAGGCGGGCAGTCGTGGCCGATCTGGCGGCGTCTCCCTGAGAGAGCCTTTCTGCGATTCCGGCGAGGATCGAGTCGCTCACGCCCATCTCGATCAGCTGCCGGTGGGTGGCGCGGACGTAATCCGGATTGGCACCTGAAATCCCGACCCCCTGGTTGATGAGCCGCAGGAGATCCTCGGTCGGCAGGCGCCCGGCATATTGCGGATGGCGCCTGTCGGCCACGTAGGTGACGGCCCGGACGGCGCGCCCGTCTTCCAGCCGCACGGTCACGTGGCGTTCCAGATAGACGGCCGTTACCTGCTCGCGCTCCCGCAGATAGGCGAGGGTGGCCTCGGCGTCCGTTGCTTCGACCCCGAAAGCAAGCCCGCGGCACTTTCCACCGCGATCGAGCCCGAGCACGAGGCCGGGCATCTCTGGCGTGCCGCGATGCACGTGCGAGAAGATGCAGAGCGACCGGTGGTAGCCCGTAAGCGTCGCGAGATGTCGCTCACGAAAGGGAAAGCCGGGCCGCCACATGAGCGACCCATAGCCGAACACCCAAAGATCGCCGCTTTCAGCCGCCATCCGGCTCCCGCGCCTCGCCAGATCAGAGCGCCGCGGCTACCAGCTGCGCTCCGCGCGTTCAACAGGAGAGCCGTTTTGCCGGCCGCCATTCCCTCTTCCCGCCGGCCGAGCCGGTTCCGGCTCTATCTCCCTTTCATACTTCTCGGGCTGCTCGTCGTCGGCTGGTCGGCGGCCTGGTTCTTCATCCGCTCCCGGACCACCGAGGGAATGGACAAATGGCTCGCCGCCGAGGCTACCCAGGGCCGAAACTGGACCTGCGCGGACCGGACCGTCGGCGGCTATCCGTTCCGGATCGAGCTTTCCTGCAAGTCCCTGGCCTTCGAGCGTACCGACCTCACGGCTACGCTCGGACGTGTGGTCGCCATCACCCAGATCTACAAGCCCGGCCACATCATCATCGAGGCGGCAGGCCCGCTGCGAGCCGCCGGCGCGAATACGACGGTGGAATCGACGTGGCGCCTGCTGCAGGCGAGCGTCATCCTGTCCGGCCGCGAGTTCGAGCGGCTTGCGCTCGTGGCCGATGCGCCGGTCGTACGGGCGGTCTCGCCGGACACGGGATCCATCGAAGTCACGGCCAAGGAATTCGAGGTCCATGCCCGTCCGGACCCGAACGATTCCGACATGGTCGATCTTGCCTTCTCGGCCGAGGGGGCAGTTCTGCCTGGACTGGATGCTCTCGTCGGCGGGACGGAGCCGTCGAACCTCGACCTCGTGCTGCGCCTGAGTCGGGCGACCCAACTCGCAGCGGGGGGAGGGCCTCGCGTCGTGGAGCGCTGGCGCCTTGCAGGCGGCCAGGTCGAGATAGACCGTCTGCGTATCGTGAAGGGGCCGCGCCGCGTCGAGGCGACGGGCAATGCGTCCATCGATGATCTGCGGAGACCACAGGGTCGACTCGACGCTCAGGTAGCGGGGATTGAGGGCCTCCTCGGGCAATTCATCGGCGACAAGGCCGGGATTGCCGGAAATCTGCTGGGAGCCCTGCTCGGCCAATCACAGCGGGGGGCGCAGATCGCGCAGCCGGCGGATCCCAAGGCACCGCGACTGAAACCGCTGCCTCCTGTGAGGATCGACAATGGACGGCTCTTCGTCGGTCCGCTCCAATTGCCGAATATGCGCATCCCCGCCCTCTATTGAGCATGTTCGCCGCTTCCCACCCGCTCAGGGGGACCGTGCTGGGGGAACTCCATGCGCGGCCCTTTGTACCCGTGGAGAGCCCGAAGCGTCTTCTTCATCTAGGCTTCGTCACGAATCCAGACGAGGCGGCGGCCGATCGGGAGCGGCTGGTTGCCTTTTGCGAGGAGCGGGCCCGGCCGGCTCCGCAGCAGGACGCGAAGCACCACGACGTTCTGCTGGGCGACGCGCGAGTGCGTTGGGAGCAGCATACCGAGTTCACGACCTACACGTGGGAGATCGCCGATGGTGGGCGGGCCACGTTCGAGCGAAGCGTCGGCTCATTCTTCCCGATGATCCTGGCTATCGAGCCTCCGGGACCGCTCCTGGTCGCGATCGACCTGCAATTTCGTCCCGGCGACGAGGAGTTCGATCTCGCGCAGGCATTCGACGCCTCCTCCCTTGCTGCTTCGCTCGTCAGCGAGGGCAAGGCGCTCGTCGCCACAGACTTCCGCCTCGGTAGCGAGGGCTTCGTGCGCTGGGTCGCCCTGGATCATGGCCTGACGCCTGGTCAGGCCGGCGCGCTCGCGCAGCGGCTGCTCGAAATCGAGACCTATCGCACCTTCGCGCTCCTCGGTCTGCCGGAGGCGCAGGGGCTCGCCCCGAACGTGCGGAACATCGAGGACGGGCTGACCCGCATCGCCCGGACGATGGCCGAAAGCCGCGATCTCGCCTTGAATCGGAACCTCCTGGACGAACTCACGCGGCTCGCGGCGGCTCTCGAGGCGGACGCCAACGTGGCGGGCTACCGGCTGCGCGCGAGCCGGGCCTATGCAGAGATCGTCCGGCAGCGGCTCGAAGCCATCGGCGAGGCTCCGGTCGGGGGATATCCGACCATCGCGGCCTTTCTGTCGCGCCGCCTGGCACCGGCCATGCGCACCTGCGAGATGATGGAGGAGCGGCTCTCAGGCCTCTCCGCGCGGCTGGCGCGGGCGGCCCAGCTTCTGCGCACCCGGGTCGAGGTCGAGATCGAACACCAGAATCGGGACGTCCTGCGCGCCATGAACACGCGCGCCGGCCTGCAACTTCGGCTCCAGCAGACGGTCGAGGGGCTCTCGATCGCCGCGATCAGCTACTACGTGGTCTCGCTCGCGTCCTATCTCTTCAAGGGTCTGAAGGATCTCGGCGTTCCGCTCGATCCCGGAGTGGCGACCGCGCTCAGCGTTCCCGTCGTGGTGCTCGCGATCGCTATGCTCGTCCGCAGGATCCGCCGCCGGCACGCCGAGTGACAGCGGCGCCGCCTACTCCTCGCGGCGACGTCCGAAATCGGGCTCCGGCGTCTCCTGCCCTTGCGAGATGATGCCGCGCCGGATGGCGCGCGTGCGGGTGAAGAGGTCGAACAGGGCGTCCCCGTCGCCCCACCGGATCGCGCGGGCCAGGATGGCGATGTCCTCGTTCAGCCGGCCCAACATCTCGAGCACCGCCCCCTTGTTGTGGAGGAAGATGTCCCGCCACATCGTCGGGTCCGAAGCCGCGATGCGGGTGAAGTCGCGGAAGCCGCCGGCCGAGAACTTGATGACCTCGCCCTGCGTGACCTCTTCGAGGTCTGCTGCGGTACCCACGATGTTGTAGGCGATCAGATGCGGCACGTGGCTCGTGATAGCCAGCACGAGGTCGTGATGCTCGGCCGTCATCACCTCGACATTGGCGCCGAGCGCCGTCCAGAACGCAGTCACGGTCCCGACCGCCTGCGGATCCGTCCCTTCGGGCGGAGTCAGGATGCACCAGCGGTCCCGGAAGAGGGTGGCGAAGCCGGCATCGGGGCCGGAATGCTCGGTGCCGGCTACAGGATGCGCCGGGACGAGGTGCACGCCTTCGGGAAGGTGCGGCGCGACCTGGTCGATCACGGACTTCTTCACCGATCCCGTATCGGACAGGATGGCGCCCGCCTTCAGGGAAGGCGCGATGGCCGCAGCGACGGAGGCAAAAGCCCCGACGGGAATGCAGAGGACGACCAGGTCCGCGTCCTGCACGCCCGCCTGGATGTCCGACGTCGCCTCGTCCGCAATGGCGAGTTCCTCGACGCGGCGCACCACCGCCGGGTCGCGGTCCACTGCGACGATCGTCCCGGCCAGTCGGCGCGCCTTCGCGGCCCTGGCTATCGAGGATCCGATCAGGCCAAGGCCGACGATCGCGACGCGCGAGAGGAGCGGCGTCTCGAGCGGTGGCCCGAGACGGTCAGGCATTGCCCTGGCCCGCGCTCATGAAATCCTTCAAGGCCGCGATAACGAGTTCGTTCGCCTCCGCCGAGCCGATCGTCATGCGCAGAGCGTCAGGCAGGCCATAGGCCGCGACCGCCCGCAGGAGGAGGCCGCGCCGCCCGAGGAACGCATCGGCCTCCTTGGCCGTGCGGCCCGGAGTGGTCGGGAAATGGATCAGGATGAAGTTGCCGACGCTCGGCGTGACCTTCAGCCCAAGCGCCTCGATCTCGCGCGTGAGGCGGGCCAGCCATTCATCGTTATGGGCGAGCGCCGCCGCGATATGCGCGTCGTCCCGAATGGCTGCCGCGCCGGCCGCGATCGCCGGTGCGTTCAGGTTGAAGGGGCCGCGGATGCGGTTCAGCGCGTCCACGACATGGGCCGGCCCGACGAGCCAGCCTATCCGCAGCGCCGCAAGGCCGTAGATCTTCGAGAAGGTGCGGCACATGACGACGTTCGGCGCCGTGAGCGCCAGCTCGAGCCCGGAGGCGTAGTCGTTGCGCCGCACATACTCGGCATAGGCGGCGTCGAGCACCAGGAGCACGTTCGTGGGCAGCGCGGCGTGCAGCCGCTTCACCTCGTCGAAGGGCAGGTAGGTGCCG
Source organism: Pseudomonadota bacterium (assembly GCA_023423995.1). Lineage (GTDB taxonomy): Bacteria > Pseudomonadota > Alphaproteobacteria > Rhizobiales > Beijerinckiaceae > Enterovirga. The sequence continues at coordinate 6,685 of JAFAEL010000151.1, read as the reverse complement.
GTCGGGTTGTTCGGGTTGGCAAGGAACACGATCCGGGTCCGGTCGGTCACCTTGGCAAGGATCGCATCGACGGAGGCCGTCAGGTCCGTCTCCTCGGCGACCACGGGCGTGCCCCCGTTCGCCAGGATGTTGATGCGGTAGACGAGAAAGCCGTGCTGGGTGAACAGGCCCTCGTCGCCCGGTCCGATATAGGCATGGGTGAGCAGCGACAGGAGCTCGTCCGATCCCGTTCCGCAGACGATCCGGGCGGGGTCGATCCCGTATTTCTGTCCGATCGCCTCCCGCAGAATGGTCGCCCCGCCATCCGGGTAGATCTCGAGCGAGGACGCGGCCGCCCGGAAGGCCTCGATCGCCTGCGGCGAGGGGCCGAGCGGGTTCTCGTTCGATGACAGCTTGTGGACCTTCTCCACCCCCTCGACGTGGTCGCGCCCGGGAACATAGGCGGAAATGTCGAGCACGCCGGGACGCGGCTGGGGGAGGGCGGGAGCAGAGGCGGTCATGACCGAGGCTGGACGGTTGTTGAAGCGTCCGCTTAGCTGAAGCGGGCCGCAATGGCACGTGCAAAGCTGCGCATGGCTGAGTCGAGAGGCGGAGCATTGTTCTCTCCTCTGGATCATGCGACGCCCATGGCAGACGGGCCGCCATGGGCGGCTGGAGCGGGGAGCGACACGCTTGAGCGGGGCGGCGGACAGAGCAAGCGCTCGCGCTCGCGAGGCGCTACGGCGCGCCGTCCTCTCCCTCATCGTCACGCAAATGGTCGGCTGGGGCTCGGTGTTCCACGCGCCCGCGGTGCTCTATGCCCACATGTCCGAGGGGATCGGCATCTCGCGCGAATTCGTGTTCGGCGGGCTGACCGTGATGCTCGTCATCGCGGCGCTCCTGTCCGCCCCGGTCGGGCGCGTGCTGGAGCGGGACGGTTCGCGCCGTTGGATGGTGACCGGCTCGGCCTTGACGGCCCTTGCCCTATGCATGCTCGCGGCTGCGCAGGGCCCGATCCTGTTCCTGCTCTCCTGGGTCGTCTTCGGCGCGGCGATGCCGATAGCCCTCAACCAGGCGGCCTCGACCGCCATCGTCCAGATCGCGCCGGCGCGAGCGCGGAATGCAATCGCCATCCTGCTCCTGGTCACGGGAGTTTCCTCGGTCATCGCCTGGCCGATGTTGATCTGGCTCGCGGATGCCTTCGGCTGGCGCGGGGCGCTCATCGTCTTCGCGGGCCTGAATGTCTTGGTCTGCATGCCGCTCCACGCATGGAGCCTGCCCGGCCCGACGCAGGCGCGCCAGGAGCGCCGCGACCCGGAGCCCTTGCCGGAGAGCCTGGCGCCGCCACCCGAGCCGGTGCGGGGAGCCTATCCGCTCGCCGCGATCTCCTTTGCACTTGCCGGAATGCTGACCTGGGGGCTGCCGCTCCACATGGTGGGAATTCTCACGGGGTTCGGCCACGAGGAGAAGACCGCGGTGGCGATCGGCAGCCTGTTCGGCCCAGGCCAGATGATCTCGCGCGGTTTCGAGATGGTCGGGGGCAGCCGCTTCGACATCCTGACGACCGGCGTCATGGCAGCCCTGCTGATGCCGATGGCCCTCGCGGCCCTGCTGGCCTGGGGCGAATCTCCCGGTGGGGCGATCGCCTTCGCGGTCGTCTACGGCCTATCGGCTGGTTTCATCTCGATCGTCCGCGCGGTGGCTCCGCTGCGGCTTTTCGGCGTGGCCGCCTATGCCCGGATGCTTGGCCGGCTCAACATGCCGCAAAACATCGCGTTCGCGATCACTCCGTTCGGCTTTGCCGTCATCAGCGGCACCTGGGGCGCGCGGCTGCTGATCGAGATCTCTCTCGGGCTGGCGCTGCTGTGCCTGGTCAGCATCGTGCTGCTCCACCGCCGGGTGATGGCGGCGGAGCGGCGCGCCGTGAAGCTCACTCGTTGATTCAGTCGTCTACCTTGAAGCGGGTCGCGTGCGATCCGACCTCGACCAGACCCGAGGCGGGGCCGGCCGGCGCAAGCGCGGCCTGCAACGTGCCGGTCGAAATCGCGCCGGGGGCTACCGCCAGCACGGACAGACCCTGCTCCTCCCCGGCTGTCGCGATGAACTCTCCGCCCAGACGGCCGAGGGCTTGCGCGGCGGCGTCGCTCCATCGCTCGAGCCTCGCCGAATAGAGCACCACCTCGCGAGGCCCCGGGTTCTCCAGCGGCCTCGATACCACCAGGACGGGCGTACCGGCAGGATGATCCGGCCGCTCGATGAAGGGCAGGCGCGCGATGATCTTCGGGGCGTCCTGGCCCTCGAGGCGGCGCCACCAGGCCCCCGCGCTCGCGCCCTGGTCGAGACGGACGAGGCCCAGATCACCGCGGGATGCGGCGACGGCGGCGATGACCGATGGGGCCGCGTCGTGCTGCCGGTACGGGACCGTGAACCCGAAATGGAACCGGGCCGAGTCGCGCATCGGGGCGTCGCCGCCCGAGATGTCAGCATGCACCGAGAAGGGAGCCTGCACATAGGTGAAGGTGGCGATGATGACGCGCCAGATGCCCTCGGCCGTGTCGAGCGGAAGGAGGCCGCGGTGCCGGGCCGCGAGGGCCCGCATCATCGACGCCTCCCTGTCGGGACGGAACGCCGCGCCCGATCGCGCCGTGCCTTTCGTGGCGATCAGCCTGTCGATGATCTCGCCGCGCTCCATCAGGAGCCGGTGCATGGCTTCGTCGATCCGGTCGATCTCGCGCCGGAGATCCGCGAGGGTAGGGGCTGGCTCTGTCATGGTCATCCTGCGGGAGACAGGATGCCCATAGGTCTCGGCGGGCATGCTGCCAAGCTGGGCGCAAGCCGGGCCTGATTGACAACCGCTGCGTTCGGAATAAAGAACGATCGATGAACGAGCATGTCCTCAGGGCGGAGGACTCGGGTGTCGCGCCCCTCGCGGAAGCGGACCGCCCGTCGAGCCCCGTCGCCGAGTTCGGGGCCCATGAGCCCCTCCGGCTCGATGCGGGCCTGGATCTCGCGCCCTGGCAGATCGCCTATCAGAGCTATGGCAAGCTCAATGCCGAGCGGTCGAACGCGATTCTCGTCTGCCATGCCCTGACTGGCGACCAGCACGTCGCCAGCCAGAACCCCGTGACCGGCAAGCCTGGTTGGTGGGAGACGCTCGTCGGCCCGGGCCGCCCGGTCGATACCGACCGCTTCTTCGTGGTCTGCGCCAATGTGATCGGCGGCTGCATGGGCACGACGGGGCCCGCCTCGACGAACCCGCAGACGGGCAAGCCTTACGCTCTCGATTTTCCGCTCGTCACGATCCGCGACATGGTGCGTGCACAGGCCATGCTGCTCGACCGCCTCGGCATCGAGAGCCTGTTCGCCGTCATTGGCGGTTCGATGGGCGGCATGCAGGTCCTGCAATGGGCTGCGAGCTATCCCAGCCGCGTCTTTGCCGCGATGCCGATTGCGACCTCGGCCCGCCATTCCGCGCAGAACATCGCCTTCCACGAAGTCGGCCGGCAAGCCGTGATGGCCGATCCCGATTGGCGGCGCGGGCGCTATATCGAGGAGGGTACCCGGCCCAGGAAGGGACTCGCGGTCGCCCGGATGGGCGCGCACATCACCTACCTGTCCGAAGGGGCGCTGCATCGGAAATTCGGCCGCTCGTACCAGGATCGCGCCGCGCCGACATTCTCCTTCGACGCCGATTTCCAGATCGAGAGCTACCTCCGCTACCAGGGCATGTCCTTCGTCGAGAGATTCGACGCGAACTCTTACCTCTATGTCACGCGAGCGATGGACTATTTCGACCTCGCTGCCGATTACGATGGCGTGCTCGCCAAGGCGTTCAAGGGCTCACGGACACGCTTCTGCGTGATGTCCTTCACGTCAGACTGGCTGTTTCCCACCGCGGATTCGCGCGCTGTCGTCCACGCCCTGAATGCCGGAGGGGCGCAGGTCGGGTTCGTCGAGATCGAGAGCGACAAGGGCCACGACGCCTTCCTGCTGCAGGAGCCGGAGATGTTCGCCGCGGCCCGCGGCTTCATCGACGCCGCAGCCATCGCGCGGGGGATCCGGTGAGCGCTGCGCTGAGGGCTGCCGCCGGGGCAGGCATCACGCCGAACCAGACGGTCGCGCTCCCCGAGCCGCGCCGCGACCATCTCCTGGTGGCCCGCATGGTCGAGCCGAATTCGCGCGTGCTCGACGTCGGCTGCGGGGACGGCTCGCTGCTGGCGCTTCTGCGTGACCGACGCGGCGCCGATGGCCGCGGGATCGAGCTGTCGCGCGAGGGCGTGAGCGAGTGTCTCGCCAAAGGGCTTCCCGTCATCCAGGGCGACGCCGATACCGATCTCGCAAATTATCCCGACGACGCGTTCGACTACGTCATCCTCTCGCAGACGCTGCAGGCGACGCGCCAGCCCCGCGCCGTGCTCGAGCACATGCTGCGCATCGGGCGGCATGCGATCGTTTCCTTCCCGAATTTCGGCCACTGGCGGGTGCGGTGGGAACTCGGCGTGCGCGGGCGGATGCCAGTGACCGACAATCTTCCCCATTCCTGGTACGACACGCCCAACATCCATTTCTGCACCATCCGCGACTTCGTGCATCTCTGCCGCGAAGCCGGGGCCAGCATGGAGGAGGCGCACGCGCTGGATTCCGGCGGCGAACCGGTGCGGTTCCACATGCCGTGGTGGTTCTGGAACCTGTTTGGCGAGCAGGGCGTGTTCCTGCTGAGGCGAGGCGGATAAGTCCTCCGCCTCCTTGGCGTCCGCGCTGAGGCGCCCCGGTCGCGGGAACGCGCCTATTTCGTGATCCGGAGCGCGCCAATCCCCTGCGCGATGGCCGCAAAGGTGGAGTTCAGCGACGCGGCGTCGCTCGCCAGGAAGTACTTGTCTGGGCCGGATGCGCAGTCCTTGATCAACTGCTGGCCGCTCGCGTCGATGGCATCGCCCGGGGTCGAGAAGGCGACCGAGTAGATTACGATTCCCTTGGCCTTCATATTGGCGCAGGTTTCGCGTGTCAGTTGGTCTATCGCGTTTCTTGCGTCGGTGCTGCTCGACAGGTTTCCGTAGCCGGGGGGCAACCGGTTTGTAGTGGTGGTCAAATCAGCGTTGGCGAAGAATCCGTATGCTGAATATTGCGATCTCGCCACTGGAGAGCTCGCTGCACTCCACGTGTTGACGCCGTCTGTCATGAGCACGACGATCTTGGTTGTGTTCTGCGCTCCGTAAGCTGCGGGCTCGTTGAAGACACCCGTTCGCGCAATCGTGCGCCATCCCCAGTGTAGGCCCTCGGCGATATTGGTCTGTCCAGATGCTTGCAGGTTGCCGATCTCGGTCGTGAGCGCCGATTGGGAACTCGTGAGGGTCGTGATCGGCCGGGAGGTGCACTGATTGTTTGGCCCAGCCTCGCCGGTGCGGATATTCGTTGGCGTCACGTACTTGCATGCTTGCCCAAGGCGCTTCGTGTTGTTGCCGTCGAGGCTATTGCAGCTGCCGCTAGTTGCCGTACCGTCGTCCATGTAGCTGTTGTCGCTACTCGGGTCATGGCACGGATATGTGATCGGCTTGCCAAAGAAGTTGATCGTGCAGGTCGTGTCTGTGCCGAGCTCATCCGGGGCGAGAAGTGGAACGTACCGGGTGTTCGGGGTTCCGGTGGAAGGCGTGGCGTCCTGCGTGTTGTATGGATAGGGAAGGGATTCGAGGCATCCTGCCCAAGTCCAGTTGGCGCGTACTGCCTTCAGTTTCTTGTAGATATCAAATCTGCTGCTGAAGCTGGAGCCCGCTGGGTTGGTAAAATTGGACCAGTGGATGCTCGACGTTCCGCTAGAATCGAGCCACGCGACATTCGGAACGTTGTTTGGGGCGTAGGTATCAGGGTTAACCTTCACAGAGGCCGCGAAGGGTACGATTGACATCTTGAGATGAGTCGGGTCGAAATTTGTGAACATCGTGTTCACGAAGTTCGTGGCCGCCGTGCGCAATGCCTGGATCTTGGTTCCCGTGCCGGCTGACTGGCTCATCGACCCCGTCGTATCGAGCACAAGCGCGATCTCGTAGAAGTTCTCGCCAGCAGCGCATCCCGAGGTGATCGAGACATTGAGGCTCGAGACATTGGCGATCTTCATAAAGCGCGTCGGGTAGGTCACCTTTGTCGTCAATTCCACGCTGCGCGGATTGTTGGTCGCCTTGAATTTGGTGATCGTCACCGTCTGCCCGGGCATGTATCCGTTCAGGGCCTTCTGGGCGAGCGCCTTCAGGTCTGCTTCTGCCGTGAGGGGCGACTTGCACGCGACGAGGGCCGCGGCATCCGTGTCGGCCTGAAGGTGGGACTGCAGGTTCGCTGCCCCGGAATAATCGACCGCCGCTCCGACCACCGTGATGAGGGGCAGCGCCGTCAGGGCGAACAGGACGGCAACATTACCCCGCTTGCTGTGTCGGAAACGCCTGAAAACCGGATACATCGTGCCATAACCCTGGACCGCCACAGGCTTACGCAGCGCCTGTGAGGTCGTTTCGACTGATCCCGTGCCGTCTGGACCCATGGTTAATCGGGTCAGATACCCCCGGGAGGTTAGAAGAACGCAACGCAAGATAGTTCGTCGATGGTTCGATCGGTTCCCGAGAATACCCCTCGGTGTGCCGGAGCCTGGGGATCCGAGGAATCTCAGGCTACGGGCTGGTCGGCCATGGGATGCAGATCGCGCACCATCGCCTTGAGG
>JAFAEL010000134.1 GCA_023423995.1 Pseudomonadota bacterium | reverse complement strand
CGTGGTGGCGCCTCTCTCCGTGGCGCTTCTTGCCGTGATCGTGGAGCGTCTCCTGCTCCGGCACACCTACCGAATGCCGCATGAGGTCCAGATCCTGATCACGTTTGCGGTTGCCCTGTTCCTCCAGGAGATGGTGATCGTGGTGTTCGGACCCCTGGCGCAGAACGTCCCCGTGCCGGCCGCGCTGTCCGGGGTCGTTTTTCTGGGCCCCTATGTGTACCCGGCCTACCGCCTCGCGGTCGTCTTGGTCGCGGCAATCGTCGCCGTCGGGCTCTGGTTTGTCGTCGAACGCACGAAACTCGGCGCCGTCCTGCGTGCGGGATCGGAAAGCGCCGAGATGGTCGGTCTGCTCGGGATCAATGTCGACCGGGTGTTCATGGCGACCTTCGCCCTTGGCGGGGCGCTTGCCGGGCTGGCCGGCGTTCTGGCCGCCCCGCTCCGCGGCGTCGAGCCCTTCATGAGCGTCGAGGCGCTCGGCATCGCCTTCGTGGTCATCGTCGTGGGCGGCCTTGGAACTCTCTCCGGCGCCTTGGTCGGCGGTCTCCTGATCGGTCTGGTGCAGTCCATCATGAGCACCCTCTGGCCCCAGGGCGCTCAATTGATGATCTATGCCGCGATGGCGCTCGTGATCCTTGCCCGCCCATCGGGCCTGCTGGGGCGCTTCTGAGATGGGGGCCCAACGCTTTCCCGACGTGACAACGGCGATCGTCGTCGCCGCACTGGTCGCCTTGCCGATCTTTGTTCCGACGACGTTGGCGAGCCAGGTCGCGATCTTTGCCACCGCGACGCTGTCCGTCACGCTTCTGCTCGGCTCGGTCGGCCTCCTGTCCTTCGGGCAGGGCCTCTATCTCGGCGTCGGCTCCTACGCGGCTGGGATCCTGCTCCGGGATGCCGGGTTCGGGCTCGGGCCCACCCTCGTGACTGCGGCCATTGCCGGGGCGCTGCTCGCCGGCGTCCTCGGTGCCGTTATCGTCCGACGCCAAGGCGTCTATTTCGTCATGCTGACGCTGGCCTTCGCACAGATGGGCTTTTTCGCCATGCTCGCCTGGAAGGATGTGACCGGCGGCGAGAACGGCTTCTCGGGCCTGCCGCGAACATTCACCCTCTTCGGCCTGCCGATCGCCTCCGCACTCTCGTTCTATCTCCTCAGCGCCGGCGCGTTTCTCCTGGCCTTCCTGGCCGTCCAGCGCATCAACAGCTCGCCGCTCGGCACTGTGCTGACGGCCATCCGGGAGAACGAAGCCCGAAGCGAAGCGATGGGCTACGACGTGAAGCTCTACAAGATCGTAGCGCTCGCGGTCGCTGGCGGGATCGCGGGCCTTTCTGGCGGGCTTCATGCCGCCTTCCTGGGCTTCGTGCCGCCGAACAACATCGAGCTCGAGATGAGCCAGCGCATCCTGGTGATGGCCATCATCGGTGGTGTTGGCTCGCCTGCGGGAGCGCTCGTTGGGTCGGGCTTCTACACGCTTGTGTCCGAGCTCCTTTCGGAGCTCTGGGCACGCTGGCTCGCGCTGATCGCACTCCTGTTGATTGCGATCGTGCTCTATCTCCCTGGAGGATTGTGGAGCATCGGGGCGCGGCTTGCCGGGAGGCGCGCCGATGGCTGAGCCGATTCTCCTGGCCGACGGCATCGGCGTCCGGTTTGGCGACTTCCAAGCGCTGACCGACATGTCCGTCTCGGTCCTGCCGAATACCATCCACGCCCTGATCGGCCCGAATGGCGCTGGGAAGACGACCTTTTTCAACGCGGTGACCGGAGTTCGCCGCCCGAACGCCGGGACGATTCGCTTTGCTGGCCAGGACGTTACCCGCGCGTCCGGGCACCGGCGTGTGCGGGCCGGCATGGCCCGCTCCTTTCAGGTGACGAACATCTATCCCGCCCTGACCGTGGCCGAGAACGTCCGCCTGGCCGTGCAGGCGCGCCACCACCGCGAAGCGTGGGTCTTCTGGCGCTCACCCGCTGCCCGGCGCGACATCGCGGACGAGGTCGCGCAGATCCTTCGCGAGGTCGGCATCGAGGATCGGGCTGCCACACGGGCGGGCGATCTCTCGCACGGTGCGCAGCGATCGCTCGAGATCGGGATGGCGCTGGCGGCCCGGCCGAAGATGATCTGCCTCGACGAGCCGCTCGCCGGCATGAGCATCGACGACGTCCACCGGACCAAGGAACTCATCCTGGGCCTCAGGAAAAGCATGGCCGTGCTCCTGATCGAGCACAACATGAGCGTCGTGCTCTCCATCTCCGATCGCATCACCGTCATGGCCCAGGGGCGCAAGATCGCGGAAGACGTCCCCGACCGGATCCGAAACGATCCGGCGGTGCGCACAGCCTATCTCGGGAGCCAGGCATGAGCGGCGGCACAGTGCTCCTGGAGGCCGCCGGGCTCAACGGATGGTACGGCAAGAGCCACATCCTCCAGGGTGTGAACCTCAAGATCCGCGACGGGGAGCTCGTGGCCCTGCTCGGCCGGAACGGGGCGGGGAAGACCACCACCATGCGGGCGCTCACCGGCCTTCTCGCGCGGACGGAGGGCAAGCTCACGTTCCAAGGCGAGAACGTTCTGGGGCTCCAGCCCTACGAGATCGCACGACGGGGCCTTTCCCTCGTTCCGGAGCACCGCGGCATCTTCGGCTCGCTGACGGTCGAGGAGAACCTGACGCTCGCGGCACAGCGAGGCGCACAGTGGAAGCCGGCGGATGTCTTCACGATGTTTCCGGCGCTTGCGGGCCGTCGGCGTACGCCGGGGGGAAAGCTGTCCGGTGGGGAGCAGCAGATGCTCGCGATCGGCCGCGCCCTCGTGACCGGCCCGAGGGTGCTGCTCCTCGACGAACCGACAGAGGGGCTCGCGCCCGTCATCGTGGAGCGGCTGGTCGAACTCATCCGCGAACTGAAGAGATCGGGCCTTAGCATGCTCCTTGTCGAGCAGAGCCTGGACGTCTGCATGGCCGTAGCCGATCGGCTGCAGATCATCGACGGCGGCACCATCGTCTGGGAAGGCGACGGTCCCGCGCTTGCCCGGGCCGAGGAGGTGCGCGGACGCCACCTCACGCTGGAACACGCATAGCCCGGATCTTCCCCGGCCCTCAGAACCCGGAGCCGGCCCGGCGAGACCTGTTGTGGGTGCGGGCCCGCTTTGCGCCAAGTTTTAGTCCCGCGTTCCACGCCCAGCGCTCCTCGACGCCCTGTGGCCGTCGGAATGACCCTTCGGCCATTTCCCTCCCCGGCACTCGTCGGTGGCAGAGGAGAGACGGCATGGTCGTCGTCTCTCCCAAAGATCTCCGTCGCGATGGCGCCGTCCTGGAAGATCCACGTCCTTGGCGCCCGTGATGCCGCGCCCCGATCACAACGCCCGCGACGGAGATGCCTGGCTCGCTCTCGACATCGACGATGAAGAGCTGCGCGCCGAGAACGTCATGGCATCAGCGCCGTCATGGGTTCTTCGTGATCGGGACGACGGCCGCGACGAGCCGGGGAGGGCGGATTTGGCGAGGCGCTGTTACTCTGTCAGGCTTAGGGAAGAGCATCAGCGAGGTGTCAGATGGCCACCACCGTCAAAGAGTTGCTTTCGGCAGCGAACTCTTCCGTGCCGAAGCTTTCTCCTCAGGAAGCGGCCGACAAGCTCAAGGCGCAGAATGTTCTGATCGTGGACGTTCGCGATCCGTCAGAGGTCGAGAAGACTGGGAAGCTCAAGGGCGCCGTTAATGTCTCACGCGGAATGTTGGAGTTCCGTGCCGATCCGGAGAGCCAGTATCACGACCCGGCTTTCCAGAGGGACAAGACCGTCCTCGTCTACTGCGCGTCTGGCGGGCGCTCCGCCCTTGCCGGGAAGACGCTCCAGGAGATGGGGTTCCGGCAAGTGTTCAACTTGGGTGGCTTCAAGGATCTGGCTGAGGCGGGCCATCTGACAGACCCCGCAAGCTCGGCCTCATAGCGACTAGGGTCGCGCTCATTGCGGGCCAGCCCGGGCCGGGAGCGCGACCCCAAGTGGCAACTCATACGTCCCCGCGATCGTGAGGACCCGGCGGAACATACCGGCAGGCATTACGGTGAGCAGCCTTCCCTGCATGCCGGCTTAAGCTTGGTGCGTTCGCAGCGCCGGATGCACGCGCGGCGTCCGTTCGGCCGCGAGAGGCCCGCGCATCCTGGGTGTAGGCGGCGCGCGTTCCCCTTGCCGCGGATCGCAACTTGCCGGTATCTCGGCCCGCCCGCGCGATTCCAAGCTCGCCGTCGGACGGGAGGTACTGGTTGGCGCACGAGAGGGCTGAGAGCGCCCCCAGAACGGGATCCGTCTTTTCAGAACCCGATTTCGTCAGGCTCTGGATCATTGGCGTCGCGACTTTCACGGTCAGGTGGCTCGAGACGCTGGTGATCAGCGTCTTCGTTTATCAACGAACCTCGTCAGAATTCACAGTCGCGCTGATGATGATGTGGCGCGTGCTTCCGATGGCGCTTTTTGGCGCCTTCTTGGGTGCCTGGTCGGATGTGATCGATCGGCGCCTGGCCCTGATGGTCATTCTGATCGGTTCCCTGGCGACGTCCCTCAGCATCGCAGCGCTGGCATTCTGGGGGATGCTGGAGATCTGGCAGCTCGGAATCGCAAGTTTTGTGAACGGCATTGCTTGGGCGTGCGACAATCCCGTTCGCCGGACCTTGTTGGGGCAGGCCGCCGGCCCGTCGCGTCTCGGAACCGCGATGGCCGTCGATGTCGGCAGCAACAATGCGAGCCGTGTTCTCGGTCCGGCGATCGGCGGCATCCTGATGGTTGCCGCCGGGATCCATGGAGCCTTCTTCTGCGGGGCGCTCCTATACTTTGTTGGGCTTCTGGCAGCCCACGCTCTTGAGCCTCGGACGAAGGATCAAAATACCACCGGGACTCCGGTGCTGACGCAATTGCTCAACGGCTGGCGCGAAATCAGCCTCAACGACCGATTCCGCGGGCTGCTGCTCATCACCATCCTGTTCAACATCTTTGGCTGGCCGATGGTCAGCCTGATCCCGGTCATCAGCCAGGACGTATTGCGCCTGAAGCCGGATTGGACAGGGGTGCTGACCGGCATCGATGGTGCCGCGACCCTTCTTGGCGCGATCCTGATCGGCTCGTTTGCTCCGCGGCGCTGGTTCGGCCGGTTGTACGTTCTGGGCGCTGGAATCTTCGCTCTCATGATGGGAGCGTTCGCAACCGCGGGTGACCCGGTCGCAGCTGTCGCGATCCTCCTCGCCGTCGGCCTCGGCGGGGCCGGCTTCAGCGTAATGCAATCGACCCTCGTTTTCATGGCCGTCCCCCCGGCTCTGCGCGGAGCAGCCTTCGGCATCCTTTCAGTTTGTATCGGCGTTTCTCCCCTGGGGCTGGTTCTGGTGGGATCGCTGGCGAACGTCGTCGGCGCCCCCGCTGCGCTCAAGATCTTCAGCGTTCTTGGGGTGTTCAGTATCGCCGCGACTTTCACGGCGTGGCGGAAGCTCTGGACGAGCCGATGGGCGCCGGGGTGAGTTAACGTTCGCTGCTGTTTGTAGCCGTGCAAATCCTCGGCGGCTCTGCGCCTGCGAAGCGGCTCCGCGCACCGACCCGTACTCGGGATTCTTCCGAACCGACTCGTCTGAAACATTCGCCCTGTGTGTTTCGGGACACGGACACAGCTGGCCGATCGGGCTTAGTTTCTGGGTGTGAGCCAGGAGGCGAGCATGTTTCAGATCGTCATAGCCGAGATCGTTGTCTGCACGGTCGCGATCGCAGCGAACCTCCTGCTGCTGGGCTGAGGCCCGGCGGGCTACGTCTCAGGCATTTCGGGCACTATCCGGGAGCCGCGGCCGTCGGTGATTTGGGCCAGAGCCAGCCCAGGCTGGCGATGAATCGATTCTGGAAGCCGACGAGAACGAGACATGAAAACGCCCGCTCGGCTCTCACCGGCGGGCGCCTCTGCCCTACACGATCACAGCGCCGGACTGTCTGCCGGGACGGGTGCGATAGGTACAGGGTCGCTCAAGCCCAAGAGGCGAGCCCAACCCTGTGACAGAGAGATGGTGTCGGCCACGCCAAGTTCAAGATCTCGGGCAGCCAGCGCCACCGAAGTCACCGATTTCCCTGAGGGGCGCCCCCTCATCGGCGAGCCCCAGCAGGAGCGCTTCCTTGACAGCCCGGGCGCTTGAAAATTAATATCCATCCGGTCGGATATTTGAATGAGCGAGAATGGGTCGTCGTAGGGTTATCGACCGAGATGCCGTGCTGGATGCCGCGCAACGCGTCGTTAGCCGGGACGGCGCGGCCAAGCTGACGCTCGAGGCAGTCGCGGCCGAGGCGAATATCAGCAAGGCGAGCGTCCTCTATGATTACGGCACCAAGGAAGCCCTGATCCGCGCGATCATCGAGAAGCGCGTGGCCGCCGAGACCGAGCGCGTCGAGACGGTCACGGCGCAGATCCGGGAGGGGGCGGACGCGGCGATTCGAGGGCGCATCGCGGCGGCGGTCCGGTCCGTCAGCGACGAGGACAGGGCCGTAGCGATCAGCCTTTGCGCCGCGGCCGCGCAGAACGCGACGCTGCGGCACCCGATCCAGGAGGCCTATCGTCGCTGGATCGAGGAAATTGAGACCACGTCGGAGCATCCGCGCGGTGCGCTCCTGGCCTTCCTGGCGCTCGAGGGTCTCACGCTTCTCGAATGGTTCGGCCTCCACTCCTTCCCGCCAGAGCAGCGCGAGGGGGTCCTGAGGGAGATCGATTGGCTCCGCACCCAATCACCGGCGCGCGTCGAGCGCGACGCTGCGCTGCCCAACAAAGCTCCTCGGTGACGTGACCAAGACTCACCTCACCAATCTCAATCACAGCGCAAGGTAACCTTCGTGCAGGCTCGACTGTGCTCGTTCATTCTCGTCGCGTTGCTGGTCGGCGCTTGCACCGATCAGGACCGCAAGGCCGCGGCTCCTGCTGAAGCGCCGCCGATTTCGGTCGGCACAATCAAGGTCGAGCCGAAGCCGCTCCCGGTCACCAACAATCTGCCGGGCCGGATCGCGCCTACGCGCATCGCGGAGGTGAGGCCACGCGTGTCCGGCATCGTGGTCGAACGCGTGTTCACGCAAGGCAGCATCGTCAAGGCCGGCGACGTTCTCTACCGGATCGACCCGGCGCCTTTTCGGGTACGGGTTGAGAGCGCCGAGGCGACCCTGAAGCGAGCCGAGGCGGTCCGTCTCCAGGCGCAGCAACAATCGGACCGCGTGCGCGAGCTGCGTGAGCGCAACGTTGCGAGCGCGCAGCAATTCGAGAGCGCGACGGCTGCTCTGGCGCAGGCTGACGCCGACGTCGCGATCGCCAGGGCGGGTCTCGCGGCCGCCAAGCTTGATCTCGAGTATTCCGAGGTTGCCGCCCCCATCGGTGGCCGCATCGGGCGCGCGCTCATCACGGAGGGAGCGCTCGTCTCGGCCAATTCCCCCGAGAGCCTCGCCACGATCCAGCAGTTGGACCCCATCTACGCCGACTTCACGCAATCGGCCGGCGAGCTCCTCGGGCTCCGGCGGGCCTTGCAGGAAGGAGCGATCACCAAGGGCGATCCGGATGCGGCCAACGTCCGGCTCCTGTTCGATGACGGAAGCAAATACCGCCATCCCGGACGCCTGCTTTTCTCGGAAGCGACGGTCGACGCGACGACCGGGCAGGTCACGCTGCGTGGCGAGTTTCCGAACCCGGACGGCGACCTCCTGCCGGGCATGTATGTCCGCGTCCTGATCGAGCGCGGCGTCCAGAGCGATGCGATTGCCGTCCCATTGCAGGCGGTGCAGCGCGACGGCGGCGGTCAGGCAAGCGTCTATGTGCTGCGGGACGATGGCACGCTCGATCTCCGGCCCGTCGTGACAGGCCGAGCACTGGGCAACGATCAGGTCATCGACGGTGGCCTGAAGCCCGGCGAAGAGGTCGTCGCCGAGGGCTTCCAGAAAATACGCCCCGGCGCGCGCTTCAAGGGTGAGCCGTGGAAGCCCGCCTCGTCCGACGCCGGCGAGAACGGCAAGCAGGGTTGATCGATGCCGAGCTTCTTTATCGACCGGCCGATCTTTGCCTGGGTCGTCGCGATCTTCATCATGCTCGCCGGGATCATCGCCATCCCGATGCTGCCGATTGCCCAGTATCCGAACGTCGCTCCACCGCAGATCACGATCGGCACCAACTATCCCGGGGCCTCTCCGGAGGAAATCTACCAGAGCGTCACCCGCCCCGTTGAGGAGGAGCTCAACGGCGTTCCCGGCCTGCTCTATTTCGAGTCCACCTCGGAGGCGAACGGGCGCATCAACATCACGGTCACCTTCGCGCCGGGCACCGAGATCGGCGAAGCGCAGGTCGAGGTTCAGAACCGGATCAGCCGCGTGGAGCCCCGGCTGCCGCGCACCGTGGTGCAGCAGGGCATGCGGGTCGAGCAGGCGGGCACGAGCTTCCTGCTCTTCGCCGTTCTGATCTCGGAGGACGGTCGGCTCGATGCCGTCGGCCTCGGCGACTACCTCAGCCGCAACGTGCTGGGCGAGATCCGTCGCGTGCCGGGTGTGGGCAGCGCCCAGCTCTTTGCGACGCAGCGCTCGATGCGCATCTGGATGGACCCGGAGAAGATGCTCGGTCTCGGGCTGACCTCCACGGATGTCATCGGCGCGATCACGGCCCAGAACGCACAGGTCGCAGCCGGACGAATTGGCGCCCGACCGAACCCGATCGGAACCCAGCTATCGGCGACCGTGCTGGTCAAGGGCCAGCTTACCTCGCCGGAGGAATTCGGCGCGATCGTGCTGCGTGCGAACACCGACGGCTCCTCGGTTCGCCTGCGCGACGTGGCGCGGGTCGAGGTCGGGGGTGAATCCTACAACTTCTCGACCAGGCTGAACGGGCAGCCAGCGGCCGGCATCGGCGTGCAGCTCTCGCCCACCGGCAATGCCATGGCGACGGCGACGGCGGTCCGCGCCAAGATGGAGGAACTCGCCCGCTTTTTCCCGCCCGGGCTGAAGTACGAAATTCCCTACGACACCTCGCCCTTCGTCAAGGTCTCGATCGAGAAGGTGCTGCACACGCTCGTCGAGGCAATGGTGCTCGTGTTCGTCGTGATGTTCCTGTTCCTCCAGAACTTCCGCTACACGGTGATCCCGACCCTGGTCGTTCCCGTCGCGCTGCTCGGCACCTGCGGGGTGATGTTCGCGGCCGGATTCTCCATCAACGTGCTCACGATGTTCGCGATGGTGCTGGCGATCGGCATCCTCGTGGACGATGCGATCGTGGTGGTCGAGAACGTCGAACGCATCATGGCCGAGGAAGGGCTGCCGCCCAAGCAGGCCACCCGCAAGGCGATGGCCCAGATCACCGGTGCCATCATCGGGATCACCCTCGTGCTGACGGCGGTGTTCGTGCCGATGGCGTTCTTCCCCGGTGCGGTCGGGATCATCTACCAGCAGTTCAGCCTGACGATGGTGGTCTCGATCCTGTTCTCGGGCTTCCTGGCGCTGACCCTGACGCCCGCACTCTGCGCCACCTTCCTGAAGCCGGTCCCGAAGGGGCACCACGAGAAGAAGGGCTTCTTCGGCTGGTTCAATCGCAAGTTCGACAGCGCGACCAACGGCTATGCCCGTATGGTCGGTGGGATCGCACGCAAGCCCGGCCGCTACATGGTGATCTATCTGGCGCTGCTCGTCGGGCTGGGCTGGAGCTTCGTGCGCCTGCCCTCCGCGTTTCTCCCCAACGAGGACCAGGGCTTCCTGCTCGTCGACGTCCAGGCTCCGCCGGAGGCGAGCGCCAACCGAACGTTCCAGGTCATCCAGCAGATCGAGAAGATCGCGCTGGCGGAGCCTGCCGTCTCGCGCATCCTCGGCATTTCCGGCTTCAGCTTCTCCGGAGCGGGCGAGAATGCGGCGCTAGCCTTCATCACGCTCAAGGACTGGAGCGAGCGCGGCGCGAGCGATTCCGCTGCCGCCATCTCGGGGCGGATCAACGGGAAGATGCAGCAGATCAGGGATGCGCAGACCTTCGCGCTCTCGCCGCCTCCGATTTCCGGCCTCGGCAACTCGACCGGCTTCACCTTCCGGCTGCAGGACCGTGCGGGTCGCGGCCAGGAGGCGCTGTCGCAGGCGCGTACCCAGTTGCTCAACGCCGCCCGCCAGAGCCCGATCCTCGCCGGGTTGCGCGTCGAGGGTCTGGCCGACGCCGCCCAGGTCAACCTCCTCATCGACCGCGAAAAGGCGAACACGTTCGGCGTCGCCTTCGCGGACGTCAACGCGACGATCTCGGCCAATCTCGGCTCGGCCTATGTCAACGACTTCCCCAATGCCGGGCGCATGCAGCGCGTCACCGTGCAGGCTGACGAGGGCCAGCGCATGCAGGCGAACGACCTGCTGCGCCTGAATGTGCGCAACGTCCATGGCGGCATGGTCCCGCTCTCCGCATTCGCCACGATCGAGTGGCAGAAGGGGCCGACGCAGGTGGTGGGCTACAACGGCTATCCGGCCGTGCGCATCGCCGGTCAGGCCGCGCCGGGATATTCCTCGGGCGCCGCCATCGCCGAGATGGAGCGGCTGGCGCGCGACCTGCCGGCGGGGTTCGGCTACGAGTGGACCGGGCAATCTCTGCAGGAGATCCAGTCCGGCTCGCAGGCGCCGTTCCTGATCGCGCTGAGCATCCTGTTCGTGTTCCTGCTGCTCGCGGCGCTCTACGAGAGCTGGTCGATCCCGCTCTCGGTGATGATGGTCGTGCCGCTCGGCGTCATCGGCTCTGTCGCGGCCGTGACGCTGCGCGGCATGCCGAACGATGTCTACTTCATGGTCGGGCTGATCGCGATCATCGGGCTGTCGGCGAAGAACGCGATCCTCATCATCGAGTTTGCCAAGGACCTGCGCGAGCAGGGCATGTCGCTGCGCGAGGCGACCGTTGAGGCCGCGCGCCTGCGCTTTCGGCCGATCCTGATGACCTCGCTGGCCTTCACGCTCGGGGTGGTGCCTCTCGCCATCGCTTCGGGCGCGAGCGCGGCCAGCCAGAATGCCATTGGCACGGGCGTGCTCGGGGGCATGATCTCCGCGACGGTCCTGGCGATCTTCTTCGTTCCCGCCTTTTTCGTGTTCGTCATGTCGATGTTCGGCCGGGGCGTGAGACCGTCGTCCGCGGAAGGGAAGCCTGAGACTTCGAGCGGTACGCCTTCCGCCGTCGGCCGGACGGAAGGCGCAGTCGAGGCTCATTGAGGCGTCTCGGTGCTGGATGTCCCGACCGAATGGCGCGTCTCTGATGCCCGCACTCGAAGGCCGACACGCTGCCCGTTCATGATGCGGGCGATTCGAGCGCGATCAGGCGCGGGCAAGAACACCCCAACTGGTCCGGCGCATTGTGTCGGATCGCCGGGGCGGCAGTCGGCCGGAGCATCGCCCTCAGGACATTGGCTCACCGGGGTTCGGGAACATACTGGGAGGACGAGGGGAGTCGGTTCAGTACGCTTGATGATGTAGCGTCTCACCCGCGCGGGCGCTGGCCTGAGAACGGTGGCTTTCGCGGGGCTCTGCCCGCACACCGCTGACACCCGGCGGATGCGAACAAGGCCCCGCCATGAATGTCACATCCGCCGCTGTGCTCTTGTTCATCGTGATGGACCCGCTCGGGAACGTGCCGTTGTTCCTGGCCGCGCTCAGGAAGGTGGACCCGGCGCGGCACCACGCCATCATCCTGCGGGAACTCGGTATCGCGCTGCTCGTGATGCTGGCGTTCCTCTTCGGAGGGCAGGTTTTCCTGCGCCTGCTGAATGTCTCCCCGGCTGCGCTGACGGCGGCTGGCGGTATCGTCCTACTCCTGATCGCCGTCCGCATGATCTTCCCCACACCCGATCGGCCACTCCGCGAGGATGTTGCCGAGCCGTTCGTGGTTCCTCTCGCCGTCCCCTACACGGCAGGGCCGTCTGTGCTCGCAACAGAGCTGCTCCTCATGACCCGCGAGCCTCACCGCTGGCCCGAATGGGTGGCAGCCATTTGCCTCGCGTGGCTTGCTGCCGCCGTGATTCTCTATCTGGCCAGCGACTTCCGGAAGCTGCTGGGCGACCGGGGACTGCTTGCGATCGAGCGGCTCATGGGAATGCTGCTCGTTATCGTTGCGGTCGAGATGATCATGAGCGGCGCGGCGCAATTCCTCTCCAAGGTGACTGCGAGCTGAAACGTCCTTCGCCGGGCTCGCTCTGTGCGAGAAGGCCCGCGGCACGCTCTGGAGGCGCCGGGGCCGTTACCGTTCGGGGTTCCGGCCAGACCGTGCAGGCTTCCCGGGTCCAGACGCGCTCAACTGCTGTCCCAGCCTTTCGAGATTGTCCAAAGGCGGCGAGAGCTTCAGCCGTACATAGTCCTCCTCAGTAACGTAGACGCACCGTTGACCGGCGTCGACCATCACCTTGCCCGCCGAGATCCAATGTAAGCCCCGCCACTTCATCTGCTCCTCCGCACAATACGAACGGTGCCGCCAATGAGTTAACTGCTTTGGCTCGGCTGAGGTTGCCACCTTGCCAGTTCGGCTCCACGGCTCCTGCATCTCCTTTCATTCGGCCGGTCACCTGTTCCGAGATGACGCATCCCCGCGGGCTCGATACGATCCGCGAGTCCGAGTGGGAACCTCGATGCACATGGCCCTCCCTCCGCTGCTGGCCCTCATCGTTGCGGTGGCGCTCAGCGCCGTGCTGGCGTCGGCCTCGGATGTTCGGGCGGAAACTGAAGTGGACGTCGCATTGGTGCTCGCGGTCGATGTCTCGCGCTCCATGGACAACGATGAGCAGCGACTTCAGCGCGACGGGTTCGTTGAGGCTTTCCGCTCGATGGCCGTCCATGACGCGATCCGAAAGGGGGCCATCGGGCGGATCGGTGTCGTCTACATGGAGTGGTCCGGCCCAACTCAGCAGACCGTGGTGGTGCCCTGGACGCTGCTATCGGGCCCGGAAGACTCGGCCGCCTTCGCTGATCGTCTAGCCCAAGCACCTATCGGGCGCATCTACTCGACGTCGATCTCGGGCGCGATCGACTTCGGACTCAAGCTGCACAGCGAGAGCGGGCTCGACCCCGTTCGTCGCGTCATCGACGTCTCTGGGGACGGCCCCAACAATGTGGGACGGGTCGTCACAGCGGCGCGGGACGAAGCCATCGCTCGGGGCGTCACGATCAATGGCCTCCCCTTCATGGTGAAGCGGCCGACGGGCTTCGGCGACATCGAGAACCTCGACCATTACTACGAGGACTGCGTGATTGGCGGGCCGGGCGCGTTCATCGTGCCCGTTCGCGAAGCACGGGACTTCTCTGACGCGGTTAGGACGAAGCTGGTTCGGGAAATAGCCGCGGCTCCGGTGTCCGAGCCGCTGACCTGGCTTGTTCAGGGCCGAGAGCGGTCGAATTGTATGATCGGTGAGATAAACCGGCGGCAGCGATATGAGCCGTAGCCGAGCGGAGCCGAAGACCGTCCGCGAGGAGCGTGCTGCCCGAGATGTCCGAGGGAATAGGAGGCCACCTCGTCCAGAGTGCGCCGTCAGCATGCCTTCCCCTTCCCACCGACCATGAGCCTTGATGATCACGGCGGGGGTGAGCCGCCGTGTCGACTGCTTAGAGGTCCGTCCGCTCGGAGGGGACCAAGGCGTCGCCCACCTCAATCCCGAGATGTCGGACCGTGCTCTCCAGCTTGGTGTGGCTGAGCAAGAGCTGGCGACCTCGCGGCTTGCCAGTCTGCATGTACACAAGCGCAACCTTCGTCCGTCGTAGGCTGCGAGTGCCATACGCGGCCGGATCGAGCCCGATCACCGCGACCGAGGCGGCCAGCAAGCGAGCGTACTGTCGCGTCGTCAGGTGATCGCCTGGGCGGACCGGCTGGGGAAGAGCCACTTGCTCCCTCGTAGATCGCGGGCACGGAGCCACGCCGCAAGTGCCCCCGTGTCGGTTCACTCAGCTCGAACGGTACGGGCCTGCCGGTCGCCTGCTATACGATGGTGGTGCGAAGCCGGATCGGGTTTCCGATGCGGATATGGGCGACACGAAGCCGGACGAGGTCGCAGCCCCCAAGTCCGCGACGGTTCGAGCCGCGGCAGCATCCATCTCGGCCCGGGATGGCAAGCCCCTCATTCAGCCAAACTACGTACCCACGGGCGAGGGATCGCCGCATCGCCGTCGATTCGCTCAAACCATGCCGAGTTGATCAGCCCTCCATGCGCTCATTCTACGGTGATCTGCACGAAGAGCCGCCTCGGTCTGGCCAGTCCACCGCCCGCGACATGACAGCGATCGCGCCGCTTCGGAGAGTTCTCAAGGGACCCGAGCTCAGCAGCGTCCCACAAACTGTCGCTTGAAACATCTGGCGCTGGACTGTGCGCTCTGATACGGCCGGACTCAATCTTGACGTCGACAATTCTAAGTTGTTCGCGCGTTACAACCATTCGGTGCGCGCGGACATCTTGAATGATGCGGTGAATTCGCGCCGCCGTCAAAGCAAGACAACTTAGAAAGCCCAATTAAGGGTTTGGAAACCATAGGTTCACGACAGAACCTTGGGCGGGGCAAAGCATAAGTCATGTTCAATTTGTCTGGGCGCGGCGATTCTCTGTTCCTTTCGTGGTGGATGCGACGGTTCGGCGAGGGAATCAGCGCGGTTGCGATTCTGAGCCTGTCCGCGACCCATGTTGGCGCGGAATCGATCGACGGCCGGACGGCGCCTGTGCGCCGGATTATGGTCGGCACGCCGGGAGCGGACGGCACGGCGCCGAAGGCAGGCACCTCCGGCCCCGCGGTGGACCTCGGCCTCGGCGGCACCGTCACGGCGCCGCAGCCGGACCGGCCGGCGGTCGAGCTCAGTTCCACGGGCGGGAAAGGCGGCGGCATCACTTTCACCGACTTCGTGACGATGAGCGGTGGCGCGGGAGGCCCGGGGGGCG
>JAFAEL010000115.1 GCA_023423995.1 Pseudomonadota bacterium | reverse complement strand
TCGTTGTAGCCCGGCGTCGAAGGGTGGCCGGGCGCGACGAGCCGGTCGACCAGGGCCTCGTCCTCCTTCGTGAAGGTGTAGGCCAGAGCCCCGACGTAATCCTGCCACTGCGCCTCGGTGCGCGGGCCGCCGATCGCGGCGGTAACGAGGCGGTTGTTCAGCACCCAGGCGAAGGCGAACTGGCCGGGCGTGATGCCGCGCGCCTTCGCGTGGTGGGCGATCTCCTGCGCGATGTCGAGCGACTCGGTACGCCACTCGGTCTCGATCATGCGCTTGTCCTGCCGGCCGGCGCGGGTGCCCTCCGGCGGCGGCGTCTTGGGATCGTACTTGCCCGTGAGGACCCCGCGCGCGAGCGGGCTGTAGGGCACGACCCCGAGGCCGTAGAAGCCGCAGGCCGGCAGGTGCTCGACCTCCGGCATCCGGTTCAGGGCGTTGTAGTAGGGCTGGCTCACGACCGGGCGGTCGATGCCGAGTTCGTCCGCGAGGCGGCAGATCTCGGCGACTCGCCAGCCGCGATAGTTCGAGACGCCGAAATAGCGGATCTTGCCGGCCCGGATCAGGTCGGCGATGGCCCGCACCGTCTCGCCGAGCGGCGTCGAATGGTCTTCCTTGTGCAGGTAGTAGATGTCGATGGCGTCGGTCGCGAGCCGGCGCAGGCTCGCCTCGCATGCCTCGATGACGCGGCGGCGGGAGAGGCCGCGCTCGTTCGGCCCCTGCCCCATCGGACCTGCGACCTTCGTGGCCAGGATCCAGCGCGAGCGCTCCGCCGCGATGGCGCGGCCGACGATCTCCTCAGAAACCCCGTCGCTGTAGACGTCTGCCGTGTCGATGAAGTTGATGCCGGCATCCCGCGCCTGCGCGATGATGCGGGCGGACGTCGCCTCGTCCGTCGCGCCGCCGAACATCATCGTGCCGAGGCAGAGCGGCGAGACCTTCAGGCCCGAGCGGCCGAGATTGCGGTACTCCATGAGACGGCTCCTCAAGCCAGCCGTGCGATCGCCAGCGCGAGCCCCTGCGCGCGCGGCACGATGGTGTCGACCTCCAGGTATTCTTCCGGCGAATGCGCCCGCCCGCCCACCGGCCCGGTCGCGCAGATGGTCGGGCACCCGACCGCGGACGTGAAGCCCGAATCCGCGCAGCCGCCCGCGAACTCGCCCTCGACGGGACGGCCAACCTCGCCCATCGCGCCCTGATAGGCCTCGAAGAGCGCGCGCGAGCCGGCATCCTGCACGAGCGGCAGGAACTCGCCCTTGATCGCCAGGGTCGCGCTCGTGCCCGGCACGTTGGCGTTCGCGACGATCTCCTCGATGCGGACGAGGGCGGCGGCGCGCTGCGGCGGCTCCACGTAGCGCAGATCGATGCCGATCTTGGCGTGGGGCGCGACCGTGTTCACCGACTGGCCGCCCGAGACGAGCCCGACATTCAGCGTGATGCCGTGCTCGAGGTCCGTGATGTCCTTCAGCTGCAGGATCTTGTACGCGGCCTCGTTGATGGCGCTCACCCCTTCGGAGAAGTTGCCGCCCGAATGCGCGGCTTTGCCGAAGA
Source organism: Pseudomonadota bacterium (assembly GCA_023423995.1). GTDB lineage: Bacteria > Pseudomonadota > Alphaproteobacteria > Rhizobiales > Beijerinckiaceae > Enterovirga. The sequence continues at coordinate 10,364 of JAFAEL010000115.1, read as the reverse complement.
TCTCGCATTCCATGAACACGCCGCCCTTGCGGCCGGTCACGACATTGCCGGACGGGCGGCCCGGCTCGGCATTGAACACCGCGCGGGCACCGCGAGCCGTCTCCTCGATGATGCCGCGGCAGGCCGGCGAGCCGATCTCCTCGTCGGACGTGATGAGTTGCACGAGCGGGGCGGGAGCGCCGCCGAAGCGATGATAGGCCGCCATCACGAAGGCATTCATGACGAGGCCCGCCTTCATGTCGGCGACGCCCGGGCCATAGGCGCGCCCGTCCTCGATGCGAAACGGCCGGCGCGCGGCCTCGCCTTTCGGGAAGACCGTGTCGCGATGGCCTAGCAGCAGGATCGGCTTGTTCGCGCCGCCACTTCCCGCCACCTCGGCCGTGATCGCGTCGCCATAGGTGTCACGCGGATGAACGGCGCTCGGGATTCCCTCGCGCTCGAAGAAGCGCCGGAAGCATTCGCCGACCGCATCGACCCCCGGCTTGTCGTAGCTGCCGGAATCGACGTTCACGACCTCCTCCAGCAGTTCCAGCATCGCGCCCTTCTGCTCGGCGAGCCAATCGAGGATCTGCCGCGAGGAATCGGCCATGAGGGTCTCCGGAAGGGGTGTCGTCAGACGGGTTTGTGCAGACGCAGGATCTTGAAGAAGCCGCCCGGGAAGACGGACTCGAGCGGCAACGGCTCGAGGCCGCGCGAGCGTGCCCAGTTCTCGATGCGGGAGGCCTTGAAGTCGGAACTCCAGCCGATCTTGGCGCAGAGCGGCGCGACGGCACGCTCGACGCTGGCGAGCGGGCCCGCATCCTGGCCGAAATGGTTCACCAGCACGATCTCGCCGCCCGGACGCAGCACCCGCTCCATCTCGCCGAGCGCACCTTCGGGATCGGGAACGAGCGTGATCAGGAACTGCGCCGTGACGGCGTCGAAGGACTTGTCCTTGAAGGTGAGGTGGCAGGCATCCATCACCTCCAGGCTTTTCACGTGCCGGAGGCCGCGCCGGGCGACCTTTTCGCGCGCACGCTGCAGCATGTCCTCCGACAGGTCGATCCCGTGCACCTCGGAGGTCGCGGAATAGTAGCCGAGCGACAGCCCGGTTCCGACGCCCACTTCGAGGATGTTGGGCCCGCAGGCCTCGACGGCACGCACCGCTGCGCGGGCAGCCGGCTCCGTCAGCTTGTCGTAGACGATGTCATAGACGGGCGCCCAGCGCTGATACGCCTTGCGCATCAGCGCCGTCGTCGGTTGAGCCCCCATGATCCTCCCGTCCCTCTTAGGCTGCGGCGGCGACCGCGCTCGGCTGGCGCCTGATGATCGTGCCGCCGCCTAGCACCCGAGCCCGCGGGCTCTCGTCCTCGTAGACCACACAGGCCTGCCCGGGCGAGACCCCATCCTCGGCATCGATCAGCTCGACTTCGACGCCCGCCTCATCGCTGCGCAGCAGCGCCGCACGCGCCGGGCGCGTCGAGCGAACCTTTACGGCAACGGCCAGGCCCTCGGGGCCGATCTCGGCCAGGGGCGTGTCCCCCAGCCAATTCACGTCCCGGAGCCGGACGATCCGGGTCGCGAGTGCCTCCCGAGGGCCGACCACCACGTGGGCGCGGGCCGGATCGAGACGAACGACATAAAGCGGCTCCGCTTCGGCGATGCCGAGTCCGCGGCGCTGCCCAACCGTGAAATGCGCGATGCCGCGATGGCGGCCGAGCACCCGCCCGTCGAGATGGACGATCTCGCCCTCCCGGGCGGCATCCGGCCGGAGCTTCTCCAGCACGTCGGCGTAGCGGCCCTGCGGGACGAAGCAGATGTCCTGGCTGTCAGGCTTGTCCGCGACCGACAGGCCGAACTCCCGCGCCAGACGCCGGGTCTGGTCCTTCGGCATGTCGCCGAGCGGAAACCGCAGCAGGGCGAGCTGCTCGGGCGTGGTGGCGTAGAGGAAATAGCTCTGGTCGCGGCTTGGATCGGCCCCGCGGACCAGGACACGCCGGCCGCCCTCGGCCGGCCGGCTCGCCACGTAATGGCCTGTCGCGAGCGCATGCGCACCCAGATCCCGGGCGGTCGCGAGAAGATCGCGGAACTTCACCGTCCTGTTGCACTCGACGCAGGGGATGGGCGTCTCGCCGGAGACGTAGCTCTCGGCGAAGCGGTCGATCACCGCGCGCCGGAAGCGCTCCTCGTAATCGAGCACGTAATGGGGGATGCCGATCGTCTCGGCGGCCCGGCGGGCATCGTGGATGTCGGCGCCCGCGCAGCAGGCGCCCTTGCGAGCGGTGGCGGCGCCGTGATCGTAGAGCTGGAGCGTGACGCCCACGACATCGTAGCCCTCGCGCTTGAGAAGGGCCGCGACCACGGAGGAATCGACGCCGCCCGACATCGCCACGACGACGCGCGTATCCGCGGGCGAGCCCGGCAGGTCGAGAGAGTTCAACATTCTGGCAGCGGTTCAGGGCAGACCATCATTATAGGGAGCCTGGATAGGGGCGGCAAACTTTGCCGCCCGGGCCGGCATGTTCCTGCCGGGAGACATCCGCACGGCCGAAGGCAGCCCGGCCGAAAAAGGAGCCTTCTCAGCGACTTGGGCCCGATCCTCTCCTGGCCCAGGCCTTGCGCCGGCTCTGACCGGAACCACACAGATGTCACGCGTCGAGACCCTTCAGACAGCCGCCCCGCGGACCCGCACCCCTGCCCGCGAAAGCTCCGCGCGCCCGGAGCGTGCCAGTTTCTCCCTGCCCGAGATGTTTGCCCAGGCCGCGACCCGGCAGGTTGCGCAACGGGCCACGGCCTTGGTGCGTTCCGGCGAGGCTCCGCAAGCCCCGGCTGCCGGCCGGGATGCCCAGCCGATGCGTCCGGAGAGCCGCCGCGGCACCCGGGATGACGCGGCGCGATCCGGAGCATCGGACCGCACCGGAGATGCGCGGGACCGGCGCGAGACGGGCCGGCCCGACCGGAGGCGGGCAGAGCTGCGCGAGACGAACGGCCCGAGGCGACCCGACGAGGAAGAGACGGCCGGCAAGGACGCAACCGGGACCGAAGCTGCGGCAGCGCTGTCCGAGGTCGAGCAACTCGCAGCGGAGGCCCTGGCCGACGGGGCGGCCGGCATGCAGCCGCAGGTGGGTCCCTGGGGGCCGGGGCTCCTCGCCGCCCTTGGCTCGGAACCGGGCGCGGGGGGCAGGCAGCCCGGAGGAGCTTTGGCTCCTGGGCTGGCTGGCGCGGGGAAAGGCTCCAGGGGGCATCCGGCGCTGATGCAGGCGGGACAGGGCGAAAGCGATGCGGCCGCCGGCGGCCCCGAAGCCGCGGAAGGCGGCCGGGCGGCCGGGGTCGAGGGCGCGGCGGAGCCTGCCGTGGCCGTGGCCGCCCTCTCCGGCCGGCAGGGCGGCGAAGGCGCAGAGCAGGGCACCTCCGGCGGCGGCGCGGCGGCCACAATGCCAAACCTCCAGCCCCTGCAGCCCGGCCAGGACGGCGCCCTGGCAAAGCCGGCCTTCGGGGCCTTGCTCGATCAGGCAGGGGCGGCGACGGACACCAAGTCGGGGGCCGCCGTGCAGCGGGCTTTGGTGACCGATGTCGCCATCGGCCGGGTGCCGGTCGAGATCGGCCTCAGGGCCTTGGAGGGAACGAAGAGCTTCGAGATCCGGCTCAGCCCGGACGAGCTCGGACGCGTGGACGTCAAGCTCGACATCGACGACGACGGCGGGGTCACGGCGCACCTCACGGTGGAGAAGCCGGAAGCCATGGCCCTTCTCACGCGCGAACGCTCCCAGCTCGAGCGGGTTTTCGAGCAGGCGGGCCTGAAGCCCGGCGAGGGCGGGATAGCCTTCACGCTGCGCGACGGCGCGGGGGAGAATGGCGGCCGGTCCATGTCGGACGGAGGCGGCGGCGATCCGCGGCATCAGGCTGGCCGGCGCGCGGAACCGGAGGAGGCGCCCCGGCACATCGAGACCGCGATCGCCCCACCGCGTGCGATCCTGTCCCGGCTCGGCGCCCTCGACCTGAGAATCTGAAGGGGCTGCCATGGCCACGATCCCGAACACGTTCTCGGCCCTGGGCTCGTCCCAGAGCACCAGCGGCGGCTCGGCCAGCAAGGAGATCGCCGGCAACTTCCAGGACTTCCTGCTTCTGCTCACGACGCAGCTGAAGAACCAGAGCCCGCTGGACCCGCTCGACACGAACCAGTTCACGCAGCAGCTCGTGCAGTTCGCGGGCGTCGAGCAACAGCTGAAGTCGAACGACACGCTGAGCTCGATCCTGACCGCCATGCAGTCGACCTCCACGTCGACCGCCGCGAGCTATGTCGGCATGAAGGTTACGGCCGACGGCAGCACCGCCTCCCTGGCGGGCGGGGCCGCGACCTGGGCGGTCAGCGCCGCCAAGGACACCAAGCGGGCGACGGTCACGATCTTCGATGCCAATGGCGGCGCGGTGGCGACCAAGAGCGTGATGTTCAAGGCGGGGGCCCAGACCTTCACCTGGGATGGCAAGGATGCCAGCGGCTCGATGCAGCCCGATGGGGAGTACAGCATCGCCGTCACCGCGCAGGACGCCACGGGCCAGAGCGTGCTGGTCTCGACCGAACTGTCGGGGACCGTCTCGGCGGTCGACGTCTCGTCCGGGGCCCCGGTCCTGATGGTCGGATCGAGCGCGATCCCCCTCGCGAAGGTCAAGACGATCGCCTACCAGTGAGGGCCCACATTTGATCGAGGCAGGATTGTGGCGCTTGAGTGATTCGCTTCAGCAAATCTTAAGCGCAGCCGCATACCGTCAGACCTAGTGCTGAGCGTAAGTGTGTGTGAGCGTAAGATGTCCGAGCCTCTTCGACCGCGCGTGAAGTATGTGATCGGGCCGGACGGGTCTCCGCTGACGATTGCTGACCTTCCGCCGTCGAATACACGGCGCTGGGTAATCCGGCGCAAGGCTGAAGTTGTCGCGGCTGTACGCGGCGGACTCTTGAGCCTGGAAGAAGCCTGCAACCGCTACACGCTGACGGTTGAGGAGTTCCTGAGCTGGCAGCAATCCATCGACGAGCACGGCCTGGCCGGCCTTCGGACCACCCGGATCCAGCATTACCGCCAGTAGGCATGACGCCTCTCGTGCGGCGTCCTTAACCGCCCGCTAACCACGAACTGGGAAATTCTTGCCGAGCGCTGCGTCGCAGGACGCGCGCCTTGGCAGGGTTCTTGGGTTCGACGGTGCGCGGGGTTATCGAGCTTCTGACACGTTTCGGTCCGGCACGGCTCGCGGCAATGGGTGCCGTGACGCTGGCCCTGATCGGCTTCTTCGCCTTCGTGATCCTGCGCGTGTCGCAGCCCGTGATGGGCGTGCTGTTCACGGACCTCGCGGGCAGCGACACGGGCTCGATCATCCGCGACCTCGAGCAGCGCGGCATCCGGTACGAGGCCCGCGACGACGGGCACACGATCCTCGTCCCCAAATCCGACATCGCCAAGATCCGCATGGAGCTCGCCGGGAAGGGCCTGCCCTCCGGCGGCGGGGTCGGCTACGAGATCTTCGACAAGGGCGACGCGTTCTCGTCGACGAGCTTCGTCCAGAACATCAACCACCTGCGGGCGCTCGAGGGCGAGCTGTCGCGGACCATCCGGACGATCGGCCGGGTGCAATCGGCCCGGGTGCACCTCGCGCTTCCCGAACGCCGCCTCTTCGCGCGCGACAAGGAGGCGGCGCGCGCCTCGATCGTCCTGAAGCTGCGCGGCGAGCTTACGGGCGAGCAGGTGCAGGCGGTCCGCCATCTCGTCGCATCCGCCGTCGAGGGCCTGACGCCCGACAACATCTCGATCGTGGACGAGCGCGGACGTCTCCTGGCCAACGGCGCCGGCGGCAGCGAGGCGGCCCTGGGCGGAGTGAACGCCGACGAGAAGCGCGCCGGGCTCGAGCGCCGGCTCCGCAGCCAGGTGGAGGAGATCGTCGCCGGCATCGTGGGGGTCGGCCGCTCCCGGGTCCAGGTCGCCGCCGAGTTCGACCTCGCCCGGATCGAGAGCCGGTCCGAGACATTCGATCCCGAAAGCCGCGTCGTGCGCTCCACCCAGACGCGCGGCGAAAATTCCACGAGCACGAGCAGCGAGGGCCAGGTCACGGTCGGGAACGAGCTCCCGGCCGCGCGCGACGCCCAGCCCGCGCCGCAGCAGCCGAAGGATCAGGCGAGCAAGAACGAAGAGACGATCAATTACGAGATCTCGCGGACCACCCGCACGGAGATCCAGCAGGCGGGCCGCCTGAAGCGCCTCTCCGTCGCAGTGCTCGTGGACGGAGCCTACCAGCGCAATCCGAACGGCGAGGCGAGCTACCAGCCGCGCAGCAAGGAGGAGCTGGACCGCATCGCGGCGCTCGTTCGCACCGCGGTGGGCTTCGACGCGAGCCGCGGCGACCAGGTGGAGGTCGTGAACCTCCCCTTTGCCGAAGCCCCGCCCGTGGTCGAGCCCGAGAAGGTGCCGCTCCTCGCCTCGCTTCTCAGCCCGACCAAGGACGACGTGCTCCACTGGGCGGAGATCGGCATCATCGCGCTCCTGGTCGCCGTCGTGCTGCTCCTGGTCGTGCGCCCGATGGTGAAGCAGATCCTCGCGCCGGCCGCCGCCCTGCTGGCTCCGCCACAGCCGGATCTCGCGCTTGCGGGCGAGGCGGCATCCATCGCAGCGCTGCCCAGCCCCGAGGCCTCGCTGGCCAAGGCGCCGGCCGCCAACCTGCAGGATGTCGAGCACGTCATGCGCGCCAACGCGCTGGCCCAGGACAATCCGAAACAGGCGGCCGCCGTGCTGCGCGGCTGGATGGCGCAAGGCTGATGGGGACGGCACGCAAGTTCCTGTTCGGCGAGGATTTCCGGGGGCCCACGCCTGAGGAGGTCGCAGAACGGGAAGCGGCCGGCAGGGCCGCCCACGAGGAGGCGCTCCGCCGGGCCTATGCCGACGGAGTCCAGGAAGGTCTCCGGCAGGGTGCCGCCGCAAGCGCGAGGCTCCTCGCGCAGGCGATGAACCGCCTGTCGACCGAGGCCGCCGCCCGCTTCTCCCAGCTCGACGGGATGCTGGGCGAGGTGGAGGTCGAGGCGCTCGCCTATTTCGAGGCCCTGGCGCGACGGCTTGCGGGCTCCGCCCTCGAGGCCCAGCCGCTCGCGGCCGTGGCCGATGCCGGGCGCGAGGCCTTCCGGCACCTTCGCGGCGTGCCGCACCTGGTGGCCCGCGTGCCAACGGCGCAGGTCGCCGAAGTCGACGAGCTGCTGCGCGCCTTGGGGCGGGAACACGGTTTCGAGGGGCGCATCATCGTGATCGGCGAAGAAGAGCTCGGCCCCGGCGATGTCCGGCTCGAATGGGCCGATGGCGGCGTCTCGCGCGATCGGGCGAGTTTCGAGCGGGCGGTGGCGAGCGCGGTTTCAGACGCGGCCGGCCTCGCGCCCGGGCACAGTGACTGGACGGCATGACGATGGCGGGTTCGACCGATCTTCCCCTCCCGCAGCTCGGCGAGGGCGACCTGTCCTTCGGGTCCGGCGGGCCGGGAGGCGGCGACGGCTCGATGCCGCGCGATCCCTCCGACCTCGCCCAGATCCTCCATGTCCCCGTCACGCTCTCGGCCGTCCTCGGCCATGTCCGGGTGCCGGTGGGGGATCTCCTGACGATCGGGCCGGGTGCGATCCTCGAGCTCGACCGCCGGGTCGGGGAAGCGATCGACATCCTCGTCAACGACCGCCTCGTGGCACGCGGAGAGGTCGTCCTCGTCGAGGACCGGCTCGGCGTGACCATGACCGAAATCGTGAGGCCAGGCGCCTGAGCGCCGGCTGCAAACGGATTCCAACGATGCGCCTTCTCATCATCGGCCGCCTCTCCGGCGAGCTCGTCACGGCCTCCAAGATCGCGATCAGCCGCGGAGCCTCCGTCACCCAGGCGGACGGCCTCGCGCAGGGGCTCTCCGTCCTGCGGACCCGCGGTGCCGATCTCGTCATGATCGAGGTGTCGCTGCCGATCCGGGAGCTCGTCGCAGCGCTCGACAGCGAGCGTATCCGCACCCCTGTCGTGGCCTGCGGCACCGGCACGGATGCCCGGGCGGCGGTCGCGGCCATTCAGGCCGGCGCGAAGGAATACATCCCGCTCCCGCCGGATCCCGAAATGATCGCGGCCGTGATCGAGGCGGTCGCGGCCGACAACCGCTCCTTCGTCTGGCGTGATCCCGCGATGGAGAAGGTCGTGAAGCTCGCCGAGCAGGTCGCGCGCTCGGAGGCCTCCGTGCTGATCACGGGCGAGAGCGGCACGGGCAAGGAGGTGATGGCGCGCCACATCCACGCCAAGTCGAACCGACGCGACAAGCCCTTCGTGTCCGTGAACTGCGCCGCGATCCCGGACAACCTGCTCGAATCGGAGCTCTTCGGCCACGAGAAGGGCGCCTTCACGGGCGCGATCGCGCGCCGGATCGGCAAGTTCGAGGAGGCGAACGGCGGCACGCTCCTCCTGGACGAAATCTCGGAGATGGATGTCCGGCTGCAGGCGAAGCTGCTGCGGGCGCTCCAGGAACGGGTCATCGACCGGGTCGGCGGATCCCAGCCCGTGAAGGTGAACATCCGCGTGGTCGCGACCTCCAACCGCAACCTCGCCGAGGAGGTCCGCAAGGGGACGTTCCGGGAAGACCTGCTCTTCCGGCTCAACGTCGTGAACCTCAGGATCCCGGCGCTGCGCGACCGGCCGTCGGATATCCTCGAGCTGGCCGCCTTCTTCGGCAAGCGCTACGCGGAACTGAACGGCCTTCCGGCCCGGGCGCTGTCGCTGGAGGCGAAGCGCCTGATGGCCCGCTCTCCCTGGCGCGGCAACGTCCGCGAACTCGAGAACACCATGCACCGGGCCGTGCTCCTGGCCACCGGCGAATTGATCGAGGCCGAGGATATCAGGGCTCCCGACGGCGAAGCCCTCGGAGCCGCGCCATCACCTGCCGACCGGGCCGTCCAATCGGCCGAGGCCGTCACGCGCGGCCTCGTCGGCCGGACGGTCGCGGATGTCGAGCGCGACCTCATCCTGGACACGCTCGACCATTGCCTGGGAAACCGCACGCATGCGGCCCGCATCCTCGGGATCTCGATCCGCACGCTGCGCAACAAGCTGTCCGAGTATCTCAGCGCCGGCATCGCGGTCGCCGAGCCCGGCGCGACGCGCGCGCTGGCGCTCTGAGGCGATCCGCCGCCGGATTAGCGATTGGTCCGGCCCACATGCTGCGGGTCGACGCCGCCCTGCGGATTCGTCTCGTTCTCCACGTCGCCTTCGACGGTCGAATCCCCCTCGATCGTCTCAACGTCCTCGCCGGCCATCGTGGTGCCTTTCGACAGGCCGATCCCGGGATTGCCCTGGAGATCCGCATCGGTCGGCGTCGACGTGCGCGGCTGCTTGCTGGTGGACATCTGAACTCCTCGCCATGTCCGGGTGTCCGGGGTGAACGACACGGCGTCCGGACCGTTCCGGCCCGGCCCCCAAAAGCCCCCCCCGGAACGGCGGTCCTGCGCCGGCCGTTATCCCGCGAGAGCGCGCCGCCGGGAGCGGACGGCGCAGGCAGCAATTCCGGGAGGACGACATGGCCGGCCACGACCGCTGGACGAGCGACCGAGATCGCTTCCGTCGGAGCGAGGGTCGCGGGCGCGACCGGGACTACGAGCGCCTAGGCCCCGAATCCGACCACTTCACCCGACGCGACCGCGAGAGCTTCGCGCGGGGCGACGAGTTCGGCCATAGCAGCCGCGACTATCCGGGCGGGGGATATCCGGACGATTACCGCCGCGAACGCAGCAGCATGGGCCGGCGCGGCGAATACGGGGGCGAGTGGGAGGGTGCGCGAGGCCACCACGGACGAACCTTCCAGTATCGCGGGCCCCGCGAGCGGCAGTGGGGTGCCTACCCACGCCCCGATGCCGATTACTGGCGGGATGGCGACCGGCATCGCGGCGAGCATGGCCGCTCCGTCGGCGAGATGGCATTCGGCCGCGAGCAGGGCGGCCGCAGCGATCCGGGCGAGTTCGGCCGTGCCTCCGGGCGGCACCGCAGCGGATGGTTCGACCGGATGGGCGAGGAGATCGCGTCCTGGTTCGGAGGGGAGCACGACGAGGACCGCATCCGCCGGCTCGATCTGCGCGACAGCGAGGGCCCGGGGCGGCATCGCGGCCGGGGGCCGAAGAGCTACCAGCGCTCCGACGAGCGCATCCTCGAGGACATCAACGATCGACTGACGGAGGATCCGCAGCTCGACGCGTCGGATATCGAGGTCAGCGTCTCGGGGCGCGAGGTCACGCTGAGCGGCACGGTCGCGCATCGCTTCGACAAGCGGCGCGCGGAGGACCTCGCCGACAGCGTCTCCGGCGTCACGCATGTCCAGAACAACCTGCGCGTCTCGGCTGCGACCGA
>JAFAEL010000100.1 GCA_023423995.1 Pseudomonadota bacterium | reverse complement strand
CTCGACGTCATGCGCTACTGGCTCGACATGGGGGTCGACGGGCTGAGGCTCGATGCCATCCCGTATCTCGTCGAGCGGGAGGGCACGAACTGCGAGAACCTTCCGGAGACGCACACAGTCATCAAGGCGGTCCGGGCGGCGCTGGACGAGCGCTATCCCGACCGCATGCTCCTTGCGGAAGCGAACCAGTGGCCCGAGGAAACCGCCCCCTATTTCGGGGACGGCGACGAGTGCCACGTGTCGTTCCACTTCCCCCTGATGCCCCGGATGTACATGGCCCTCGCCCAGGAGGACCGGCATCCCATCACGGACATCATGCGGCAGACGCCGGAGATCCCGGAAGGCTGCCAATGGGCGATCTTCCTGCGCAACCATGACGAGCTGACGCTCGAGATGGTGACCGACAAGGAGCGGGACTACCTCTGGACCTTTTATGCGGCGGATCGGCGGGCCCGGATCAATCTCGGCATCCGGCGCCGCCTCGCGCCGCTGCTCGAGAACGATCGTCGCAAGATCGAGCTCCTGAACTCGCTCCTGTTCTCCATGCCGGGCACGCCCGTCATGTATTACGGCGACGAGATCGGGATGGGCGACAACATCTATCTCGGCGACCGCGACGGGGTCCGCACGCCGATGCAATGGTCTCCGGATCGCAATGGCGGCTTCTCGCGCTGCGATCCCGCCCGCCTCTTCCTGCCGACCATCCAGGATCCGATCTACGGCTTCGATTCAGTCAACGTCGAAGCCCAGTCGAGAACGCCGGCAAGCCTCTTCAACTGGATGCGCCGGATGATCGCTATCCGGCGCTCCAGCCAGGCCTTCGGCCGCGGGACGCTGCGCTTCCTTTATCCGGCAAACCGGAAGGTGCTCGCCTACATCCGCGAATACGGGGAGGAGCGCATCCTCTGCGTCGTCAACGTCTCGCGCGCCCCGCAGGCGGTCGAGCTCGACCTGTCCGAGTTCAACGGCTCCATCCCGGTCGAGATGACGGGGGGCACCGATTTTCCCCGGATCGGCGAGCTGCCCTACCTGCTGACGCTCCCCGCCTACGGCTTCTACTGGTTCCAGCTCCAGGCCGCTCCGGTTCAGCCGGAGACGCGCTATGGTCCCACCGTACAGCCGGAGCTCTTCACGCTCGTCCTAACCAAGGGCCTGGCCTCGCTTCTCGAGGGACGCGAGCGCGACGCGATCGAGCGCACCATCATTCCGCGCATGATCGGCACCCAGCGCTGGTTCGCCGCCAAAGGGCAGCGGATCGAGCGCGCCGAGGTGCTCGATCATGCGGTGATGAACAGCCGCTCCGGCCAGGAGGAATTCGTCCTGCCGCGCTTTGCCGTCTACCTGCGCGGCGGCGAGCAGCAGACCTACTTCTTCCCAGTCGCGATCGACCAGCCCGGCGACGAGGATTCGCTCCTGCCCTATGCGGTGGCCCGCGTGCGCAGGGGACGCCATGTCGGGTTGGCCTATGGCGCGGGATCCTCGCCCGAATTCTCGCTCGCAACCGTCGAGGCGATGCGCCATAGCGAGGAGATTCGCACGAATGCCGGCGCGACAATCCGCTTCTCGGCAACCTCCCGGATGCCGCAGGATGTCGAGATCGCGCCCTCGGACGTGAAGCGGCTCACGGCCGAGCAGTCGAACACCTCGATCCAGCTCGGCGAGACAATGATCCTCAAGATCTATCGCCGCCTCCAGCCGGGCGTGCACCCGGAACTGGAGATGGGCCGCTTCCTCACCGACGTGGCGCATTTCGCGAACACGCCGCCGACGCTCGGCAGCGTGGAATACGTGGCAGAGGACGGGGAGAGCACCGCCCTGTGCATCCTCCAGTCCTTCATCCGGAACCAGGGTGATGCCTGGCGGATGACGCTGGAATGGCTGACGCGCGAACTCGATACCCTCGCCCTCGCCCCGCTCGACGACGACCACCCGCTATCGGAGATCTTCGCCCCGTATCTTCGCTATGCCGAGATCCTCGGCCGCCGCACCGCCGAACTTCATCTCGCGCTTGCAACCCCGACGGACGATCCGGCCTTCGCGGCCGAGCCGATGCGTCTTTCGGATGTCGATGCCGCGGCCGCCGATGCGCGCTCCCAGGCACAACGCGCCTTTGCGGCGCTGTCCCGGGTGCTCAGTGCATCCGGCGATGCTGTCGAGGCCCTTCGCGCCCGCGAGTCGGAGTGCCTGGCCCTGATCGAGGCCCTGACCGTCGAACCGGTCGGGGCGATCAAGACGCGCATCCATGGCGACTATCACCTCGGCCAGGTCCTGATCGTGCAGAACGACGTCATGATCGTCGATTTCGAGGGAGAGCCGTCGCGTCCGGCCGAGGAGCGGCGCCGGAAATTCTCGCCGCTGCGCGACGTCGCCGGGATGCTGCGGTCCTTCGCCTATGCGGCCGATACGGCCGCCCGGGACGTGGCGGCGCGCCTGCCCGAGGCGGGGCCCCGCATCACCGAGATCGCCACCGAATGGCTGCGGCTCGCCTCGTCCGAGTATCTGGCCGCCTACCGGATCGCGGCTTCCGGGAGCGCCGTCTGGGTCGACGACGAGGTGGCTCGCACGCGGCTGCTGCAGCTCCATCTCCTCTCGAAGGCCCTCTACGAGGTGAATTACGAGGCCAATAACCGGCCGGATTGGATCGAGACCCCCGTACGGGGCGTTCTGTCCATCTTGGATCAGGGAGCGGCGTAATGGCCGAGTTGCAGGCGCGCGACGGCGCGCGGGACGCAGGGATCGCCTCGGGCGGCGTGGTCCGGCCGTCAGGCGGGCGCGGTTCCTCGGCGGGGTTCGGCGTCGCCCCCGGCGACCTTGCGGCGATCGTGGAAGCACGGCACGGCAACCCCTTCGCGGTTCTGGGCCCGCATGCCGTGCGCGACGAGTACGAAATCCGCGCCATGCTGCCCGGCGCCAAGGAGGTCGCGGTCCTGGTGGATGGCCGGGCTGAGCCGATCCCCATGACCCGGATCGACCCGGCCGGCTTCTTCGTCGCCCGCCTCGGGACGCGGGAGCGGCCCTGGTACAAGCTGCGCATCGAATGGCCGGGCGGCGTGCAGGAGGCACGCGACCCCTACAGCTATGGCCCGACGCCCGGCTTCGAGGACATGTGGCGCATCCGGCAGGTCGGGACGGAGTGCATTCCGCGCCTGCTCGGCGCCCATCCCACCTCGATCGGCGACCAGGCCGGCTACCATTTCGGCGTCTGGGCGCCGAATGCACGCCGCGTCAGCGTGATCGGCGACTTCAATTCCTGGGACGGTCGCCGTCATCCGATGCGGCTCCGCTTCGATGCGGGCGTGTGGGAGCTCTTCGTCCCCGACCTTCAGCCTGGCGAGCGCTACAAGTTCGAGATCCTCGGCGCCGACGGCGCCCGACACGAGAAGGCCGATCCCGTCGCCTTCATGGCCGAGAAGCCGCCGGCGACCGCCTCGCGGCTCGCGCGCCTGCCCGATTTCGAGCGGCGCGACACGGAGTGGATGGCCTCCCGCCACGAGGGCGACCCACGGTACAAGCCGATGAGCGTCTACGAGTGCCATCTCGGTTCATGGGCGCGGGTGCCGGAGGAGGGCAACCGCTTCCTGACCTACCGCGAGCTTGCCGAGCGTCTCATCCCCTACGTCAAGGATCTCGGCTTCACGCATATCGAGCTCCTGCCGATCACCGAATTCCCGTTCGATGGATCGTGGGGCTACCAGCCCGTCTCCCTGTTCGCGCCGACCAGCCGCTTCGGCACGCCGGAGGATTTCGTCGCCTTCGTCGAGGCCGCCCACAACGCCGGGATCGGCATCATCCTCGACTGGGTGCCCGGGCATTTCCCGAACGATGCGCACGGGCTCGGGCTCTTCGACGGCACGCATCTTTACGAGCATGCCGATCCGCGCCAGGGCTACCATCAGGATTGGGGCACCTACATCTACAATTTCGGCCGCCAGGAGGTTCAGGCTTTCCTGGTCGCCAATGCCCGGTTCTGGCTTGAGCGCTACCATCTCGACGGGCTGCGCGTGGATGCCGTCGCCTCGATGCTCTACCTCGACTACTCGCGGAAGCACGGCGAGTGGGTGCCGAACAAGTATGGCGGCAACGAGAATCTCGACGCCATCGAGTTCATGCGCAAGATGAACGAGACCGTCTACTCGGCGGATCCCGGCTGCATCACGGTCGCGGAGGAATCGACCTCATGGCCGGGGGTCTCGCATCCCACCTATACGGGCGGGCTCGGCTTCGGGTTCAAGTGGAACATGGGCTGGATGCACGACACGCTCCTGTTCATGTCCAAAGAGCCGGTCCATCGCCGCTATCACCATCACAACCTGACCTTCGGTCTTCTGTACGCCTTCTCCGAGAACTTCGTGCTGCCGCTCTCGCATGACGAGGTCGTGCACGGAAAAGGCTCCCTCATCGGCAAGATGCCGGGTGATCGCTGGCAGAAATTTGCCAATCTGCGCGCCTATTACGGCTTCATGTGGGGGCATCCCGGCAAGAAGCTGCTCTTCATGGGCGGGGAGTTCGGGCAGGAGCGGGAGTGGAACCACGATAGCTCGCTCGACTGGCATCTGCTCGAGGACGGCTATCACCGCGGCGTGCAGAACCTGATCCGCGACCTGAACGGGGCTGCCCGGACGATCCCGGCGCTGCATGAGCGCGACACCGAGGCGAGCGGCTTCCAGTGGCTCGTGGCGGACGATGCCGAGAATTCCGTCATCGCGTGGCTCCGGCGCGGCGCTGATCCGGAAAAGATCGCGATCGTGGTCTCGAACTTCACGCCCGTCCCGCGCCAGGGATACCGGATCGGCGTGCCGTATCCGGGCTTCTACCGCGAGGTCGTGAACACGGACGCGGCCATCTATGGCGGCTCGAACATCGGGAACCAGGGCGGCGTGCGGGCAGAAGAGCGCGAGGCCCACGGCCACGCCTACTGCGTGTCTCTGACCCTTCCCCCACTCGCGACCCTGATCCTGGAGCGGGTTGGCTGAACATGGGGAAACCGGTCATCGACCTCTCGGGCCAGGTTGCGGTCGTGACCGGCGCCTCCTCGGGAATCGGGAAGGCGGTCGCGACGGGACTCGGGCAAGCGGGCGCCAGGGTCGTCGTGAACTATCGCTCGGAGCGCGACGGCGCCGAGGAAACCGCCGCGGCGATCAGGGAGGCGGGGAGCGAGGCGCTCGTCGTGCAGGCGGACGTCTCGTCCGAGGCGGAGGTCGAAAAGCTTTTCGGGCAGGCGAAGGAGCACTTCGGCACCCTCCAGATCCTCGTCGCCAATGCCGGCCTGCAGCGGGACGCGCCCGCGCACGAGATGTCGCTCGACGACTGGCGGAAGGTGATCGACGTGAACCTGACCGGGCAGTTCCTGTGCTGCCGGGCCGCCATCCGGGAGTTCCTGGCCCGGGGTCCGCAGCCGACGACCAGCAAGGCGCTCGGCAAGATCATCTGCATGTCGTCCGTGCACGAGCGCATCATGTGGGCCGGGCACGTGAACTACGCGGCTTCCAAGGGCGGCGTGATGCTGATGATGCAAAGCCTCGCGCAGGAATATGCGGAGAAGAAGATCCGCATCAATTCGATCGCGCCGGGCGCGATCAGGACGCCCATCAACAAGCCCGCCTGGGACACGCCCGAGGCCTTGGAGAAGCTCCTGAAGCTGATTCCCTATGGCCGGATCGGCGAGCCGGAGGACATCGCCAACGCCGCCGTCTGGCTGGCTTCCGACCATTCCGACTACGTCACGGGCGTCAGCCTCTTCGTCGATGGCGGGATGACGCTCTATCCGGAGTTCCGCGACGGTGGCTAGCGGCGCCACGACGCTCATCGAGACGGATATCCCGGCGCGGCTCGACCGGCTCTCCTGGAACCGCTTTCACACGCTCATCATCGTCGCGCTCGGCATCACGTGGGTGCTGGACGGTCTCGAGGTGACGCTCGCCGGCGCGCTCTCGGGCGCCCTGAAGGAAAGCCCGGTCCTCCAGTTCACCAACACCGATATCGGGATCGCCGGCACCTCCTACCTGGTCGGGGCGGTCTTCGGGGCCCTGTTCTTCGGCTGGCTGACCGACCGGCTCGGGCGCAAGAAGCTCTTCTTCATCACGCTGGCCGTGTACCTCCTGGCCACCGGCCTCACGGCCTTCTCGTGGAATCTCTGGAGTTTCTGCCTGTTCCGGTTCTTCACGGGCGCGGGAATCGGCGGCGAGTACACGGCCATCAACTCCACGATCCAGGAATTCATCCCGGCGCAGTATCGCGGGCGAACCGACCTGATCGTGAACGGCTCGTTCTGGATCGGAGCGGCCCTCGGGGCCCTGGGATCCGTCATCCTGCTCGATCCGGCCCACTTCGCTCCGGATATCGGCTGGAGGATCGCGTTCGGGATCGGGGCGGCGCTCGGCCTCGTCATCCTGTTCCTACGCGCGTTCATTCCGGAAAGCCCGCGCTGGCTCGTCACGCATGGCCGTGCCGCGGAAGGGGAAGCGATCGTCCGGACGATCGAGGAGCATGCGGGCGGAGCCTTCGCGCCGCATACCGGCCCCAAGGTGGCCCTGCACGCCCGGACCCACACGCCGCTCCGCGAGGTCTTCCACACGCTGTTTCACCTCCATCGGCTGCGTGCGCTGGTCGGCCTCACGCTGATGAGCGCGCAAGCCTTCTTCTACAATGCGGTCTTCTTCACCTACGCTCTGGTGCTGACGGATTTCTACGGCATCTCGGCGGACAAGGTCGGGCTGTACATCCTGCCCTTCGCGGCGGGGAACTTCCTCGGACCGGTCTTCCTGGGCCCGCTCTTCGACACGATCGGCCGCCGGCCGATGATCGCCGGGACCTACTTCATCTCCGGGCTGCTGCTCGCGGTGTCGGGCTGGATGTTCCAGCAGAACATGCTGACCGCGACCGAGCAGACGATCGCCTGGATGGTTGTGTTCTTCTTCGCCTCAGCGGCCGCGAGTTCCGCCTACCTGACGGTCGGAGAGACATTCCCGCTGGAAATCCGCGCGCTGGCGATCGCGGCCTTCTACGCGCTCGGGACCGGGATCGGCGGCGCGCTCGGCCCGCTCATTTTTGGTGCACTCGTCGAGACGGGCTCTCGCGATGCCGTATTTGGCGGCTACCTGATGGGATCTGCCGTAATGGCATTCGCGGCATTCGTGCAGTGGCGCTGGGGCGTAGCGGCCGAGCGCCGGTCACTCGAAGACGTCGCCGCCCCGCTCTCGCTCGCCCGCAGTTGAGGCAAAGAAAAAGGGCCGCGTCATGCGCGGCCCAAGTCTAGGGAGGAAACGCCCAAGGAGGGCAGCAAGGCCGCGCATCAGCGCCGCATTGCGTGAAACCAATCTATGCTGCGGTGCACCTTGCTTCAAGTGCCGAATGTGTGTGCGTGCGCACATCATGTGCAATGGCCGCTGAAATTGCGTGCTCACTGACAAATCCGGTAGCGGTCGCTCGATCCGTGCAGCAGGACGTCGAGATGCAGGTGGTCGGCGTGATACGGGTCGGACCCCGGGCCGAGCACCGTCGTGAACCAGCCGCAGGCCGCCTGTCGAATGGCAGCGAGCGCCTGGCCGTCGGGGCCCGAGTGGCCGTCCGGCTTGATCGCGAGGGCGGCGCCTTCCGCGAACTCGAAGCCGGAGATGTCGATGGCGATGCCGGTGCCGTGCGCGCTCGGCTTGCCGCCGGCCTGACGATTGCGGTTTCGGCACTCGAAGCCGGGCCCTGTCCGTACGGCCTTGAGGGGCTTGCCGCGGACGGAGGCGAGGACCGGGGCCGCGACGGCTCCGACCCAATCCGCGAGCGGACCGGCGAACCGGCATGACACGACGGGGCCGTCCGGCAGCGCGATGGCACCCTTTCCGTGCGGCGGATTCACGGCGGTGAGACGTACGGGGGTCTCGATCTGGCAGGAGCCGTCCTCCGGCTTCGGCTGGGGCGCCGCCTCGGCGGTCGCCCCGGCTGCCCGCAGCCGGTCCAGGCATGTCGTATCCGGCTGAACCGGGGTCGCGGTGGGTTTCGACTCCGCGGGGCTCGTCGGAACGGAGGGGGAGGGCGGAACGGGCGGGGTGGCACCGACACGCCCGAATTCCGGCGGACGCCCTGGCGGAAGCGGCGCGGCTAGGGCGGCACTGCATGCCAGCATCACCAGTAAGCCGCCGAAGCAGGCAGGTGCGTGACGGGCGCTGCGTCCAGCCTCGCCCGTCCGGCGGGGGCTCGCCGGACCAGCATCCATCCTGCTTCCTCCCTCGGCCGCTGCGTCCTGAATGGGCGCCGACAACGTGCGAAGATTCGCCCGCTCTTCTGTCTGCCGTCCGAAGGCGGGCTTTATCGTGGCGTGCCTCACATGAGGGGCACGGCCCCCTGGAACCGGCCGGGGAGCGAACTATCTCTTGTCAGTCGACAATATGCCAGCCAAGGTGGGATGCCCGCCATGGTTGCTACACGGCCGCCACGTTCCGTCTTCGCGATCGCCGCGCTTCTCTGCGCCGCCGTCGCTGCGGTCTTTGCTGGCCTCCTCGATCAAAGGGCCCCTCGAGGGCACGGCTGGTCAGAGGCCGCCATCCAGGTCGGGCTGACCGATAAGCCAGGCCCGCTGCACAAGCCCGTCGCGCTGATCCGAGCCTTTGTCGGCGATCTCGACGGCGATCCTGACGACGACCTTGCGCCAGCCGCGAACGGGGCCCGAGCCGCGCTCGCCGTCCTTTCCTCGGCGACCGGGCTGACCCGGGAGCGCCGCCTTGCCTTCGGGGTCGCCGATGGCCCCGGGGCGACCGGGCCACCCTCTCCCTAGGTCGTTCCGGGCTCCGGCCCGCCTTCCCGACATTCAAGGACGCCGGCTGCGCCTCTGCGCGCGCGTCCGATTTCTCCTCGCGCCCGGCCCGCCCGGCGCCAACGGCTTTCACCAACATGGAAACGCTCGGACCTCAGCTCATCAAAGTTCTCGAGATCATCTGGATCAACATCATCCTGTCAGGTGACAACGCGGTCGTAATCGCGCTCGCCTGTCGGGGCCTGCCGCCTCACCAGCAACGAACCGGCATGGTGCTCGGCGCGGGCGTGGCGGTCGTGCTCCGGATCCTTTTCACGGTCCTGGTCGCGACGCTGCTGACCACTCCCTTCCTCAAGATCCTCGGCGGGCTTCTCCTGCTGTGGGTCGCCGTGAAGCTCCTGACCGGCGAGGAGGAGGCCGAAGCCGGCATCCGCGAATCCGAGCGGCTGTGGCATGCGGTGAAGACCGTGGCGATCGCCGACGCCGTGATGAGCCTCGACAACGTCCTGGCCATCGCCGCCGTGGCGAAGGATTCCACCGTCATGCTGGTGCTCGGGCTGGCGATCTCCATCCCGCTGATCGTCGCCGGCGCATCTCTCATCATCAAGCTGCTCGAGCGCATGCCGCTGCTCGTCTGGGCAGGGGCGGCTCTCCTGGGGTGGATCGCGGGCGAGATGCTGATCTCCGATCCTGCCCTCGTCAGCCGTCTCGGCGAGGATCTGGCGCACAGGCTCGACCTGCCGGCCGCGCTGATCGGGGCGGTCTTCGTGGTCGGCCTCGGCTTCGCGCTGACGCGGCGCGCGGCCGTCAGTCGCGCCTGAACGCTGGGGACAGCGCGAACCGGGCGCACTGGGCCGTCAGGCGGCGGGCTATGGTCGATCCATGCCTGCCGCCCGCTCCCGACGCCTCGTCTGCCTGACCTGTTCGATGCCGATGACGGCGGATGACGGCCGGCACTACGCCTACCAGTGCCATGCCTGCGCGATGCACGAGCACGACGTGACGGTGGCTCTCCGCACCGATCCCGATCATCCCGATCGCTGGGTGCTGGCCGAAAACCCTGTCGACCTGGGCGCCGGCAGGAAGGGGCGCGGGCCTCAGGCGAAGGTCGCCTTCATGTCGAGCGTGCTCTCGCGTCCGACGGCATCATAGCTCCGCTCCAGCCACGCCTCGGCCGCCCGGCGGCCGAGATCGCGCAACTGGACGAACATGTCCCAGTCCGGATTGAGGCGGCTGGAAGCCGCAAACCTGTCGAGGAAGCCGTCTCCGTCGATCCGGTGCATGAGGACGCGCTTGTACTCGTCGCGGGAGAGCTTTCCGTCGTCGATGAGGCGCGTCACGAACTCGATCACGCGCAATTCGCGCAGCAGCCCCGAATTGAAGTTGATCTCCGTCAGCCGGTTCTGGATCTCGGCCGCGGTCTGCGGCGTCTGCCGCCGCTCGATCGGGTTGATCTGGACCAGGAGAACGTCGTCCGTGCGGGCGGCGTAGAAGATTGGGAAGAGCGGCGGATTGCCCGAATAGCCGCCATCCCAGAACGGCTCGCCATCGATCTCGACCGCCCGGAACAGCGTCGGCAGGCAGGCGGAGGCCATCACGTGGCCGGCCTCGAGTTCTCGGGTCTCGAAGACGCGGATCTTCCCCGTCCAGACGGAGGTCGCGGCCACGAAAAGCTTCACGTCGGCGGTGCGGATCCGCTCGAAATCCACCACCGATTCCAGGACGTCGCGAAGCGGATTGATGTCCAGCGGATTGGAGAGATACGGCGAGACCGTGCCCTGCAGGAAGTTGAGCCAGGGGTTCTGGGCACCGCCCGCGAGGGACCAGAAGCCGATCACGCGGTCGAAGATGCGGCGCTGCGGGTCGTCGAGGTTCCCGTCGAGGCTGACCTTGCGCCAGAAGGTCTCGAGCTTGCTGCGCGCACCCTCGGGGCCGCCCTCCTGCCACCCGGCGCACATCACGACCGCGTTCATCGAGCCCGCGGAGGCGCCGGTGATCGCCTCGAAGGCGAGCCGCCCGTCCTCGATCAGCTTGTCCAGCACACCCCAGGTGAAGGCGCCGTGGGCACCGCCGCCCTGCAGCGCGAGCGAGACCGTCTTCTCGGCCTTGGGGCCGGCAAGGCCGAGGATCCTGTCTTTCGCGTTTCCAGGACGGCCCGTCATGCGGCCGTCCAGCCGCCGTCGATCGAGAGATTGGCGCCCGTGATCTGCGCCGCCTCGTCCGAGCACAGGAAGACGGCGAGCGCCGCGACCTGCTCGGAGGTGACGAACTCCTTGGTGGGCTGAGCTTCCAGCAGCACGTCCTTGATGACCTGCTCCTTGGTCAGCCCGCGCGCCTTCATGGTGTCCGGGATCTGCTTCTCGACGAGCGGCGTCCAGACATAGCCGGGCGAGATGCAGTTGCAGGTGATCTTGTGCGTGGCGACTTCGAGCGCGACGGTTTTCGTCAGGCCGGCGATCGCGTGCTTCGCGCTCACATAGGCCGACTTGAAGGGAGAGGCGACGAGCGAGTGGGCGGAGGCCGTCTGGATGATGCGGCCCCAGCCCTTCGCCTTCATGCCCGGCACGGCCGCCCGGATCGCATGGAAGGCCGAGGAGAGGTTGATCGCGATGATCTGGTCCCACTTCTCGATCGGAAACTCCTCGATCGGCGCGACGTGCTGGATGCCGGCATTGTTGACCAGGATGTCGACCGCGCCGAACTGCTCCTCCGCCTGGCGGATCATGGCCTCGATCTCGGCCGGCTTCGTCATATCGGCGGGCGAGTAGACCGCCTTCACGCCGAATTCGCGCTCGATCGCGCTTCGCTCTTTCTCGATGGCATCCGGCTCCCCGAAGCCATTGATGAGGACGTTGGCGCCCTCTTTGGCAAAGGCTCGCGCATAGGCCAGCCCGATCCCGCTGGTCGAACCCGTAACGACGGCGGACTTTCCGTTCAGCGCCATATCGGCCTCCAAGATACCCGCCCCGAGACGTAATCGCCGAGGCGGGGGATGTCACGATCGCCCGCCCCGACCTGTCGGAACTCTCAGCCCCTCGCGGTCCTGACAATTTGAGGAAAATTGCCGTCCCGAAGCCAACGGGGAAGCAAGGCGGACATGCCAAGGAGAGCGGTTCGTCTCGGCAGGCCTCGACTATGCTTCTCTCGAACTTGACGGCGCGCTTCGCAGAAGACACGCGAGCACAGGTTGCCGCGCTCTTCGGGCTCTCGCTGCTGCCATTGCTCGGCCTGACCGGTGCTAGCGTCGATTTCACCAATGCCAGCGCAGAGCGCACGCGCCTGCAGGCCGCGCTCGATGCCGCCGTTCTGGCCGGCGCCGCCGCGACGACCGACCAGGTCGGGACCGCGGCGCGGACCTTCTCGGGCGTTCTCGGATCCTCGTCCGTCACCCCGAGCTTCACGGTGAACGGGAACACGGTGACGGGGAGTGCCTCCACCGAGGTCCCGGCCAAGTTCCTCCGGGCTTTCGGCAAGACCAGCATCCCGGTCGGCGCCAGCGCGGCGGCTGCGGCCAGCGTAACCGGAACCGCGGCTCCTTCGGGCGGCGTGTGCGTCCTGCTGCTCGACCCGAACGCCTCGCAGGCGCTGCTCCTCAACAGCGGCGCCAATATCAATGCGCCCGATTGCGAGTTCCACGTGAAGTCGACCGGCAACCCGGCCGCCATGTTCAACTCGGGAAGCACGTTCAACTTCAAGCAGGTCTGCGTGCAGGGGACGAACGTCACCCAGAACTCGATCACGATCCCGAACCTGCGGGTGAACTGCCCGACCGCGACGGACCCCTTCGCGGGCCAACTCCCGACGCCCAGCACGTCCGGAAACTGCGTGTCGAACAATTACAACGGCGGCAACATCACGCTCGCGCCGGGGATCTACTGCAACATCAACTTCAACAGCACCACGAACGTAACCTTCCAGCCAGGGCTGTACGTCATCCGGGGCACCTGGAACGTGAACGGCGGCACGTGGTCATGCCCGGCCTGCACGGGCGGGGCGGGGGTGACGTTCTACTTCGCGGATGCCAATTCCAAGTTCCAGTTCAATTCGGGCGTGAAGGCGACACTCACGGCGCCGACGACCGGAACCTATGCCGGATTGCTGTTCTTCGAGGCGCCGAACCTCTCCAAGTCGGATTTCATCTTCAACCCCTCGCAGGGGTTCGACTGGACTGGCCTCGTCTATCTTCCGAGCCGGAACGTGACCTTCAACTCCTCGTCCCAGATCTCGAGCGGCAACATCACCATGGTGTTCAACAAGCTCATCCTGAACGGGACGAAGTGGACCTTCGGGGAGGGCCCGAAGAAGATCGCATCTCCCTCTGCCCCGTCACCGGGTCCGGCGGAGCGGAGCGTCTTCCTGAAGTTCTGAGACTCCGCCCGGCAGGTTTGACCGGAAGGGAACTCAGCGCCGCCTGCGGGAACCATGGCGGCTCGGGCGTCATTGCCCCGGATCGATCCGGGGAGTGCCGTCGATGCCGCTCCGCTTACGCCTTGCGATCCTTCTCTATCCCGTCGCCTTCGCGCTGCCGGCCGGGGCGGGCGCGGCCCTCCTGCTCTCCATCCCGGGGCTGTCGCCCCATGCCGGATGGCTGCTGCCCTATCTGGGAGCGGAAAGCCTCGTGATCGGGGCGGCGCTCGCCTGGCATCTGGCAGCGGTTCTGCTCGCGGGCAGCGCCCGTTTTGCGCCGGTCCCCGTGCGCGTCAGAGCGGGGAGGCCGGCCGTCGCGGAAGCCCGCGTGACGCTCCCTCGCGGCCGACGCTAGCCTCGAACGAAAAAGGCGGCCCGGAGGCCGCCTTCATCGTCTCGTATCGAGCCCGAGATCACTCGCCGGCGTCGGCCGGCTCAGGACGATCGCTATCCGCGCGCGGCTCGCGGTCCTCGCGCGGTCCACGGTCCTCACGCGGTCCGCGGTATTCGCCGCGGTCACGGCGGGGGCCACGATCGCCACGGTCCCGACGCGGGCCGCGATCACCGCGGTCACCGCGCTCCTCACGCTCCTCGACGACCTCGCCGCGGGCCTCCCGCTCTGCACGCTCGGCATCGCGCTGGGCCTTGAGCTTCTCCGTGAGGTCCTCGCCGGTCTGCTGGTCGACGACCTTCATGGAGAGGCGGATCTTCCCGCGCTCGTCCTGGCCGAGGAACTTCACCTTCACCTTGTCGCCTTCCTTGACGACGTCCGTGACCTTCTGGACGCGCTGGGGGGCGAGCTCGGAGATGTGGACCAGGCCGTCCTTCGGGCCGAAGAAGTTCACGAAGGCGCCGAACTCCATCGTCTTGACGATGGTGCCGTCGTAGATCGTGCCGGCCTCCGGCTCCGCCACGATGGAGCGGATCCAGTTATAGGCGGCCTTGATGGCCTTGCCGTCTGCGGACGCGATCTTGATCGTGCCGTCGTCGTCGACATTGATCTTGGCGCCCGTCTTCTCGACGATCTCGCGGATCACCTTGCCGCCCGTGCCGATGACCTCGCGGATCTTGTCCGTCGGGATCTTCATCATCTCGATGCGCGGAGCATGCTCACCGAGCTCGGCGCGGGCCGAGGTCAGTGCCTTCGACATCTCGCCGAGGATGTGCTCGCGCCCACCCTTGGCCTGGTCGAGGGCGACCCGCATGATCTCCTCGGTGATCCCGGCGATCTTGATGTCCATCTGGAGGGACGTGATACCGCCGTCCGTGCCGGCCACCTTGAAGTCCATGTCGCCGAGATGGTCCTCGTCGCCGAGGATGTCGGAGAGGACCGCGTAGCGCTCGCCCTCCAGGATCAGGCCCATGGCGATGCCCGCCACCGGCTTCCGGAGCGGCACGCCCGCATCCATCAGCGACAGCGAGGCGCCGCAGACGCTCGCCATCGACGAGGAGCCGTTCGACTCGGTGATCTCGGACACGACGCGGATCGTGTACGGGAACTCGTGCGCCGGCGGCAGCATCGGATGGATCGCGCGCCAGGCGAGCTTGCCGTGGCCGATCTCGCGGCGGCCCGGCGAGCCCATGCGGCCCGTCTCACCGACCGAGTAGGGCGGGAAGTTGTAGTGGAGGAGGAAGTTCTCCTTCCGGGTGCCTTCCAGCTGGTCGATGAACTGCTCGTCCTCGCCCGTGCCGAGCGTCGCGACGACCAGCGCCTGCGTCTCGCCGCGGGTGAAGAGGGCCGAGCCATGCGCACGCGGCAGGACGCCGACCTCCGAGAGGATCGGGCGGACCGTCGTGAGGTCACGGCCGTCGATGCGGCTCTTCGTGTCGAGGATGTTCCAGCGAACGATCTTGGCCTGGACTTCCTTGAAGGCGGTCTTGACCTTCTCGGGGTCGAAGCGCGCCTCGCCCTCGGCCGGGATGAGGGCGTTCATCACCTTCACCTTCGCGGCGTCGACGGCGGCGTAGCGGTCGGCCTTCTGCGTGATCTTGTAGGCGGCGCGCAGGTCCTGCTCGGCGATCTCGAGGATGACCTTCTCGATCTCCGACAGGTCCGGCGGCGTGAAGTCGCGCGGCTCCTTGGCGGCCTTCTCGGCCAGGCGGATGCACGCGTCGATCACCGGCTGGAAGTGCTTGTGGCCGAACATGACGGCGCCGAGCATCACCTCTTCCGAGAGCTCCTTCGCCTCGGACTCGACCATGAGCACGGCATCGTTCGTCCCGGCGACAACGAGGTCGAGCGTGGTCGCCTCCATCTCGGCCAGGGTCGGGTTCAGCTTGTAGCCGCCGTTGATGTAGCCGACGCGGGCCGCGCCGACCGGACCCATGAAGGGCACGCCCGAGATCGTGAGCGCGGCGGAGACGGCGACCATCGCGACGATGTCCGGATCATTCTCGAGGTCGTGGCTGAGCACGGTCGCGACGATCTGGGTGTCGTTCTTGTAGCCCTCGACAAAGAGCGGGCGGATCGGCCGGTCGATGAGGCGCGAGGTCAGCGTCTCCTTCTCGGTCGGACGGCCTTCCCGTTTGAAGTAGCCGCCGGGGATGCGGCCCGCCGCATAGGTGCGCTCCTGGTAGTTCACCGTGAGCGGGAAGAAGTCGAAGCCGGGCTTCGGCTCCTTCATGGAGACGACGGTCGCCAGAACCGTGGTCTCGCCATAGGTGGCGACGACGGCGCCATCGGCCTGCCGGGCCATCTTGCCCGTCTCGAGCGTGAGCTTCCGCCCACCCCACATGATCTCTTCGCGTTGGATGTCGAACATAGCTTGCCTTCCGTGGGGGCGGACGGAGGCGTTCCCTTGCCATGTGCAAGATGACGGGGGGCTCGGGCTCGGGGCGGATGCTGCGATCCGCGCGAGCCCCCGGCAATCCTGCCATGGCCGGCCTCGGCCGCCCGGCTTGATGGGCCAGCGGACCATTCCGCCGGCCTTGAACGGGACGTCGCTTGCGTCCCGGATGCGAAACGGCCGGAGCGACAGGCTCCGGCCAGGTCTTGAGGCCTTAGCGGCGGATGCCCAGGCGCTCGATCAGCGTCCGGTACCGGGCTTCGTCCTTGCCCTTCACGTAGTCGAGCAGCGAGCGCCGCTGCGAGACCATCTTCAGCAGGCCGCGGCGCGAATGGTTGTCCTTGCCGTGCGACTTGAAGTGGCTGGTGAGGTTGTTGATCCGCTCGGTCAGGATGGCGACCTGGACTTCCGGGGAGCCGGTGTCGTTCGCTTCGCGAGCATATTCCTTGATGAGCGCCTGCTTGCGCTCGGCCGTGATCGACATCGGGTTCCTTTCAGGTGAGTGTGGATGGGCCGGTCACGATTGCTGTGACGGCCTTCGCGCAACGCGGCCGGGCCGGGATGTCGTCCAGCGCAGTCGGATTGTCGCGAGAACGCCCGCCGGCCGGAAAGCCGGATCGGGGACGCGCCCTTATACACGAATCCCGAGGCGGCGCCAGGGGGGCGTCCAACCGCAGCTCCGTCCGGTTTCGTCCGCCCGTGACGGGGAACCGCCCTGGAAGCGCCGGTTTGACCCCCATCATCGCAGGAGGACCCCTATGGCGACAGCCACACTCGGCGGCAGCCTTTCGGCCAACGACGCGGCCCGTTCCGTCTTCATCACGGGCGTGAAGAACGCTCACGCCATGGAGAAGGAGGCCCGCCAGATCCTGTCCCGGCAGCTTGAGCGGCTCTCGAATTACCCCGAGATGGAGGCCCTCGTCCGGCGCCACCTCGAGGAAACGAACGGCCACGAGCAGCGCATGGACGAGATCCTGGACGCGCTCGGCGAGGATCGATCGGTCCTGAAGGACTGGGCAACGCAGATCATGGGCAATGTCGCGGCCATCGCGCATGTGCCGATGGGCGACGAGATCCTGAAAAACACCTTCGCCAACCACGCCTTCGAGAATTTCGAGGTCGCGGCTTACAAGTCTCTCGTCACGATGGCGGAGGTCGTGGGCGAGACGCGCTTCGTCACCGCTCTCCAGCAGAACCTGCGCGAGGACGAGAAGGCGGCGCAGATGATCAAGGATCAGGTCGAGCCGATCACCCGCAAGTACCTGGCGCGGATCGCGGCCGGCGAGAAGGCGGACCGCTGACCGGACGATCCCGGGCGCGAGGCTCTAATCTCGCGCCCGGAGATCGAGAGCCATGAGTTCCTCGTCGATCGAGCGGCCATCCACCCGCAGCGCGTCGTGCATGACGCCGTACGGCCGGAAGCCTAGCCGCCCGTAAAGCGCGCGAGCCGGCGCATTGTCTGTCCCGACCGCAAGGTCGAGTACGTCCACATGCTTCGACGCATAGGCGATGACGCCTCCGAGAAGGCGGGCCGCCAGCCCCCGGCCGCGGGCTTCCTGCGCGACGAAGACGCCTGTCACGAGGCCGCGGTGACGCTGCTTGGCGCTCGATTCGACGCTCAGCGACGCCAAGCCGACAAGATTCTCGTCAAGGAAGGCTCCGAAGTGCGCGGAGGGCGCCTGGACGTCGAGGCGGCGCTCGAACCAGGCAAGATCCCGCCTCCGAACCTCTTCGAGATCCGCCGAAAAGGCCTCCGGCTCCGCTTCGAGCGCCGCGATACGCAGCGCCCGATAGGAAGCAGCGTCCTGGCGCCCGAGAGGCCGGATGGTCGCCACCTGCGAGGCCTTCACGCCAGGCTGAACACCCGGTGCGGAACGAGTTCGCCTTCATCGACATCGCCGATGGCGACGAGGATGCCGTTGCAGGTCGCGTAGAGGCGCCCCTCGGTCGGGGCATCGCGGCCCCGCAGCAGGACGGACTGGCCCCGCATCAGGCGGCCGGCAGCATCCCGCGACACCGGGAGGCACGGCAGGTCGACGAGGGCGGAGGCCACAGGCTGAAGGATCGGCGTGGTGCGGCCCGGCTCGGCCGTTCCCGTCTCGAGTTCCTGGATGGTGGCGGTCTCCGCCTCGGTGAACGGCCCCACCCGCGTGCGGCGAAGCGCCGAGACGTGGCCGAGGCAGCCGAGCGCGCGGCCGAGATCGCGGGCCAGCGCCCGGACATAGGTGCCCTTGCCGCAATCGGCGGCGAGCACGGTCTTGTCCTCGGCATGATGCATGACGGCGAGGCGATCGACCTCGACGACCCGCGGCTTCAGCTCGAGATCGCCGCCGCTGCGGGCCACGTCATAGGCGCGCTCGCCCGCCACCTTGATGGCCGAGAAGCGCGGCGGAACCTGTTCGATCTGCCCCGTGAAGCGGGGCAGCAGGGCCTCGACATCGGCCAGATCGGGCACGCGGTTCGTCGCCTGGACGGGCCGTCCCTCGGCGTCGTCCGTGTCGGTCTCGACGCCCCAGGTCACGGTAAAGACGTATGACTTCTTCCCGTCCATCACGAAGGGGACGGTTTTCGTTGCCTCTCCGAGCGCGATCGGCAGGATGCCCGAGGCGAGCGGATCGAGCGTTCCGGCGTGGCCGGCCTTCTTGGCGTTGAGCGCGCGCTTGACGACCGCGACCGCATGGGTCGACGTCATCCCGACCGGCTTGTCGAGGATGACCCAGCCGTTCACGATCCGCTTCTTCGGGCGGTCCTGGTGGGGGCGGCGCTCTCGCCGGCCCTCCGGCCTCCGCTCCTCCGCGGGCGGCGCCTCGTCGATCATCGTATCCATCAGCCCTGTTCTGTCTCGTCGGAAGCCGCGTCCTGCTCCAGGTCGCGCCTTACCTTCTCGCTGCGGAGGAGCGCGTCGATGCGCGCCGCCTCGTCGAAACTCTCGTCGCGCCGGAAGCGGAGCTCTGGCGCGTATTTCAGGTCCACCCGACGCGCCACCTCCTGGCGCAAGGCCTTCTTGTTGCGGTCGAGCGCCTCGATCACGGGACGTTCGTCCTTGCCCCCGAGCGGCATGACGAAGGCCGTGGCGAGCTTGAGGTCGGGCGACATGCGGACCTCGGGAATCGTGACCACGTGCGCGTTCAGCACGGGATCCTGGAGGTCGCCGCGACCGAGGACGTCGGCGAGCGCGTGGCGCACCAGTTCCGCAACGCGCTGCTGGCGCTGGCTCGGGCCTTTGGGGGTGTCCTGACGTTTCTGCATGATTCGTATCGCCGGGATTGAACCGGCTCCAATGCGTCATGGCCGGGCTTGGCCCGGCCATCTACGTACTGCCAGTCTCACAGGTTCCGGGGTTGGCCGGGTCCAGCCCGGCCAAGACGAGCGCCTAGAGCGAACGCCGCTCCTCGTGCACGTGGAAGCACTCGATCACGTCGCCGACACGGATCTTGTCGTAGTTGTCGAACGACATACCGCATTCCTGACCGGCGACGACGGAGGAGACGTCGTCCTTGAAGCGCTTCAGCGTCTGCAGGCGGCCGCCCTCGTGGATCACGACGTTGTCGCGGATCAGGCGGATATGGGCGCCGCGCTCCACACGGCCGTCCATGACGCGGCAGCCCGCGACCTTGCCGATCTTCGACACGTCGAAGACCTCGAGGATCTTCGCCTCGCCGAGCCGCTCCTCGCGCAGATTCGGGGGCAGCATCCCGGACATCGCGTCCCGCACGTCATCCACGAGGTTGTAGATGATGTTGTAGTAGCGGATCTCGATTCCGGCGCGCTCGGCCGCCTCGCGCGCTTCCTTGTGGGCGCGCACGTTGAAGCCGATGATGACCGCACCCGAAGCCTGAGCGAGGGTGACGTCCGACTCGGTGATCGCGCCGACCCCGCCGTGCAGGATGCGCGCGCCGACCTCCTCGTTGCCGAGCTTCTCGAGCGCCGTAAGGATGGCCTCGACGGAACCGCCCACGTCGCCCTTGATGACGAGCGGGAATTCCTTCCGGCCGCCGCCCTCGCGCAGGTCGCGCATCATGTCCGCGAGCGAGCCGCGGTTGACGGATGCACGCGCCGCTGCACGCTCGCGCTTCACGCGGGCACGGTACTCGGTGATCTCGCGGGCGCGGGCCTCGGACTCGACCACCGCGACGCGGTCGCCGGCATCCGGCGTGCCGTTGAAGCCGAGGACCTGGGCCGGATAGGACGGGCCCGCCTCCTCGATCATCTCGCCCGTGTCGCTGACGAGCGCACGCACGCGGCCCCATTCGGCGCCGGCCACGATGATGTCGCCGGGCTCGAGCAATCCGCGCTGGACGAGGACGGTCGCGACCGGGCCGCGGCCGCGGTCGAGCTTCGCCTCGATGACGGTCCCTTCCGCGTTGCGGAGCGGGTCGGCCTTGAGGTCGAGAACTTCCGCCTGGAGCAGCAGACCTTCGAGCAGCTCATCGAGGCCCTGGCCGGTCAGGGCGGAGACCTCGAACTCGAGGGTGCTGCCGCCCATCGACTCCACCTGGATGTCGTGCTGCAGCAGTTCCGTACGAACCCGCTGCGGATTGGCGCCGGGCTTGTCGATCTTGTTGATGGCGACGATGATCGGAACATCGGCCGCCTTGGCGTGGCTGATGGCCTCGATCGTCTGGGGCATCACGCCGTCATCGGCCGCAACCACCAGCACGACCATGTCCGTGATCTTCGCGCCGCGGGCGCGCATCGCCGTGAAGGCGGCGTGGCCGGGCGTGTCGATGAAGGTGATCTGTGCGCCCGAGGGCGTCGTGATCTGGTAGGCGCCGATGTGCTGCGTGATGCCGCCGGCCTCGCCCGCCACGACATCCGTCTTGCGGATCGCGTCGAGCAGCGACGTCTTGCCGTGGTCGACGTGGCCCATGATGGTAACGACGGGCGGGCGCGGCTCGAGGTGCTCCTCGAGGTCCGGCTCGTCGAAGAGGCCTTCGAGCACGTCCGCCTCGGCGACGCGACGCACCGTGTGGCCGAGCTCCTCCGCCACGAGCTGTGCCGTATCGGCGTCGATCGTGTCCGTGATCTTGTGGATCTGCCCCTGCTTCATCAGGAGCTTGATCACGTCCACGGCGCGCTCCGCCATGCGGTTCGCGAGATCCTGGATCGTGATGGTCTCCGGGATCGTCACCTCGCGCGAGAGCTTCTCCTTCTCTTCCACCTGGCGGTGGCCGCTCATGCGCTGCATGCGGCGGCGGAAGGAGGCGACGGAGCGCGTGCGCTCGTCCTCGCCGGAAGTGGCGGTCGTCACCGTCAGACGGCCACGGCGGTCACGGTTCCCGCCACCCGGACCCTTCGGAGCCTTCGGGGGCGTGATGATCTTGAGCGGCATGCCGGGACGGCGGATAACCACCTTGCGGTCGCTCTCGTCGTCGGCTGCTGCTGCGGGCGCGGTACGGCCACCCGGGGCGGCCGGGCGCGCGGTGGCGGCGCCGGCCGAAGCGGCGGGACGCTGCTGCGCATCCTTGTTGGTCGGCTGCGCGGCGGGGGCCGGGCGGCGACCGATCATGTCGAGATTCTGAGGCCGGCGCCCGTCGCTCGGGCGAGGCGTCACGGGCGAAGGCGGCGTGATTTCGCCAAGGCGACGACGCGCCTCTTCCTCGGCGCGGCGCTTGCGCTCCTCTTCCTGCCGGCGACGGTCTTCCTCGTCGCGCTTGCGGGTCTCGGCGGCTTCGCGCTCCTGCTGGTCGCGGGCCTCGCGCTCGGCGCGGCGGCGAGCATTCTCCTCCGCGATGCGCCGGTCCTCTTCCTCGCGCCGCTTGGCATCGGTGAGCGCGTGAACGCGCGCATCACGCTCCTGATCGGTCAGCGTGCGCAGCACGATTCCGGTCGGCCGTCCGCCCGGGGCCTGGCCGGCGGCGGGCCGGGGCGCAGAGGGGGCGGCGGGCGGCGTTGCCGCCCTGGCAGCCGGTGCGGGCGCGGCCGGACGAGGCGCGGCTGCAGGGGAAGCGGGCCGAGGGGCGGGCGCGGCGGGTCTGGGGGCAGGCGCCGGCGTGGCCGCAGCCGGCGGGGCCGGGCGATTCACCGCGATCGGCTGGCGGGCCGAGGAGGCCGGGGCTACGGGAGCAACCGGCCGCGGCGCTACCGGGGCGGCGGCCGGAGCCGGCGCCGCCTCCTTCGGGGCAGCCGGGCCTGTACGACGCTTCACCGTCTCGACCACGACCGCCTTCGAGCGGCCGTGGGAGAAGCTCTGGCGCACCGTATTCTGCTCAGCCGGGCGCTTCGGCAGCGACAACGTCTTCGCAGAGACGTGCAGCGTCTTATCGCCCGGGGTCTTCGTGTCACTCATACAGATCTAGTCCTGCCGCTCGGCATCGAACCGAGCCTCGCCCTGCCGAATATCCACGTCCCGCGAAGGCTGGGCGCCATCGTCAACTCCGCGAAAACGGCGAAGCCGACGCCACCGCGCCAGGCACCCTTCACTACCAGGACCCGCGAGAAGCGCAGCATGTATCACATGCACGCGCCCCAAGGCCACGTCCAAATCGTCACCAGGCAGGTCGTCGAAGACGGGTATGCCTGATATCAGTTCCCCGGCCCGCTTTCGCAATGCCCCGGCGAGTTTTCGGCGGCCATCCTCGGCCGCCTCCCGCGCGTGGATGACCGCTCCGACGCCCCCGTTGGCAATCGCCGATTCGACCTTTCCGAAGCCCGTCACGACCGCGCCTGCCTTGTTGGCGAGCGAGAGCGCCCCCTTCAGGTCCCGCACCAGCGCGGCGTCGATGTCGTCGACGAGCGTCGGCGGAACCTTGGCCTCCGTCTTGAACGCGCGCGAGAACGCGCGTTTCCGGATGGCCTCGGCGACCGTCGCGGCCGTCGGCGTCACCCAGGCACCCCGGCCCGGCAGCTTGTTGCGCAGGTCGGGCACCACGACGCCGTCCGGCCCGAGCACGAACCGCATCAGGTCGGAGGCGGGCTGCGCGCCGCGCGTGACGATGCAGGTGCGCTCGGGTTCCGGCTTCGGCACGTCGATCCTGGTCGCTGCTTAGCTCGGCTGCGCCTCGGTCTCGGCGAGCTCGGCCTCCTCGGCCGGCTCCTCCGCAGGCGCCTCGACCCAGCCGGCCTTGATGCGGGCCTGCATGATCATGGCCTCGGCCTCCGTCCGGGACATGCCGAACGCATCGAGGAAGCCCTCGTGGCGGACGGCGTCCTGGCCGCGGCCCTCCGTGTAGCCGACGAGGTCGTCCGTGGCGCATCCCGCCAGGTCCTCGATCGTCTTCACGTCGTTCTCGCCGAAGGCGACCAGCATCGGGGTCGTGACGCCGTCGATCTCGCGAAGCTCGTCCTCGACGCCGAGCTCGCGCCGGCGCGTATCCTGCTCCGCCTCGATCCGGTCGAGATATTCCTGCGCGCGGCGCTGGATCTCGGCCCCGGTATCCTCGTCGAAGCCCTGGATGGCGGCGATTTCGGACGGCTCGGCGGCCGCGATCTCCTCCACGCTGCGGAAGCCTTCCGAGGCGAGGAGCTGGCCCACCACTTCGTCGACGTCCAGCGCGCCCATGAAGAGCTCGGTGCGCTCGACGAATTCCTTCTGGCGCCGCTCGGATTCCTCGGCCTCGGTCAGGATGTCGATGTCCCAGCCCGTGAGCTGCGAGGCGAGGCGGACATTCTGGCCGCGGCGGCCGATGGCCAGCGAAAGCTGGTCGTCCGGCACCACGACCTCGATGCGCTCGGCCTCCTCGTCCAGCACGACCTTCACGACCTCCGCCGGCTGCAGGGCGTTCACGATGAAGGTGGCGCGGTCATAGGACCACGGAATGATGTCGATCTTCTCGCCCTGCAACTCGCCGACGACGGCCTGGACGCGCGAGCCGCGCATGCCGACGCAGGCGCCGACCGGGTCGATGGAGCTGTCGCGCGACGTAACGGCGATCTTGGCGCGGGAGCCCGGATCGCGGGCGACAGCCTTCACCTCGACGATGCCGTCATAGATCTCGGGCACCTCGGAGGCGAAGAGCTTCGCCATGAACTGGGGATGGGTGCGCGACAGGAAGATCTGCGGCCCGCGCGCCTCGCGGCGGACATCGAACAGATAGGCGCGGATGCGGTCGCCCGGCCGGAAGGTCTCGCGGGGGATCAGTTCGTCCCGGCGGACGATGCCCTCGCCGCGGCCCGACAGGTCGACGATGACGTTGCCATATTCGACGCGCTTGACGAGGCCGTTGATGATCTCGCCGATGCGGTCCTTGTATTCCTCGTATTGCCGGTCGCGCTCGGCATCGCGCACCTTCTGCACGATCACCTGCTTAGCCGACTGGGCCGCGATACGGCCGAAATCGAAGGGCGGAAGCGGCTCGGAGATCGCGTCGCCCACCTGGGCGGCCGGGTTGCGGCGTCGCGCATCCTCGAGCGAGATCTCGGTCGCGTCGTTCTCCACCTGGTCCACCACCAGCAGGTGGCGCGACAGGCGCAGCTCGCCGGTTCGCGGATGGATCTCGGCATGCACGTCCGTCTCCGCCCCGTAACGGGAGCGGGCGGCTTTCGCGATCGCATCCTCCATGGCGGCGACCACGATGGAGCGGTCGATCACCTTCTCGCGGGCGACAGCATCCGCGATCTGCAGCAATTCAAGCCGATTGGCGCTGACCGCCATGTCCGTTCTCCTCTAGTCCGTCTTCTGCTCGGCCCGCTCGGAGGCAGGCGAATCGAGCTCGTCAGTCGGGGCGTCACCCTTTTCCGCCGCTTTGCCGCGCCGGAGCGATTCCCGGATCAGGTCGTCCGTCAGCACGAGCCGCGCCTCGGCGATGTCGGCGAGCGACAGCTTCGCCACCACTTCCTCGCCCTCGGGACTGTCCGGCAATTCGATCGAAGCCGTGGTCTCGTCCGCATCCCGGACCAGGCCGCGGAAGCGCTTGCGCCCCTCGAGCGGGACTGCAAGCTCGATCTTGGCCTCGTAGCCGGCCCAGCGTCTGAAATCGGACGCCCGCACCAGCGGACGGTCGATCCCCGGCGACGAGACCTCGAGATTGTAGGCCTGGGCCACCGGATCCTCGAGATCGAGGACCGGGGACACCGCTCGGCTCACCGCCTCGCAATCCTCGACCGTCATCGTGCCGTCGGGACGCTCGGCCATGATCTGCACCGTCGTCCCGTTCTGCGCCGAAACCTTGACGCGCACGAGGCGAAAGCCGAGGTCCTCGAGCACGGGCTCGATGACCTGGGCGACGCGCGCCGCAACGCCCTTTTCGTGGTAGAATCTGGCCTCTGATCCGTCGGTCATGATCGAGCTGCTCGTCCTCCGGCGTTGGGGCAATAAAAAAGAGCGGGACCCTCTCGGGCCCGCTCCCGACAATGGCGCTTTCGCACCACACCAGAGCTGACGTCAGTCAAATAGCATCGCACCTGCCGAGGTGCAAGGCGACGGCGTCCTCAGGCGACCGCATCCGCCTCGTACGCAAAACCCTCCCCCGTGCGCACGACACGTCCGAAGCCGGGGAACGGCAGGTGCATGCCGGCCACCGGCAGGTTCTCGTCTGCGGCGCGGGCGAAGATGCGGCGGCGTGTCTCGGCTGCCTGCGCGCCGTCGACGTCGAACCCGACCGTCCAATCGGGCCGCGCGAACTGGAGGGCGGCGACATGGATGATGTCGGCCCAGATCAGCAGCCGCTCGCCCCCGCTCTCGACGAGGAACCCAGTCTGGCCGGGCGTATGGCCGGGCAGAGGCACGGACCGGATCCCCGGCGCAACCTCCCGACCTGCGGAGAAGCGGGTGGTCCGCTCCCCATAGGCGCCGAGCGACTTCACGGCATTGCCGATCGTCGCCTGCATCCTCTCGGGGGCGCGGGATGGCAGACCCGGATCGACCCAGAAGGCGGCCTCCTCCTCCGCCACCCACAGCTCCGCGGACGGAAAGGCGGGATCGCCGGAAGGGTGAAGTAGCCCGCCGGCGTGGTCGCCATGCATGTGGGTCATCAGGATGGTGTCGATATCGTGCGGGGTAAGCCCGACCTGGGCGAGCGAGGCGGGCACATGGCCAAGGTGGCTTCCGCGGGACGGGCCGGTCCCGGCATCCACCAGGTAGGTGCAGCCATCCGCCCGGATGAGAAAAGTGTTTACCGGGACGGGCATGGGATCGGCCGGATGACCCGCCGCTCGGGCGAGCGCTGCGAGTTCCTCCGGCTCCGCGTCGGGGAACAGCGCAGGCGAAATGGTCTGCTCGCCGTCGCTGAGCGCGATCACCTCGATCTCGCCGACCAGGCGGCGGACGGCGCGTCCGGAACCGTTCGGGCTAGGGTCTGACATCGGCGGGTCTCCAGTGGCTGCAATCGGGCGGTCTTTGGGATGTTGTCGGACCGGCCCGGCGCAAACTCAACCGGAAGCTCGGCTTCGGCGGCTGCGGCGGCTTGCGAGAATCTCGCCGAGCGTCACGGGGCGGAAATCCCACAGGTCGACGCCGACGTCGAACTGGCGCGGTGCAGGTCGCAGACGCCCGTGGCTGTGTCCGTGGAGGTTCAGGCTGCCGCGGCCGGACCCGTTCCAGGTCCTGAACGCGTAATGGCAGAGTACGAGCCTCGTACCGTCCTCCTCGATTTCGGCATAATGCCCCACGCTGGCCCACCCCGAGGCGGCAAGGGTTGCCGGCCCGTCGTTGTTGCCGGCGATCAGGTGCTTGCGGCCGTTGAGGGTCGAAAGAAGCGCCTCAATTCGCTCGGCAGAGCGCAGGCGCGTCAGGTCGCCCAGATGCCAGACCTCGTCCCCGGGGCCGACGGCCGCGTTCCAGCGCTCCGCCATGGCGGCATCCATCTCCTCGACGGAGCCGAATGGACGGCGATCGATGAAAAGGCGCCGGTGATCGCCGAAATGCTGGTCGGAGGTGAAGAAGACCGCCAAGGGCGGGCCAAGTCAGTTCCGGTCGTCCGGCACCATCGGGAGCGGGTGGAACTCGATCCCCTCCTCGACGAGCGCCTTCGCCTCGGCGGCATTCGCCTCGCCGTAGATGGAGCGATGCTCGGCCTCGCCGTAATGCATCTTGCGCGCCTCCTCGGCAAAGGCGGGACCGACATAGTCGGAGTTCTTCGTCACATGCTCCCGGACTGCCTTCAGCATGGCGCGGATCGCCTGTTCCCGCTCGGACATGAGGGCGACGGGCTGAGTTGCCGCCGCCGGGGCGGGAAGGTTTTCCGAGGCGGGCGCTGCTGCGGGCTCCGCGGCGGAACTCCCCTTTCGCCCGAGTTGCGGCGCCATCAACTGCTTGGCGACTTGCGTCGAGTCGCAGAACGGGCAGGCCACGAGGCCCCGCCCGGCCTGCTCGTCATAGGCGGCCGAGGACGGGAACCAGGACTCGAAATCGTGGCCGTTGTCGCAGGCCAGGGCGTAACGGATCATCTTGGACGCGGAGCCTTCAGAAAGCGTCTGTCATCTTCCTGACAGATAAGCACTTTCGGCCCCGTTACGACACCTCACTCCGCGGCTGCAAGCCGCGCCTCGGCGCGGGCGACCTCCACCGTGAACGGACGCCCGTGCTTCAGGGCCGGAATGCGGGCCCTTGCGTCCGCCACGAGGGACAGGTCGATCTCGGCCATGACGAGGCCCGGCTCGGCCGTTCCGTCCGCCAGGACACGGCCCCAGGGATCGACGATCACCGAATGGCCGAACGTCTCGCGCCCGTCCTCGTGCTTTCCGCCCTGGGCGGCGGAGATCATGAAGGAGCCAGTCTCGATCGCACGCGCCCGGTGCAGCACGTGCCAATGGGCCTCGCCGGTCTGGCGCGTGAAGCACGCTGGAGCCGACAGCACGCTGGCGCCACCTTCCGCGAGCGCGCGATAGAGCGCCGGGAAGCGCACGTCGTAGCAGATGGTGAGACCGAGCAACCCCCACGGGATCTCCGCCAGGACCGCCTTGTCGCCGCCCGTGTAGGTGGCGGATTCGCGCCAGGATTCGCCATTCGGCAG
This sequence comes from Pseudomonadota bacterium, assembly GCA_023423995.1. Taxonomy (GTDB): domain Bacteria; phylum Pseudomonadota; class Alphaproteobacteria; order Rhizobiales; family Beijerinckiaceae; genus Enterovirga. The sequence continues at coordinate 2,115 of JAFAEL010000100.1, read as the reverse complement.
GTCGACGTCGAACAGGTGGACCTTGTCGTAGCGCGCCGTGATCTCTCCCTCGCGGTCGATCACGAAGGCCCGGTTCGCGATCTTGTCGCCCGCCCGAACCGCGATGGAGCCGACATGCACCACGACGCCCGTTTCGCGCGCGACCTCGCGCAATCCGGCGAGCGTGACGTCCGTCTCCTCCGGGCCGACCTTCTCGAAGAGCGAGGCCCGGCCGCGATCGACGAGCGACGTCATCTCGGGCGTCTGGACATAGTGGCCGCCGAGCCCCGCCGCCTCGCGGATCAGGGCGACAGCCGCGTCGCGGTTCGCGACAGGGTCCCGGCCCGACCGCATGCCCGCGCAGGCGGCCACGAATTTCGATGCGGTCATAAGGCCCTCCGGCACGCTCAGGCGGCCAGGAGCGTATCCAAATCCCCGCGCCGGTCCAACGCGTAAAGGTCATCGCAGCCGCCCACATGGCGCTCGCCGATGAAGATCTGCGGCACGGTCGAGCGGCCGCCTGCTCGCTGGATCATCTCGCCGCGCCTCTCGCTCTGCCGCTCGATGTCGATCTCGTCGAAAGCCGCGTTCTTCTGCCGAAGAAGGTCCTTGGCGGCGGCGCAATAGGGGCACCAGCCCTTGGTGTAGATCGTGATGGGAGGCATGGCCGTGGGTCTGTTTGCGAGGGCAACGTAGCAGTCCGGTCGCCGTTCCCAAAGGCTGCGGCCGCACTCACGATCGCGTGCGTGCCACCTTCTGGGCAGAACGCGGTCTCCCTTGGCCCGTTGTCCCCGCGAAGGAGAGGGCGGATATGGCAGATGCGATGCGGCTCGGCTTCCCCGTGAAGGTGATGAGCCGCCCCGACCTCAAGAGCAACGACACGCGGCGCTGGCAGAAGAACCCGCACCTCAAGACGTCGCTCGAGTATATCGACGCGATCCTCGATCATCTCGCCCGGCACAAGATCCGGATGTACCGCATGTCATCCGACCTCGCGCCCTATGCGACGCATCCGGACATGCCGCAATTCCACGGCATGGTCGCGGAAAGCGATGCCGAGTTGCGGGCGATCGGCGAGAAGGCGCGTCGCCTCGACATCCGCCTGTCGTTCCACCCGTCCCAGTTCGTGCTCCTGAACTCTCCCGATCCGGAGCTGACGCGGAAGAGCATCTGGGACCTCTCCTCGCAATCGGAGATGCTGGACCGGATGGGGCTCGGGCCCGAGGCCGTGGTCGTGACCCATGTCGGCGGGACCTACGGCGACGTCGAGGCGAGCCGGGCGCGCTGGGCCGAGACCTGGCCGACGCTGCCGGAGCACGTGCGTCGCCGCCTGGTGCTGGAGCACGACGACCTCCGGTTCAGCGCAGCCGACGTGCTGTGGATCCACGAGCAGACGGGCGTGCGCCTCATCTTCGACTACCAGCATTTCTGGTGCCTGAACCCCGCTCAGCTCGACATGGTGGACACCCTCCGCAGAATCCTGGCGACCTGGCCGGAGGGAGTCCGCCCCAAGATCCACTATTCGTCGCCGCGAACCGAGCTCCGGGAGCTGAAACGCCGCGACCGCAAGACGAAGAAGCTGACGAAGGTCCTGCTGCCACCTGTCTGGACGGGGCATGCGGACTTCACCAACCCCTTCGAGTTCATCCGCTTCATGCGGGATGCGCAGGGGCTCGTCTTCGACGTCATGCTGGAGAGCAAGGCGAAGGACCTGGCGCTCATGAAGCTCAGGCCCGACCTCCTGCGCTATGCGCCGGACGTGGCCGAGCGTTTCGGCCTGACCTCTTCGGATGCGGCCCTGCTCGAAGCGGAGGAGGAGGCGCTGGAAGAGGGCACCGAGGGCGCGCTCGAGGAGGCCGCCTAGCTCTCCGCTACCACCCGGGCGAAGGCCAGCACGTCCACCGCACTCGCGCCGCCGCGGATCAAGGCGCGGGATGCTGCGTTCGCCGTGGCTCCGGTGGTGAGCACGTCGTCAAGGAGCAGCACGCGCTTGCCCTTAAGGCGCGGACGCGCGCTCTCCGGCACCTTGAAGGCGCCCTGCAGGTTCTCGGCGCGCTGGTTGCGGCTCAGCCCGACCTGCGGGCTTGTCCTCTTCACCCGCTCGAGCAGGAAGGGATCGCACGGCTTGCCATGGGT
>JAFAEL010000056.1 GCA_023423995.1 Pseudomonadota bacterium | reverse complement strand
GCGCTGTCCCGAACGCGCCCGCCAGCAGGAAGATGGCCGGTAGCGTCCAGCCACGGCGCATGAAGGCGGAGAGGATGCCGATCCCGACCACGAAGGCGAGGTGATCGGGTCCGATGACCGGGTGTGCGAGGCCGGACAGGAAGCCCCGGGGGAGCGTAGTTGGCGTCTCGCCATCCATCGCGTGATGGGCGAGCGCCGGGCCTGCCGCCGCGATCGCAGCGCCCGCCAGGGCAACCCGAGGGAGAACCCGCAACACCATTCCGACTTCCTTAAGCAGAGAAGCAAGCCTAGCCGTAGCGAGCTTCGTTGGCGAGGCGGTCTTTGCGAAATGCGCCTACGCCATCGTTGTAATCAGCCCGTCCGCCCCTATTCGGATCGCAGGCCTTCTAGACTGGATACCTCTTTGCGACCCACGTTCTGGACCCGCGCTCTCGCCGCGGCCGCGCTTCTCGCCTGCGGCACGGGCAGCGCCCTCTCGGATCAGGCCGCCTCCGCGCTCGAGCAGCGGCTGGAGGGGCTGCTCTCCCGCATGACGCTGGAGGAGAAGATCGGCCAGCTGAACCTCGTGCCCTACAGCCCGACCTTCGACCGCGGTGATCTCGAGAAGGGCCGGATCGGGGCGGTCATGGCCGTCACGAAGCCGCAGGAGATCGCCGACCTGCAGGCGGCCGCCCGCCGCGCGCGGCATGGGATCCCGGTTCTCGTCGGCCTCGACGTCCTGCACGGGCTGCGCACGATCTTCCCCGTTCCCATGGCGGAAGTCGCAAGCTTCGATCCCGACCTAGCGAAGGCGACGGCGCGCCAAGCCGGCCGGGAGGCTGCCGCGATCGGGATCAACTGGACCTTCGCGCCCATGGCCGATCTCGCCCGCGACCCGCGCTGGGGCCGCATGAACGAGGGGTTCGGCGAGGATCCTCTCCTGGGGAAGCTCTTCACCCGGGCCCGCGTGGCGGGGTTTCGCGAGGCCGGGATTGCCAGCACCCTCAAGCACTTCGCCGGTTACGGCTCCGCCCTGGGGGGACGCGACTACGACATGGGCACGATCGCGCCGGCGGATCTCTTCGACAGCTACTTGCCGCCCTTCAAGGCCGGGATCGAGGCGGGATCGGAAAGCGTCATGAGCGCCTTCTTGTCGCTGAACGGCGTTCCGGTCTCCGCAAGCCGCCCGCTGCTGACCGGCATCCTCCGGGAGAAATGGCGCTATGGCGGCTTCGTCGTGTCCGACTGGAACTCGGTCGGCGAGTTGCTCGAGCACGGCGTCGCCAAGGACCCCGCGGAGGCGGCCCGCAAGGCGCTCCTCGCGGGCATCGACATGGAGATGTATTCGGGGTTCTACGCTGCCCATCTTGCGGACGAGGTGAAGGCCGGACGCGTTCCCGAAGGCGCCGTGACCGAGGCGGCGCGGCGGGTGCTCCGCTCCAAGCTGCGCATGGGCCTCTTCGAGCGGCCGGACCCCGATACGTCCCGTACGGAGCCGCTACCGCCGAGCCCCGAGGCACGGGAACTCGCGCGCCGGGCCGCGCGCGAATCGGCCGTGCTCCTGCGCAATCAGGGCGGTCTCCCGCTCCCCCAGGGCAAGCGGATCGCGGTTGTCGGTGATCTCGCCCAGACGCAGCGTCACCTTCTGGGGCCGCACGCGGCGATGGGCCGCTGGGAGGACGGCGTCTCTGTCCTCGAGGGGCTGCGCCGGCGGGAGGGCGCCACGGTCTCCTATGCGCAGGGCTGCGAAATCGAATGCCAAGGCGATTCCGGGTTCGCGGCCGCCGAGCAGGTGGCGCGCGAGGCCGACATGGTCGTCGCGGTGCTCGGGGAGGCCAACGAGATGAGCGGAGAGGCGGCCTCCCGCGCCACCCTCACGCTTCCGGGGCGCCAGGGCGAACTGCTTGACCGGCTCGTTGCGACGGGAAAGCCGGTCGTGCTCGTGCTTATCGCCGGGCGACCCATCGAGCTCGGCCCGGTGGTCGACCGTCTCCAGGCGGTGCTGATGGCATGGTTCCCGGGAACGGAGGGCGGCAATGCCGTCGCCGACCTCCTCTTCGGCGATGCCGATCCGGCCGGGAAGCTCCCGGTCTCCTGGCCTCGAAGCGTCGGCCAGGTGCCGCTGCCCTATGACCTTCCGCCGACCGGCCGGCCGCACGATCCGCAGAACCACTACACCTACCGGTATGTCGACGAGGCGATCACGCCCCTGTTCCCGTTCGGGTTCGGCCTGACCTACACGGAATGGTCGCTCTCGGACGTCCAGCTGCCCCAACGCAAGCTCCGTGCAGGCGACCAACTCGCGGTCGGGGCCACGCTGCGCAATACGGGCTCGCGCCCCGGCCGCCAGGTGGTTCAGCTCTACATTCGGCAGCTCCATGCGAGCCGGTCCCGGCCGGCACGTCAGCTGAAGGCCTTTCAGAAGGTCAGGCTCGAGCCGGGTCAGACCCGCAGGGTGGCATTGCGGGTGCCCGTCTCCGAGCTCGGTTTCCACCTCGACGACGGTTCCCATGTGGTTGAGGCAGGACGTTACCAGGTGTTCGTCGGAAACGACTCGAAAGCGCCTTTGGCAGGCGAGTTCGAGGTCCTGCCCTGAGGGGCGCCCCTCTCTACAACCTTCGTCGAGAGATAGATCCGGCTGCTTGACTCGGCGCCCGCCCGGGCGTCTGTCCGGCTCACAAGCAATACTCGCTTAGAGGAACGCCGTTGAAACAGCTCGCAACTCTTCTTGCCGGCGTGGCGCTGGCCGCATTCCCGGCTCTCGCCCAGGCCCAGGTCTCGGACAATGTTGTCCGCCTGGGCATTCTGAATGACCAGTCCGGCGTCTATGCCGATTACGGCGGCAAGTGGTCCGTCGAGGCGGCGAAGATGGCCGTCGAGGATTTCGGCGGCAAGGTTCTCGACAAGCCCATCGAGATCGTCTCGGCGGATCACCAGAACAAGCCCGACGTCGCATCGACGATCGCGCGCGGCTGGTACGACAATGACCGGGTCGACGCCATCATGGAGCTGACAACGTCCTCGGTGGCGCTGGCCGTCCAGCAGCTCTCGAAGGACAAGAAGAAGATCACGATGACAAGCGGGGCGGCGACGTCCGACCTGACCGGCAAGGCCTGCACGCCGTACGGCTTCCACTGGGCCTTCGATACGCGGGCGCTCGCCGTGGGCACGGGCGGCTCGCTGGTGGAGAACGGCGGCGACACCTGGTTCTTCCTCACGGCCGATTACGCGTTCGGCCATGCGCTCGAGGCGGATACGGCGAAATACGTCCAGTCCAAGGGCGGCAAGGTCCTCGGTGCCGTTCGGCATCCGCTGTCGACCAACGATTTCTCGTCCTTCCTGCTGCAGGCGCAGGGCTCTAAGGCGAAGATCGTCGGACTCGCCAATGCGGGCCTCGACACCAACAACTCGATCAAGGCCGCATCCGAGTTCGGCATCGTTCAGGGCGGGCAGCGGCTTGCCGCGCTCCTGTTCACGCTCGCCGAGGTGCACGGGCTGGGGCTCCAGGCCGCGCAGGGCCTCGTGCTCACGGAAGGCTTCTACTGGGACCTCGACGACCAGAACCGCGCCTTCTCGAAGCGCTTCATGGAGCGGACCGGCCGCATGCCGAACATGATCCAGGCAGGCACCTATTCGAGTGTGCTGCAGTACCTGAAGGCCGTGAAGGCGGCCGGGACGGATGATTCCGATGCCGTCTCCAAGAAGCTGCACGAGATGCCGGTCGACGACTTCTTCGCCAAGGGCGGCAAGGTCCTCCCGAACGGCCGCATGGTGCACGACATGTACCTGTTCGAGGTGAAGTCGCCGGCCGAGTCGAAGGGGCCGTGGGACTATTACAAGCACCTCGCCACCATCAAGGGCGACCAGGCTTTCGCCACCCTTGCCGAGAGCGGGTGCACGATCGCGAAGTAATCCGGTCCAGTCATCTGGAACGAGCGGAGGGTGGCGGGCTCGAATTCGCCAGCCACCCTCCTTTAGCGATCCGTTACAGCAGCGAACGAAGGGATCGCCGCTCGGCGGGATCAAACCCGACGAGCGAGGGCGTCCAGACGTTTAGGCCCACGCCGGCAGCTTGCCGTCTTGCCGGAGCTTCGCATCGACGCTCCACGGCCCCGGGCCGGCGACGGCGATGTACAGGAACACGAAGCAGTAGAGCGCCGCGAGTTCGCCGCCGTTGAGGATCGGGTAGAAGTTCTGACCCGCATGGACCAGCCAGTAGGCGACGGCCGTCATTCCCGATGCCAGGAAGGCGGCAGGGCGGGTGAAGAGCCCGATCGCCATCAGGCACCCGCAAACGAGTTCGATCACGCCGGCGAGCCAGGACATGCTCATCATCGCGGGCGCGGAGCGGCCTGCCGGAAAGGCCGGGAACCCGAGAAACTTCTGGGTGCCGTGCTGGAGGAGCAGGAGCGCCGCCATGATGCGAAGGATGCTGAGAACGCGCGGCGCCCAAACCGCTGCAGTGCTAGAACTGACCATAGCCGTACCCCTTTGTTGGTCTCCAAGTGATCGGAGCGAAGGCCCGGAGGGTCAAGCTTTGCACATTGCGCGGTCGCAAGCCGAGACTTGCGTCCCGCCCAGGAATATCGGCGGCTCGATGCCGTCTTACGATCGTTTGGCCGACGGCTCGTTCAGCTTGTAGAGTTCGAGTGCGTCCGCCTTCTCGCCGCGCGCTGACGTCAGCAGCCTGAAGATCTGCGCCGCGAGCCCGGCCATGGGAGCCGGGGTTCCGGTCTCCCGGGCCACGTCCAGCGCGGTGTCGAGGTCCTTCAGCATCGTATAGGCGTGGCCGAGCGGTGGATCGTGGATGCCGGCCGCCATGCGGGGAACGAAGAGCTGTAGCGGTTTCGAATCCGCGAATCCGCCGGCCAAGGCCTCGGGCAGCCGCGCCGGATCGATTCCGGCATTCGAGGCGAGCCGCGTGGCTTCCGCGAGCACCGTCATGGTGCAGCCGACAATGATCTGGTTGCAGAGCTTCGTCGTCTGTCCCGCGCCGAGCGGACCCATATGGGTCAGCCGAGCCGCCATCATCATGATGTAAGGCCGCGCGCGCTCGACATCCGCGGCATCGCCGCCCGCCATGATGGCGAGCGAGCCCTCCTCGGCGCCCTTCGTCCCTCCGGACACGGGCGCATCGACCCAGCGCATGCCGTTCTGAACCTCGAGGCGGCGAGCGATCTCCACCGTCGCATCCGGCCGGATGGAGGAGAAGTCGACGACGAGTTTCCCATCACCGGGAACGGAGGCCAGTCCGTCCGGCCCGAAAACGACTCCCTCCACGGCCGCCGTGTCCGTCAGGTTGAGGAAGACGATCTCGGCCGCTTCCGCCACCTCCGCAGGGCTTCCGGCGCGGCGCGCTCCCAGCTTCACGGCCGCTTCGAGCTTCTCCGCGGAGCGGTTCCAGACCGCGACCTGCTTGCCTGCTGCGAGCAGGCGACGGGTCATCGGGCCGCCCATCAGGCCGAGCCCGACATAGCCGAGGGAAGTGGAGTTCATGGTCAAAGTCCCATCTCTCCCGCAGGATTGGTCCAGACGGCCCCACCGTCGTGGGTGACCGCGCCGTTCTCGGCGCCCCCGACCAGACGGGCATATTTCGCGAGCAGCCCGGCCGGGTGCCGGGTCGGCTTCGGCGTCCAGTCGGCGCGGCGACGCGCGATCTCGGCCTCGTCGACCAGGAGGTCGAGCGTGCGGGCGGCGCCGTCGATGCGGATCCGATCCCCGGTCTCGACGAGCGCGAGCGGCCCGCCGACCGCCGCCTCGGGCGCGATATGGCCGATGCACATGCCCCGGGTCGCGCCCGAGAAGCGCCCATCCGTCAGGAGCGCGACCTTCTCGCCCATCTGCTGGCCATAGATGAGCGCCGTGACGCCGAGCATCTCGCGCATGCCAGGTCCGCCGCGCGGCCCCTCGTAACGGATCACGAGCACCTCGCCGGCCGCATAGGCGCGGGCGCGGACGGCGACCGCACAATCTTCCTCCGAATCGAAGACGCGCGCGGTGCCCTCGAACAGGGTCGATTTCAGGCCGGCGACCTTGAGGAGCGCACCACTCGGCGCGAGGTTGCCCTTCAGCACCACGAGCCCTCCATCCGGCCGGATCGCGTCGCCGGCTGTGCGGATGACCGTTCCGTCCGGGGCGGGTGCGGCACCGTGCTCCTCGGCGAGCGTGCGCCCGGTGACGGTCAGGGTGGAGCCGTCGAGAACCCCGGCCGCGATCAGTTCGCGGATGATGATCGACACACCCCCGAGATCGTAGACGTCCTTGGCCAGGAAGCGGCCGCCCGGCCGCAGGTCCCCGATCAGCGGCGTGCGGGCGAAGACCTCCGCGACGTCGTCGACCGTGAAGCGGATCCCGGCCTCGTGCGCGATGGCCGGGATGTGGAGGGCGGCGTTCGTCGAGCCGCCCGTGGCGGCAACGATCGCGGCCGCATTCTCCAGCGAGGCGCGGGTGATCAATTCGCGCGGCAGCGGCCCGCCGCGCGCGATGATCTCCATGACGATCGCGCCGGCGCGCTTGGCGATCTCCAGCCGCTCGGAATAGACGCCCGGCACCATGGAGGAGTTCGGGACCGTGAGGCCGAGAACCTCCGAGACCATCGCCATCGTGTTCGCCGTGAACTGCCCGGCGCAGGCCCCGAAGGTCGGCTTGCAGACCCGCTCCATCTCGCCCAGCACGCTCTCATCGAGCGCGCCCGTCATCACGGCCCCGACCGCCTCGTAGGCGTCCAGCACGGTGACGTTCTTGCCCGCGTGGCGGCCGGGCAGCGCGGAGCCGCCATACAGGAACACTCCCGGCACGTTGCAGCGCACGAGGCCCATCATGGCGCCGGGCAGCGTCTTGTCGCAGCCGCCGAAGGCGATGAGGCCGTCATAGGCGTGGCCGTGAACGACAGCCTCGATCGAATCCGCGATGATCTCGCGCGACACGAGCGAGAACTTCATTCCCTCGTGGTTCATGCCAATCCCGTCGGAGATCGAGATCGTCGTGAACTCGCGCGGCGTGCCGCCGGCGCGCGTGACGCCTTCCTTTGCCGCCTCGGCCTGCGGCCCATGCGTCATGTTGCAGGGCGTGACCTCGCCCTTCATCGACACGACGCCGATCATCGGACGGGCGATCGCCTCGTCGTCGAGCCCCATCGCCCGCATGAAGGCACGGTGAGGCGTGCGCTCGATGCCGTCCCGCGTGACGTCAGACCTCAGCCGCATCGGATTCCTTGTTCCTGAACCGAACGGACGTTATCGAATGCGGGGCAACGTGCCGCAAGCCGCCCCGGGGTGCCGATGCAGCTGATCGCGAACCTCTCGCTCATGTTCACGGAGGTCCCGTTCCTCGAGCGCTTCTCGGCGGCCGGGAGGGCGGGCTTCGCGGGCGTCGAGATCCAGTTTCCCTATGAGTGGAGCGTGGAAGAGATCTCCCGCGCGGCGGGCGAGCTCCCCATCGTGCTGATCAACGTGCCGGCATTGGACGAGAGGGGAGGCAACGGGCGGGCGACCGACGGTGCCGCCCGGGCTGCCTTTGCGGAGGGTGTCGAGCAGGCGGTGCGCTACGCCGCCGAACTCGGCGTCAGCAAGGTCAACGTTCTCGCCGGGCCGCCGCCGATCGGGCAGGACGATGCCACGACCGCGCGCGTCTTCTCGGACAATGTCAGCCTGGCCGCAAAGCGCTTCGAGCGCATCGGCGTCGAGACGATGCTCGAGGTCATCAATCCGTTCGACGTCCCGGGCTTCTGGCTCGACAGCCTCGACAAGTTCCTGCGCTTCTATGCGGGGCAGGGCGATCCACGCCTGCGCCTGCAGTTCGATCCGTACCATATGGCTCGGACCGAAGCCGATCTCGTCGAGGCCGTTCGTCGGGCCGGCGACCTCATCGGCCACGTCCAGTTTGCCGACAACCCCGGCCGACACGAGCCGGGGACCGGGCAGCTCGACTTCAAGGCTGCTTTCGCGGCTCTTCGGGCCGTCCATTACGACGGCGCGGTCGGGGCGGAGTACAGGCCCGCGGGCCGAACCGAAGCGGGGCTCGGCTGGATGAAGGAAGCGCCAGCCTGGTTTGGCCGCACCTGATACTCAGGCGGGGAGCACGCCCTCGCGGCTCTTGATCTGGCGGTAATGGGCCCACAAGACGCCCGCCGCCACGCCGCGCCACGGATGCCAGCGCTCCGCGATCAGGGCGAGGGCCTTGGCGCTCGGGCGTGCCGGAAGATCGAGCAGGGATCGGGCGGCCTCCTGCAAGGCGAGGTCCCCGGCCGGGAAGATGTCGGGATGCCCGAGACAGAACAGGAGATAGATGTCGGCCGTCCAGGGACCGATCCCCGGGATGGCCGTCAGCGCGGCATGCGCCGCCTCGGCAGGCATCTCGGCAAGCGATGCGAGCTCGATCCGCCCCTCCAGGATGGCCGCCGCGATCGCCCTCAGCGTCTTCAGCTTGGGCCGCGAAAGTCCAACACCGAGGAGCTCGGAATCGGGCGCCGCCGCGATCGCGGTTGCCGAGAGTTCCGGAAAGGCGGCATGGAGCCGCCCGAGAATGGCCGCCGCGCTCGCGGTCGAGACCTGCTGTCCGACCACGATGGAGACGAGGCCGGGCAGACCCGGTGTGCGCTTGCGCAGGGGCGGACGCAGCCCGGCCTCGACGAGGGCTGCGATATGCGGGTCGGTGCGACACAGCTCGGCAAGTCCCTCGGCGAGCGCCGCCTCGCTGTCGAGAAGCAGCGTCACGGGGCAGGATAGGGCGCATGAGCCCCCTCCTGCGCTTCGCACCCAGCCCAAACGGGCGGCTTCATCTCGGCCATGCCTTTTCCGCGCTGGTGAACGACGCCGTGGCCCGGCGCCTCGGCGGCACATGGCTGCTCAGGATCGAGGATATCGACCCGGTTCGTGCGACCCCGGAGAATATCGCCGGCATCGAGGAGGACCTCGCCTGGCTCGGGCTCGATTGGCCGAAGCCGCCGCGGCGACAATCCGAGCATATGGCGGAGTACCGGGCCGGTGCCGAAAGGCTGCGCGCCGCGGGGCTCCTCTATCCCTGCCGTTGCAGTCGCGGCGAGATCGCGGCGGCCGTCGCCGATCGCGAGGCCGAGACGGGGCAGCCCTGGCCCCGTGATCCGGACGGGACGCCGCTCTATCCCGGCACCTGCCGAAAGCTCGGCGCGGCCGAACGCGAACGCCTCGTCACCTCCGGCCAGCCGCTCGCCTGGCGCCTCGACGTGACAGCCGCGATCCGTAGCGCGGGTCCGGTGTCGTGGCGCGCCTTCGATCCGGCCGGCCTCGAATGGATCGTCGACGCCCGCCCGGAGCGATGGGGCGACGTCGTTCTCGTCCGCAAGGAGACGCCGACGAGCTACAATCTGTCCGTTGTGCTCGACGATGCCGCGCAGGGCATCACCCACGTCGTGCGCGGCGTCGACCTGGAGGCAGCAACGGACGTCCACGCGCTTCTCTTCGCGCTGTTCGGGCTTAGGGCGCCGCTCTACCACCATCACCGGCTTCTCACGGACGAGACCGGGCAGAAGCTCTCGAAGAGCCGGAATTCCCTGTCGCTCGCGGCTCTGCGGCAGAACGGAGAAACGCCGGACGGCATCAGGCGGCGCCTCGGCTTTCCCTGATCAGCTCCGCTGAGCCACCTGGTTCGGCGACGCTTTGAGCATCAGCTGGTCGATCTGGTCGCGCTGCCGGCCGAACTCGACCAGGGCGCGCCCGTCGAGCTCGCGTCCGCGTGGAACGCGGATCTTCATCGGGTCGACGAAGTGGCCGTTGACGATCACCTCGTAGTGGAGGTGGGCGCCCGTCGAGAGGCCCGAGGAGCCGACATATCCGATCACCTGACCCTGACGGACGCGGGCGCCGGGCGCGAGCCCGCGCGCAAACGCCGATTGGTGGTTGTAGGCCGTGACATAGCCGTTTGCGTGCTGGATCTCGGTGCGCCGGCCGTAGCCCGAATCCCACGCGGCCTTGATCACCGTGCCGTTGCCGGCGGCGAAGATCGGAGTTCCCGTCTTGGCAGCCCAGTCCACGCCCGTATGCGTCTTCGCGTAGCCGAGAATCGGATGGAACCGCGTGCCGAAGCCGGAGCTCAGCCGGGCTTCCACGACGGGCTTCCGGATCAGGAACTTCTTCAGAGAGCGGCCGGCCTGGTCGAAGTAGTCCACCGTCCCGTCCTCGCCCTGGTAGCGATAGATCCGGTGAGCATCGTTCCCGAGCGTGATGGTGGCCGACAAGATCTCCAGGCGGTCATTCGCGTTGTCGTCGTCCGTCGCATAGAAGATCTCGAAGCCATCGCCCGGAGCGACGCGGCGCTGGAAGTCGACGTCGTAGCCGAAGATGCGGATCAATTCCTCGACGACCTGCCGGGGAAGCTCCTGCTTCAAGGCCGTTTCATAGAGGCTGTTGTAGAGGGTGACGCCGCTCCCCTCGTCCTCTTCGTCGTCGTCTCCGTCCGGCCTCGTCTGCGGTCGCGCGAGGTTTTGCGTCTGCGGCGGCGTGACGGACACGAACGTGCCGCGGTCGTTCATGGCCGATATCGCTTCCACGCCGCGCTCGCCGAACAGGATCGCCCGCACGACGCGCTTCGGCTCTCCAGGGCGCATCACGGGCGCAAACAGGAGGCGCAACTGCATGCCTTCGAGCGGGCCGAGCTGCCGGTCGCGGCCGACGAGCGTAGACACGATAGCCCGGGTGTCGTCCGCGGCCGCGCCGGCCGCCCGAAGAACGCTCTCGAGCGTGTCGCCGCGCCGGATCTGGGTCAGCCGCTCCTCGAAATCCGCCTCAGGCGCCCTCGCGCCCGTCTTCGGGTAGTTCGTCACGTTCTCCGGGACGACGAGAACCTCGATGGAGCGGAACGGGGCCTGCAGCGCCGCCTCGCCGCCCGGCAGGACCGGGTCTGCCGGGGTTGCCGGCATCCGGCCGAGCATGCGGGACAGCATGGCCGTGGAGGGGAG
>JAFAEL010000013.1 GCA_023423995.1 Pseudomonadota bacterium | reverse complement strand
GCTCCTCGGCGATCATGATCCGCACGAGGTCTTCATCCTCGACGATGAGGATCGGGCCGACGCTCACGATGCGGAAGGCGGGCGCCCGTGGCGCGCATGGGGGCCGGCGGTACGTGCATCAGCCGATGCGGGCCATCGGAAGACGCGGAGACCCGTGCTGAGGAGAACGTCCGACCGCCTGGGTAACATCCTCCCCCGTAACCGCCCGGAGCCCGGAGGGCAACCGGGAACTCGTCGCATCCCCGCCTCGGAATCGGGCCCCGGCACATCGGCGCTCAGCGGCGCGTGGAAGGGTCCCGGGGCGGGAGGGGGCCGGTCGTCTGCCGGCCCGCATGGTCCGGGCGCCTAGAGCGCCACGAGCTGCACCCGGGCGAGGCCGCCCATGCCGATGGCAGCCGCCGAGGCGCGGGAGAGGTCGATCACGCGGCCGCCGTGGAACGGGCCGCGATCGTTGATCCGGACCACGACGGAGCGGCCCGTCGCCTGGTTGACCACTTTGACCCGCGTGCCGAACGGCAGCGAGCGGTGGGCTGCGGTCAGGTCGTTGGTGTTGAAGCGTTCGCCGCTGGCCGTCTTGCGGCCCTGGAAGCCGGGGCCATACCAGCTGGCCATCCCGGCTTGCAGCCGGCGCCCACCCGACTGTCCGGCGTCGGCCTCGACAGGCCTCTCGATCGCCGCGCGCCTGTGGAATTTCTTCCGCTTCTTCTTGTAACCGGCCTCGGCATCCGAGGCCATTACCGTTCCAAGTGTCGTAATCGCTACCGAGCAGGCAACAAGCAAACCAACCTTCTTCAACACCACGTCCTTCGCTGTTTCGAAGGACGCGGAGCATCAGAGTTGAAGGGGCGAGAAAAAGGCGAGCACGAGCCGGCCCGAAAACGCCTTTGGGCGCTTGGGCTTACGCCAGCTATGTTGATGGTGTTCTACATAGCTCGCGTGCGAATGCGGACAGAATGTGTCCCGTTTCAGTGCGACATCCTGCGGCACATCAACGAGCAAGCCCGGGTTTGGTTTCGCGCGGCCGTGCGGCTGGAGGGCGCATCATTCCGCGGCCAGATCGAGCCAGGCCCGCACCCGTCCGTCCGGGTCGGCGCTTTGCGTGACGTCGCTGACGACCGCGATCGTATCCGCGCCGGCCGCGAACACGCCGGGTCCGCGCTCCAGCGTGATGCCGCCGATCGCGACGAGCGGAATCGCGCCGATGCGGCGCTTCCATTCGCCGATCCTGTCGAGCCCCTGCGGGCCGAAGCGCATGGCCTTCAGCGTCGTCGGGTAGATCGGGCCGAGCGCCACGTAGTCGGGCGCATGGCGAAGAGCGGTTTCGAGCTCGTCGTGATCGTGGGTCGAGAGGCCGAGCGTCAGGCCCGCCTTGCGGATCGCGGGCACGTCCGCTTCCGCCAGGTCCTCCTGGCCGAGATGGAGGTGCTCGGCGCCGGCCCGGACGGCGGCCTCCCAGTAATCGTTGACGACGAGCCTCGTCTTGGTGCCGCGCGTGATGGCGAGCGCCTCGGTGACGAGCGCCAGCGCCTCCTCCGGCCCGAGCGCTTTCGCGCGGATCTGGACGGTGCCGACGCCGAGCGCGACGAGACGGCGGACCCAGTCGAGGCTGTCCACGACAGGGTAGAAACGGTCAGGATAGGGGTGCATCAGCCGGCCGCGTGCCAGAAGGGGGTGCCCACCACGGGCGTGGACGGGGAAGCGAAGTCGCGGGGCGGCATCAGCCCCGCCTCGTAGCCGGCGCGGCCCCCTTCGACGGCGAGCGCGAAGCCGCGAGCCATCCTCACCGGATCGTCCGCCTTCGCGATCGCCGTGTTGAGGAGCACGCCGTCATAGCCGAGCTCCATCGCGGCGGCGGCATGCGACGGCGCGCCGAGGCCGGCATCGACGATCAGGGTGACGTCCGGAAGCCGGGCGCGGAGGGTCTGGAGCGCCGCCCGGTTGGTGATCCCCTGGCCGCTGCCGATGGGGGCTGCCCAGGGCATCACGACCCGGCACCCCGCGTCGACGAGGCGGTTCGCCACCGTCAGGTCCTCGGTCGTGTAGGGGAAGACCTCGAACCCGTCCCGGATGAGGATGCCGGCCGCCTCAACGAGCGCGACCACGTCGGGCTGAAGGGTCTCGTCGTCCCCGATCACCTCCAGCTTGATCCACGGCGTGCCGAACAGCTCGCGCGCGAGCTCGGCCGTCGTGACCGCCTCCTTCACGGTGCGGCAGCCGGCGGTGTTCGGAAGGATCTTCACGCCGAGCGACTGGATGATGCGCCAGAACGCATCGCCCGCCCGGCCGCCGGCGGATTCGCGCCGAAGCGAGACCGTCACGATCTCCGCGCCGGACGCCTTGAGGGCCTCCTCCATGATCGCCGGGGACGGGTAGAGGGCCGTCCCGATGAGGAGGCGCGATCGCACCTCCTGGCCGTAAAGCTGCACGTCCTGTCTCCTATCCGCCCTGCCGCGGGGTGAGGATCTCGACGCTGTCGCCCTCCGCGAGCGGCGTCTCGGTCCAGTTCGCGCGCCGGATCACCTCCTGGTTCACGGCCACCGCGAAGAAGCTTCCCTCGTAGCCGAGCGCCTCGAGGAGCGCCGCGACGTTCGCGGCTTCCACCTCATGGCGCTCGCCATTCACCGTCACGACCACCGCATCACCTCGTTGTCCCTCGCGCCGTGGGTCACGTAGTTGGCGACGAGCTCGCCGAGCGCAGGTGCGATCAGGAAGCCGTGCCGATAGAGCCCGTTCACGCTGATCCGGCGCCCGGACACCTCGATCCGGGGCGCATGGTCGGGCAGGGCAGGGCGGAGCGCCGTGCCGAGCTCGACGATCCGCGCCTCCCCGAATGCCGGGTGGAGCGTGTAGGCGGCCGTCATCAGCTCCAGCGCCGAGCGGAGCGTCACGCCCGAGGCATCCTCCGTCTCGACCGTGCTCGCCCCGATGAGGAAGCGGTTGTCCTCGCGCGGGATCACGTAGATCGGCCAGCGCGGATGCATCAGCCGCACCGGCCGCGAGAGCTCGATCTCGGCCGTCTCGATGAGAACCGTCTCGCCCTTCACGCCGCGGAGGTCCGGCATGCTGTCTCGCGCGCCGAGCCCGCGGCAATCGATGACGGTGCCGTCGAGGGCCTCCGGCGCGATCGCCGCCCCGAAGCGGATCTCGGCCCCGAGGCCGCGCAGCTTCTCGTGCAGCGCCGGCAGCGCCCTGCGCGGCTCCACATGACCTTCCCCGGGATAGAAGAGCCCCTCCCGGAAGCGGCCCGCGAGGGCGGGCTCGATCTCGCCGACGCGCTCGCCGGTCACCCGCTCGTGGCCGGAGGTCTGGCGGGCGAGGCGCTCCAGGTCGGCGCGGTCGCGGGGATGGGAGACGACGAGCGATCCGTTGAGGGGCGTCGTGGGAAGGTGGGTGCGCCACAGGTCGATCGAGCGGTGCCCGAGCCTGATGACGACAGGCTCGGCGCCGTCGCCCTCGCAATCGGGCGCCAGCATCCCGCCGGCCCAATGGCTCGTCGCACCCGCCAGGGTCCCCTCCTGGCGCTCGTAGACGGTCACGGCATGTCCCGCCTCGGCGAGGAGGAGCGCGGCCCAGGTCCCGGCCACGCCCGCGCCGATCACGCTCACGCGTTCGGTCATCGGCCGGGCCTCGGGCTCAGCGCATGGGAATGTGATCTGTTCGGCACTCCGTCCCTCCGCCGATGCGAGTCGGATCAGGTTCAAAGGGTTCGGCCCTGCGCCGTCTCAGCCCCGCCGGGGCACCCCTCGGATGGCCGTAATGTGCTCCCTGCCGCGCCGCTTCACAAGTGCGTCACGGATCTAGGACCCGTGCTGGGCGCCGAGGCGCTCGAGAAGCTCCGCCAGGTCGACGTCGGCGAGCGTGTTGCCGCAGGTGAAGGCCATGCCCGGCCTGACGGAAACGGGCCCATCGGCGGTCTCGACCGTGACCGGCTCGCGGCAGATCCAGCGGCCATCCGGCTGCTTTTCGAAACGGGTGAGAATCTCGTAGCTGTCCATCGTGGTTCGTTGCGCGTCCTTCCCTGCGCACGATGAACGCAGAATCCCGCTCCTTCGTTGCCTGCCCCGCAAGCCTCGACCGGGGCCAAAGAGCCGCATTGCGGCGCGGATCTTGCCTCTTCGGGCAGGTCAAAGCTCCAGGACCATGCCGACCTACCGCATCCGCCACGTCACGACCTACCGCTATGCCGCGCCGGTCACCTTCGGCGAGCACCGCCTGATGCTCCGGCCCCGCGAGAGCCACGACCAGCAGACACGCTCGGCCTGGATCGATATCGTCCCGCCTCCGGCCGCCACCGTCTGGTCGGAGGATCCCTCGGGCAATCTCGTTGGGCGGGCGAGCTTCGCCGGCCGCGACGCCGAGCTGCGCGTCGCGGCGGAACTCGAGGTCCAGCAGGCGGTGATCGACCTCGACGCGATTCGGCTTCAGCGTCACTCGCTCACCTGCCCCTTCTCCTACGGGGCCGAGGAGATGGCGGAGCTGGCGCGCTTCATCGAGCGGCAGCATCCCGACCCGGAGCATGTGCTCGACCGCTGGGCATGGTCGATCCTCGGCGAGGACCCGGAGCGCGACACGCTCGCGTTCCTGCGCCGGCTCACCGCGCGCATCAGGGGTGACTTCAGCTATCGCCGGCGGCTGCAGAAGGGCATCCAGGATCCGCTTCGCACGCTCCGGCTCGGAACCGGCTCGTGCCGCGACTTCGCGGTCCTGATGGCCGAGGCGGTCCGGGCCGTCGGCCTCGCCGCCCGTTTCGCCTCCGGTTATCTCTATATGGCGGAGCCGGAGCCGGAGGAGGCCGGGATGGGCGGGCATACGCATGCCTGGCTGCAGGTCTACCTGCCTGGCGCCGGCTGGGTGGATTTCGACCCGACGAGCGGGTCGGTCGGCAATGCCAACCTCGTCCGCGTGGCGCTCGTACGGGATCCGGACCACGCCGCGCCGCTATCGGGCAGCTTCTTCGGCCAGCCGGGCGATTTCCTGGAGATGACGGTCAGCGTGTGCGTCACCCGGGTCGATCAGTCGGAGGCCGGGTTCGAGCCGGACCTCGCCCAGGCACAAGCTGCCTGAGGCTGAGGCCGGTACTCCGCCCGTCTTTCAGCCGAAACACCTCACCATCAGGCCTGCCCAGGCGAGGATCAGGACGACGATCAGGCCGAGCAATCTGCGGTCCATCGACAGAGCCATGACGGCACCTCCAGGGTGCAACGCTGTCAACTTTTTTGGATCCGCCGGGCGCGTCCTTATCGGGCGCAGGAGCAGGGCGGCTCCGCGATCTCGGCCAGCAGTTGCTGGACTTCCGCCACGCGCGCAGCCCGGACCTCCTCCCAGCAGGTCTGCGTGACCGGCCGCGTCAGTCCGAGGAAATATGCGAGCACCTTCATGGCCGCTCCCCCGTCACCGTCCCCCGGTTACGGCCTAGCTGCGGCATGTTTCGGAAGCATTGCGCTGCTGGGTTGGCCGAGCGATTCCAGGAGGTTGGCCGGGACTTTTGCCCCTCGCCGATGCCCCCGCGCCCGGCTGCGCTCAGTAGCAGACCCGCACCGGGCGGACATACACGTTGCCGAAGCGATCGATGCTCTCGCGCTCCTCGACGTAGCAGGCCGGAGCGGAGGACGCGGCTGCCGCGACGGCGCCGAGCGCCAGGGCGCCCGCGATGCCGGCGGCGAGGGGTACGCCGTAGCCGTATCCGTGCTTGTGGTGGTGATGGTAGCCGTAGTGCTTCTTGTAGAATTTCGGGCCGGCCTGGGCGGGAGCCGCCGCCAGCGACAGGCCGAGTGCCACCGCCGCGATCCCGGCCGCGCTCTTCTTGAAGCCGTTCATGACCCTCTCCTTTTTCTTGGCCGCCAGAATGAAAGCGGCCATGGGGAGAGAGT
>JAFAEL010000125.1 GCA_023423995.1 Pseudomonadota bacterium | reverse complement strand
GGATGTCGTTCATCACGGGCCCGGAGCCGCGATACGGCACCTCGTTCAGCTTCGTCCCGGTGACGGCGGCAAGGAGGATGCAGGTGATATGGCTGATGGAGCCCACGCCGGCATGGCCGGAGGTGATCTGGCCGCTCTTCTCCCGTGCGAGTTGAACGAACTCGGCGAAATCCTTCGCCGGGAGGCTCTTGCGGACGGCCAGCACCATCGGCGCGACGGCTGCATTGCCGATGAACGTGAAGTCCTTCGCCGGTTCGTAGCTGAGGCGCGGGTACAGGGCAGGCGCGACGGCGTTGGTTCCGGTGTTCCCCATCAGCAGCGTGTAGCCGTCCGGCGTGGCCCTTGCGACCCGCGCTGTTCCGGTCGTGCCGCCTGCGCCCCCCACGTTCTCGATGATCAATTGCTGCCCGAGCGTGCGGGACATGTGCTCCCCGACGATGCGTGCCGTCAGGTCGACCCCGCCGCCGGCCGCGAACGGGACGACGACCGTGATGGGGCGAGCGGGATAGGTATCCTCGGCCTTCGCGACACCGGCCGCCATCAGCATGGCAAGACCTATCGTGACACCAACTCTCATAGGGGAACGCTCCGTAGGGTCTTCAATGCGTTGCCGGTCCGGCCGTAAGCAGATCGATAAGCGCGGCGACTGGCAGGGTCGGATCGCCGAGGAGAGCTTCCACGGCCCGACCGCGGCCCGAGAGGCCCGCGACATCCGCTAGGGCGTCGAACTTCGCTACCCTTTCCGGACCCGTCATGAAGTTCTCCGGCTCTCCCGATGGGACCTGGACGTAGGCCTCAGCCACCGAGCCGTCCTTGAGGACGATCCTGAGCGAGCCAGCGAACTCGGTATCGGGCGAAGTGCCTGCCCTCGGTTCAGCGACCGGAACACAGGTGCCCGCGAGGGCGAGGACGTCTGGATCTGACCGTGCCTCCTCGAGATCCCGCAGGCCAAGGCGGCCTCTCAGCAAGGCCAACGCGACGCAGACGGGTCCTGAGAACTGGGCGCCCGCGACGCTCCGCGGCGCGATCTTGTCGGCGAGCGGTCGTCCGATCATGTCGAGACTGCGCTCGCTCGCTCCGAATTCCATCCGCTCGATTGCCGCGGGATTGCGGGTTGCTGGCGCGGCCTCCCGGAGCCTGAACGCCGCCTCGATTAATGCGTGGCTGCGTCGGCAGCTCGGATACGGTTTCACGCCGACCTCGAGAACGGTCCAACGCTCCGGAACGGAGAGGATCTCCGGCACGCGACCGTTCCCGAACATGCGAGCAAAGCCGTTGCGACCGCTTACGGGATCTGCTGCGCCCGTCACGCCTTCGGCCGCGAGCCGTGCCGCGATCAGTCCTGTCCGGGCGGCGAAGCCGATACCGAGCGGCTTGGACTGAGCGTCGTTGGCGAGGAACTGCATTGTGCCGCCCGCCCCGCCGAGCGCAATGCCCAGCGCTGCGGCAATCCTTGTGCGATCGAGGTGGAGCAGCGACGCGCAGGCAGCCGCGCCAGCCAGCGCGCCGCAGGTCGCGCTCGGGTGGAACCCGCGGGCATACTGCTCTTCTGGGGGCGCTGCCTCGCCGAGCCGGCAGGCCACCTCGACCCCGACCAGGAGCCCGCTTAGCCACTCACCGATGCTTGCCTCCTGGCTTCGGGCGAGAACAAGCGTTGGTCCGAGGACCGGCGAGGTGGGATGAAGCGAGGTTGCCAAGTGCGTGTCGTCGAAGTCGAGCGCATGCGCCGCGGCGGACAGGAACATCGCTGCATCGGCGTCACCCATGCGACAGCCCGGTGCCCAGGGTAGCCTGGCCGATGTGCCCTCGGTCTGGATCGGCTGGAGGACTCTCCCGAGCCCAGCGATGACCGGCTGTCCGGAACCGCCGATAGCGCAGCCAAGGCAATCGAGGGCGAGTGCTGCAACGCGCTGTCGCACAGCTTGCGGCACGTCCTCCCAAGCCAGGCCGGAGACGATCCCGACGAGTTGCTCGTCAATCGACATGATGCCTCCCGCTAACCGACCACGAGAATGGTTCCGCAGCAGCCAGGCTCAGATCGCCCAGTCCAACTCCGCCCCTCGCCCGTTTCGACGGAGATCTGTAACCGCGCGGTGGGTCGAGCTGAATGCCAAAGATCAGGCCGGAAAGAGAACGCCCCGCCCTCGAGGGTCGCGTTGGGGAAAGTTCTTGCCCCAAGGCCTCGTTCCGGCTCCAGGGCTCAGCGGCGCCGCCCCTTTGACGTCCGCTCTCCGGCTATCCACCGACGTGATTGTGACGCAGATGAGTAGTGCTCCGGTGCGGTGAGCGCGATCGCGCCCTCTCCTAGGTAGGAGAGTGTCATGCGTTCAGCGAACCTGATCAGTCGCCCTGGAACCACGGGCGGATCATCGGGCCAAAGCCACCACTCAAGCCGAAGCATATCTGGGCCATCCGGACTCCGTTGCAGCACGAGGGCCGCGCGCGCAGTCAGACGTCCACCGCATTCCTCAGGCTGCTCTGGCCGCGGACAACGCTTCGCCAATGATCTGCATTCCTTCTTCCACTAGTTCGTCGGATGCGGTGAGCGGGACGAGGATGCGGATGGTGTTGAACTCGGTGCCGCATGACAGCAGCACGAGCCCTCTCTCGAGGGCTGCGGCCGTGAGGCGTTTCGTGGCGGCGGCATCCGGCTCGGGAGAGCCGCTGGCCTTCACGACATCGAAGGCAATCATGGCTCCCCTTCCGCGGATAGCGGCGATGGGAAGGGAGTCGTTGCGACGGCTGAACCCCTCCAGGGTACCCTTGATCCGCGCCCCGATCTCGTCAGCGCGCCTGAGGAGATTCTCCTCCTCGAACACGTCCATCACGGCGAGCGCTGCCACGCAGGAGAGCGGATTTCCCGCGTAGGTCCCACCGAGGCCGCCCGGCTCGGGCCTGTCCATGATCTCGGCCCTGCCGATGACGCCAGAGAGCGGAAAACCGCCGGCGAGGCTCTTCGCCGTGCAGATCAGGTCCGGCTCGACGTCGTAATGCTCCATGGCGAACATCTTGCCCGTGCGGCCGAAGCCGGTCTGTACCTCGTCTGCAATGAGGACGATGCCGTGCTCGTCGCAAATGGCGCGCAGAGCGCGCATCAGTTCGGGAGGCGCCTCGTGGAAGCCGCCCTCGCCCTGGACGGGCTCGATAATGATTGCTGCAACCCGCCCCGGATCGACATCGGCCCGGAACAGGAACTTCAGGTGGCGGAGCGCGTCCTCGACCGAGACGCCGTGCTGCGGGACCGGGAACGGCACGTGCCAGATCTCCGCCTGAGCCGGTCCCATGCCCTTCTTGTAGGGTGTGACCTTGCCCGTCATGTTCATGGCCGTAATGGTGCGGCCGTGGAACGCGCCCGTTAAAGCGATCACGCCCGAGCGGCCGGTCGCGTAGCGGGCGATCTTGATAGCGTTCTCGGTGGCCTCGGCGCCGGTGGTGAAAAGCACCGACTTCTTCGGACCGGAAATCGGCGCCATCGCGTTCAGGCGCTCGCAGAGCTCAATATAGGGCTCGTAGAGCAGGACCTGAAAGCAGGTATGCGTGTACTTGGTGACCTGCTCCTGGACGGCGGCGACCACCTTCGGGTGGCAGTGCCCCGTGTTGAGCACCGCGATGCCACCGGCGAAATCCACGTAGCGGCGGCCTTCAACATCCCAGATCTCCGCGCCTGAGGCGCGCGCGGCGGACACGGCAGTGCTGTGCCCCACGCCACGGACAACCGCCTTCTCGCGGCGGGAGAAGAGTTCGGAGTTGGTGCTCATCACTGGAATCCGAATGGGAGTACGAGAGGGAAGAAAGCGCCGGCCCGGCCGGGACCCGAGGGGTCGGCGCGGGCGGGCCGGCCTCATTGCGCGGCTGCGATCAGCACTTCACCATGACGTGTCGCGGCACGGGCGTGTTCGACCCGCGGCCCGGCCGGGCCGGCTCGATCGCGCCGGGCAAGGCGCGCTTCAGCTCGATCTGCCCGAGCATGGTGTTCAAGGACGGCGAGGTGAAGCTCGTCATCGGAGCGCCGGGTGCGACGCAGATCGCCATGGGCGTGCTTCAGGTCACGCTCAACGTGCTCGAGTTCGACATGTCGATGCTCGAAGCGGTGTCCGCACCACGCTTCTCCGCGACCAGCAACGCGATCGACGTCTCGAACCGCATCCCACGGGCCACCGAGCGCGAACTCGGAAAGTCTGGCTACGAGGTCATCCGCTCGCCATACAGCCACACCTTCGGCTGGGTGCATGGGATCAAGATTGCGGAAGCCGGACTCGAGGGCGGGGCGGATCCGGCAACGGACGGAATGGCGCTCGAGCTTCGTTGAGGTTGCTCTCCCTGCAACGTCAACCGACGCGTTGGCCTGGCCGAAGACATTGACAGGGGGTCAGCGTGCGGGCAACTGTCATTGCCGCAGAGGCATGCAGAGCTCTCCGCAATGTGCTGCAACGTCACTGGCGATGGAATTCGCACTTAGCCGATTTCTCGGACGCCGAACGAGAGGGACTGTGCGTGGGGGAAGCGCCAGTCAGATTTGGCCCTTCTGTGTTCCACCATCCCCCTCTGGGACGGACACGATGAGCTCTGCCTCAAAGCTAGCAAGGCAGCATTCGCCGCACGGAGAGCTGGCAGCGCCGGCCGGCTTGCCCGTGCAAGCCTCGGATCGAGCGCGCATTGCCGATCTCTTGGTCCGCTTCGGGCTCGGGGACTGGCCTTCGCGCCGGCTCTGAATGCCGGACGAAGAAGCCCTCTTCCTGGCGCTGCGGTGGGCGCTGCCGCCGTCCTCCTAGCCTTCTTCGCTTCCGTCCGCCCGGACAGCTCGGAGGCCCCTGACGGCCTCGCAGCGGCGAGGCGCGACATCCACGTAGAGCGGATCGCCAAGATGGATGTCGGTTACGCGAAGGCGCACCAAGTCGCAGCACCACAGCTTGCTGTCGATCGCGGCGTTGAACATGGCGAGGTCGCGAACACGGCCTTCGTACTGCAATCGTGTTTCGAATGGCCCAGATATGCTTGGGCTTGAGGGGCGGCTTCGGTCCGATGATCCGGCCGTGGTTCCAGGATCATCGATTTGCCTCGTGTTCTGAACGCATGACACTCTCCTAGGTGGGAGAGGTCAGGTTTGGGCTCCACGTGCCGTGGCGCTCCTGGCTCGCGCCAATACCGGACATCAGGTGCTCGCCCGAAAGCCGACCCTCGCAAGCGTGGCTCGACTTGCGCCCGCTCACGGCCGCTTCTTCCACTTCGGGACCGTCTGCGATTGAAATCGTAGCGGTGGGCGACCACACCGCAGGATCAAACACCTATCAGAGCGAACACCCGCTGAGTTCGCGCGGCCGTAGCGTGACAAGGCTCTCCAGCTGGGATGATGGCGCAAAGGTCTAAGACGGGGCGAGGAGAACCGATCAGGTACGCCTGCGTTCACCCTCCACTATGCGCTCGTCTTACTCAACCGGCCAAGACACGATGACGCTTCGGGACGGCAAGGCGACGCCTCGCCCCAGGGACACGGCGTAGTTTTCCGGCCCATGCGGGACCGTGTAGTGAAGCACTTCAGGAGGCCGGCGGCAGCCGCCAGGGTAGAGGCGTTGCATTCGCCTCGCCCCTGGCCTTGGGCGGAAAGGGTTGGCCTAACGCCGAGGGGACTTGCCTGGACAGCGGCGCTGCTCGGCATTGTTTCCGCGCCCGTGATCGTCCTGCTCGTCGTGACGGAACAGCGCCCCGTCGAGTTTTGGTGGGACTTCTCGATGGGGCTCGGCTTCTCCGGTCTGGCGCTCATCGGCGTCCAGTTCG
>JAFAEL010000209.1 GCA_023423995.1 Pseudomonadota bacterium | reverse complement strand
CCCCTGTCCTGGCTCTCGCGCGTCACGAATGCGCTTGCAAATGCCCGGACCCAGCAGGCCGAGCGCGAGATCGCGCGCCTGATCGAGCACCGCGGCGGTCGGTTCAACGACGCGCTGGAGCGCGAGATCGAGCGCCACTTCATCTGAGGAACAACGCCCCGGCATTCGGGGCCTCGTTCTTCGAAAGCGACGGAAGCTCGGCAGTTGCGCCGAGCTTCACCTTGGATCAAATCGCCACGCCCGGGGCACAGCCCGTGAGCGGAGCCGGCGATGATCCGATTCTACTTCAACCTTTCCCCGAACCCCATGAAGGTAGCCCTGGCCCTCGAGGAGATGGGGCTGCCCTACGAGCCAGTTCCGGTCGATACCCGGAAGGGTGACCAGTTCGGCCCGGCCTTCCTCAACGTGAACCCGAACGGGAAAGTGCCGGCGATCGTGGATGGGGAGGCGACCGTGTTCGATTCGAACGCGATCCTGCTCTACCTCGCCGAGAAGACGGGGCAGTTCGGATCCGCTTCCGGTCCGAAGTCCCGGGGCGACTTCCTGTCCTGGCTCATGTTCGTGGCCACGGGTATCGGCCCCTTCTCCGGCCAGGCCGTCCACTTCAAGCACTTTGCGCCCGAGAAGGTGCCGTACGCCCACACGCGGTACCAGTATGAGGCGGATCGTCATTACAGCATCGCCGACCGGAGGCTCGGGGCCAGCCCCTACCTCGCCGGCGAAGCCTATACGGTGGTGGACATGGCGCTCTGGGGCTGGGCCCGGATGGTGCCCTTCATCCTGGGCGACGACGCCTGGTCGAGATACCCGAACCTGAAGCGGCTGTTCGACGAGATTTCGGCGCGGCCGGCCGCCGAGCGGGTCGAGGAATTCCGGACGGCGCAGGCCGGGGCCTTCAAGGCACAGATGGACGAAGAGGCCCGTGCCGTGATGTTCAAGCACCTGAAGGCGGTCTGATACGGCCTCTTGGGTCGGCGCCGGGCTCTCGGGCGGGCAGCGCCGCATTGCCGCCCGGCTCCCGAGGGCCGGCCTTTGGTTTTCCCTTCCAGGCGCGCCAGCGGCGCTCACCCCAGCGGGCAGCCCGCTCCAGGAACGGCTTCATGAAAGGCACGTCCTCGGCGAGAAGCGCCAGGCCCAGGGGCAACATCCAGATCCCGAGGATGGGCAGGATCGAGAAGATCCCGCCCAGAACAAGCAGAATGCCGGAGACAAAGCGAACGAGGTGACGGGAGGGCTCCCGCAACCACGCCACGCACCGACCGACCCGGGACGGCAGCCTTCCTAGAAGGGCATCGATCCGGGCATCCCAGGCGACAGCGAGTTCGTGCATCCCCTCTCCGACATGACGCGGCCCCGATCCTTGGCGCCGGGCCATGCGGAGATGGGAGGTGTCTGCCGGATTGGAAGACAGGCCGAACGGGTCTGGCTGCGGGAACTCAGCGCACCCCGAGGAGCTCGACATCGAAGATGAGCGTCGCGCCCGGAGGGATCACGCCGCCTGCCCCACGCGCGCCGTAGCCGAGCTCCGGCGGGATGATCAGCGTACGCCGGCCGCCGACCTTCATGGTCGCGACGCCCTCGTCCCAGCCGCGGATCACCCGCCCCTGGCCGATGGGAAACGAGAAGGGCTGGCCGCGGTCGCGGGAGCTGTCGAATTTCTTGCCCTGCTTGCCGTTCTCGTCCAGCCAGCCCGTGTAGTGGACATTCACCGACTGCCCATCCTTGGGCGACGGGCCCGTCCCGACGACCTCGTCGCGGTACTTCAGTCCCGAAGGGGTGGTCACCGTGTCGGCTGCGGGTGCGGCAGTGGTCATGGCGAGAAGAGCTCCGAGAACGGGAAGAAGGCGGGGCATGGCTGGCTCCGGGTGGTGCGCCGCCGTAGCACGCCCGGAGGCGGTTGGGAAAATCACAGTCACGCGGCGCAAATGGCCGTACCTGCGCCACAGCGCGGCTGTTGATCCAGGAAACCCATCGGTCAGAATCAGAGCGGGTCGAGAACCCTGGAGGGGAGAGAGGACGATGAAGCGGCAGAACGCGGCGAGCACGCCGAGCGACGAAGCGTCGTCGGCGTGCAGGGTCGTGCCGGCCGGCGAAGCCTTCGTCGGCAAGCAGGGCTTGACCTATCGGCCGGCCGTCTCGGCGGAGAGCGTCGGCTCGCGGGGCCTCCACATGCAGGTCGTGACGATTCCGCCCGGCGCACGCGCAAAGGCTCACAAGCACGAGGGGCACGAGACGGCGATCCACGTTCTCAGCGGCAGGTCCGGGACCTGGTATGGCGAACGGTTAGAGCAGCACGTCGAAGCTGGCGCGGGCGATTTCCTCTACATCCCGGCCGGCGTACCGCACCTCGCCTACAACATGAGCGACACCGAAGCCTGCGTGGCCATCGTGGCCAGGACCGACCCGAACGAGCAGGAGGGCGTCGTGCTGATGCCGGAACTCGACGGAGTTCATCCCGGCCCCGCCGCGGGCAGCTCGCGCTGAGCTCGAGCATGACCCCGGTTCATGAAGAAGTGGCCCAGATCGAGGCGGAGATGGAGGCGCTGGCCGAGAAGATCGAGCATGGCCGGAAGGTCGCCGTCCTGGCCAAGGCCCTTGTCGCGGCCGGAAGCCTGGCGCTTGTCCTGCTCGTTGTCGGAGTGCTGCGAGGCAGTCCGGGCGTTCTCCTGTTCGGGATCGCCGCGGTCCTCGGCGGCTTCACGCTGCTCGGCTCGAACCGAACGACGACCGACCAGTTCCGCGAGCGGCTCAGCGATGCGCAGGCGAAGCGCAATGCGCTGATCTCCGGCATGCACCTGCACCTCGTCCCCTAGGGGCCCGCGGTGCTTCGAAACTCAGTGCGCGGCGTCCCAGTTGTCGCCGGCCCGCGCATCGACGGCGAGCGGCACCTTGAGCTGCACGGCCGGGAGCGGAGCCTGCTCCATGACGCGCGTGATCACCGGCAGGCTCGCCTCGACCTCGTCGTCCGGCACCTCGAACACGAGCTCGTCATGGACCTGGAGCAGCATCCTGGCCGAGAGCTTCGCGTCGCGGAGGGCGCGATCCATGCGGATCATGGCGCGGCGGATGATGTCGGCCGCGGTGCCCTGGATCGGAGCGTTGATCGCCTGCCGCTCGACGGCAGCTCGCACCGAGGCGTTCCCGGCCGAGATGTCCGGATAGTGGCAGGCCCGGCCGAACATGGTCTCGACATAGCCCTGCTCGCGGACGGCCTTCTTGGTCTTGTCCATGTAATCCCGGATGCCCGGGAACCGCTCGAAATAGGTGCGGATGTACTGACCTGCCTCGTCCCGCGGGATGCCGAGCTGGTTGGCCAAGCCGAAAGCCGAGATCCCGTACACGATCCCGAAATTGATCGCCTTGGCGCGCCGGCGCACCTCGGCCGGCATGCCCGCGACGGGAACGCCGAACATCTCCGACGCCGTCGTCGCGTGAATGTCGATCCCGTCCGCAAAGGCCTTCTTCAGCTGCGGGATGTCGGCGATATCGGCGAGAAGCCTGAGCTCGATCTGGGAATAGTCAGCCGAGATGAGCTTGTGGCCCGGCGCCGGCACGAAGGCGGTGCGGATCTTGCGCCCCTCCTCGGTGCGGATCGGGATATTCTGAAGATTGGGGTCGGCGGATGAAAGCCGCCCCGTCGTCGTCGCCGCGAGCGCGTAGGACGTGTGCACGCGTCCCGTTTCGGGGTTCACGTAGGTGGGCAGCGCGTCCGTATAGCTCTTGAGCTTGGTCAGCTGTCGCCATTCGAGGATCTTGCGCGGCAGCGGGTGGTCGGAGCTGTCGGCGAGGTCCTCCAGCAGGCGCGCCCCGGTCGACCATTGCCCGGTCGCGGTTTTCCGGGCCCCCGGCAGGCCGAATTTCCCGAACAGGATGTCGGCCAGCTGCTTTGGGCTGCCGATGGTGAAGCGCTCTCCCGCGATCTCGAAGACCTCGTCCTCGACACGCGCGATCGTCTGGGCGAAGTCGCCCGACATCCGTGACAGCATATCCCGGTCGATGAGGATTCCCCGCTCTTCCATGCGGGCGAGGGTCGCGATCATGGGACGCTCGAGCGTCTCGTAGACGGTGGTCTTGTGCTCCGGCGCGAGCCGCGGCTTCAGCACCCGCCACAGCCGGAGCGCCAGGTCAGGTCCCTCGGCCGCGTATTCCCTCGCCTGATCCGGATCGATGGCACCGAACGGCACCGCCTTGCGGCCCTTCCCGGTAAGCTCCTCGAGCGGCATGCAGTCGTGCTGCAGGTAGACGCGCGCGAGCTGCTCCAGCGAGTGTCCCGACAGGTTCGGCTTTCCGACGTCCAGGGCGTAGGACATCAGCATCGTGTCCTCGAGCGGCGCCATCTCGACCCCGTGCCGCTTCAGCACGAGCCAGTCGTGCTTGAGGTTCTGCCCGAGCTTCAGGATGGCCTCGTCCTCGAGAACCGGCTTCAGGAGCGCCAACGCCTTCTCGAAGGGGAGCTGGTCCCCGAGCAGCCCGTTCTCGAACAGGCTCTCGCTCCCGTTCCCGTCCACGGCGCGGTGGCGCAGCGGCAGGTAGGCCGACATGCCGGGTTCCAGGCCGAGCGAGATGCCGACGATCTCCGACTGCATCGGGTCCGGCAGCGAGGTCTCGACGTCGATCGCGATCACGGCGTTCTCGCGAGCGGCGGCCGTCCAGCGTTCGAGATCCTCGATCGTCCGGAGCGTCAGGAATTTGGTTCGGTCGCAGGGCTGCGCGGCCGCCTCTGCGCGGCGTGAGGCGACGAGCGCCTCCGGCCTCATCGCCCCGTTCGCGGCCGCGGCGGGCTTGGCGGAGAGCGGTCCCGGAGAGCCCGCTGCCGCGACCTTGGTCTCGCCCTCGCTCGCGCCCGATGATGCGGCCGCCTCCCCGCCATCGGTTTCGTGGAACCAGCGCCCGCTCGTCGGATCCCACGGACGCGAGAGATCGCTGTCGGGTTCGATCTGTGCCGGATCGACGCCGTACAGATCCGCGACGCGCTTGGTGATGGTCGTGAAATTCAGGGCCTTGGTGAAGGCCACCAGGCGCTTTGCGTCGAACTCGCCGAGGCGCGTATCCGCGATCGGAACCACCACCGGCGTGGAGCAATCCAGCGTGACGAGCCGTTTGGAGACCCGGGCCTTCTCGGCATTTTCGACCAGGGCCTCGCGCCGCTTCGGCTGCTTGATCTCCTGCACGCGGTCGAGCAGCTCCTCGAGGCTGCCGTATTCGGTGATGAGCTGGGACGCCGTCTTCACGCCGATGCCCGGCACGCCCGGCACGTTGTCCGTCGGATCCCCGATCAGCGCCTGGACGTCGGGCACGAGATCCGGCGGCACGCCGAATTTCTCGATGACGCCATCCCGGTCCAGCCGGCGCTCGGGCCGATAGCCGGGTTTTCCGGGAATGCCGCTCTCGAAGTCGTAGAAGGTCACGCCCGGTCTCACGACCTGCATCAGGTCCTTGTCGGACGAGACGATCAGGACCTCGGCGCCCGCCGCGGAGGCCTGGCAGGCATAGGTCGCGATGATGTCGTCCGCCTCGTAGCGATCCTGCTCGATGGGGATCAGTCCGAAGGCGCGCACAGCATCGCGCATGAGCCGGAACTGCGGCACGAGCTCAGAGGGCGGATCCGGGCGATGCGCCTTGTAGTCGGCGTAGATCTCCTTCCGGAAGGATTGCTCCGTCTTGTCGAAGATGATCGCAAGATGCGTCGGCTTGATGCCGCAGGCCCCATCCCGGATGAACTGCATCAGCTTGGTCGTGAAGAGCCGCACTGCCCCGGTCGGGAGACCGTCGCCGGGCCGGGTGTTGTACTTCCGGTCCTGGTTCATCGACTGGAAGTAGGCGCGGAACATGAAGGAGGAGCCGTCGACCAGGAAGACCTGGTCGCTCGGCCCGACGGGGGGCATGGAGCTCATGGCCCTGAGATAGCGTTTCGAGGGCGCGCCCGCCACGACATCGTTGCGGCACTCGGATCGCGTGGGCCGCCATGTGCGGGCCCGCACCGTAGGCCGTCCCCCGAACCGCGATGGTCTCTCCCAGAGAACAGAGAAGAATCACAGGAGAGGCAGATGTTCGGAATGTTTAAGCTCGCGGGATTGAGCGCCGTGCTGGCAGCCGCCCTCGTCATCGCGACAGGCGCGCCGTCGGTGCACGTCCAGCCCGAGATCAGGCCGACGCTGGTCGTCGCGTTCGAGTAGGCCTGAGCGCTGAAGGGGTACACCCGGAACGTTGTTCCACTGTGACACATTAACCGACATCGTCCTGAAACGATGGGTGAACGAAGACTGCCCGTCGGAGTTGTGTCGACAGACGTGTCGCGTTCTCCATTCCGAGTCGCCAGGAGGCCTGCGATGCCCGTACTGAACGCTGAGGCACTGAGCGCCGATCCGCAGGGGATGGAATTCCTCCGCGACGTGCTCGGCACGCAGCGAGAGGGCGCCAACCCGGATCGCCGCTTCCCGCTCGAGGCTTGGACGCCGAAAGCGGCCACCGATCCTGCGCCGAAAGCCCCCATCGCGCCCGAGACGCTCGACCCCCGGTGCGTTGAACCCGCCCTCTGAGAGAGAGGAACCCTTCTAGCGGCGATCAAGCCCGTTTTCGTCACGCGCCGTGAACTCGATCCGGGCGCGTAATCTCCCGACCACCCCGCTCCCTAACATCCCCTCAATGAGACGAGCTGCCGGCCGCAGGCCAGCTTGGCCGATGGAAGGCGCTGCCCGCTCCCTGATCTCGACCCGACCGATCAAGCGACGAAGGCCGACCTGCGCTCCCGGTTTGGGGTGAGACGCCGGCGCACCGCGCCGGGATGATCACATGGGAGGAAAGCAGATGAGAGCATCGAGGCTCATGGCCCTCGCGGCGGGGGCGCTGTTCGGGCTGCTCGCGATGGGCTCGCTCGAGCAAGGCAGGATCGGAGTCGCGAGCGCATCGGCCGCCCAGGGGTGCGGCCCCGGCTTTCATCGCAACGTCTACGGCTACTGTCGGCCGAACTACTATGGCGGGTACGGCTATTATGGAGGCCCGGCCCGCCGATATGGGTATTATGGCGGGCGCTACTACGGAGCGCGCTACTACGGCCGGGGCCGCTACTACGGGCGAGGTGGGTATTACCGTGGCGGCCCGCGCGTCGCCCACTACCGCGGGGGAGCCTATCGCGGCGGCGCGGTCGGCTATCGGGGCGGCTACGGCGGACGAGGCGGAATGCGCGGGCGTCGCTAGCCCGAATCCCTGGCTGAGGCGCGAGCGACTTGCGTGACGCTCGCCTCGCTGCATCGGCAGGGAGGCGGGTCAGCCGCGATCAATCCAGGCCGACCCAGTCGGCGGAAGCGTGGCGGGCGCTTTGGCTGCGCTCGCTTCCTGCCGAACCGGGCTGCACGGAAAGCCCCATCAAGTGCCGCTGAGCACGCCTGTCCAGCTCTGGCTCTTGCCGTCCGGCGAGGTCGCCTCGATCCGGGTGCCGTTCACCTGGCCGGCGTAGCGGGCATCGCCGACGGAGAACGAGATCGCGGTCCCGTCCAGCCGTCCATCGCGAACCGCAACCTCCTTGCCGCCGGAGGTGAAGGTCCCCGTAAAGGTCTGGTACTTCTGCGTCAGCTTCATCTCGGAGCCGTCCGGGAGACGCCAGGTCCCGCCGACCTTGGCCGGCACGACCCACTTGTGGGCGCGGCAGAAACTCGTGCAGTCCCCACCCGCATCGATGCTCTGGTCGGGGTTCCAGTCGCCCATCGTGAAGGTGTTCGAGACCACCCTCGTCCCCGGCTTCATCTCCAGAATGGTCGGGCGAAGGCGGAGGTTGAGGTCGGGCAGGAGGAACAGCGTCAGCAGCGTCGCTTCGGAGAAATTCGTCTCGAAGATGTCGCCCTGGATGAACTTTGCCCTGTCGCTGACGCCTGCCTCCTCGGCAGCCTTGAGCGAAAGCGCCACGAGGTCGGGGTTGTACTCGACGCCGAGTGCTCGGATCCCCCGCTTGGCGGCCGTTATGACGGTGCGGCCGTCGCCTGAGCCGAGGTCGATCAGGTAGTCTTCCTTCGTGGCTCCGCCCATGTCGAGCATGCGGTCGACGAGCGCCTGGGGCGACGGGACCCAGACGACGTCCTTACCGGCCTGTCCGGATTGCGGCACGTAGGCCGAGGGAGCGGCCGGTTTCTCTGCCGTCGCTACCTGCGCCGCCGCCGTGCCCAGCGCTGCCAGGGAGATCACGCAGGCAGCCGCCCAAGTCCTGATCGCTCTCATCGCAAACTCCTTTCAGAGGGTTAGGGCGAGGTCAGTCGCCGATGCCAGCCGCCGCTGCCGAGGCGCGGTCTGTCGAGGTCGACGACGGCTCGAACCTGCCGCGGCCAGAGGTGAGCTCGCGGCGCCGGAACAGCAGCAGCGGCGTTCCGGCGGCAACGACCAGGAGCCCGACGAGGGCACCGACGCCCGTGTAGACCACACTCGCGTGCAGCATGTAGACGCAGCTGAGGCAGAACAGGATCGGCGTCACCGGATAGAGCGGAACGCGGAACGGCAGGACGCGGCCGGGCTCACGCCAGCGCAGGATGATCACGGCAAGGCCCACCAGGAGCATGAAGGCCCAGAACACGGGAGCCGTGTAGTCCACCATGGCCTGGAAGCCGTTTCGCGTCGCCGCCCCCAACGCGATCAGCGCGACGGCAACCGCGCCCTGCAGGATGAGGCCATTTGCCGGCGCTCGCCCCCGTTCGTCCCAATTCCCCACGCGCGGCAGCAACGTCAGATCGCGCGCCATGGCGAAATAGACCCGCGCGCCCGTGAAGATCGTTGCGTTCAGGGTCGAGAGCGCCGCGACCACGACGGCCACGCTGACGATCGCCGCCCCAGGCTCGCCCGCGACGAGGCGCATCATGTCGGCCGCGACCGCGCTCGATTGCCGGAGGCCGTCGAGGCCGAGGATGGCGAGCAGCGCCATGTTCGCAAGCACGTAGAGGGCGCACAGGATGGCCGTGCCGATCACCAGGACCCGGACCATGTTCCGGCCCGGATCGCGAAGCTCGCCGGACAGGTAAGCCGCCTCGTTCCACCCCCCATAGGTGAGGAGGACGAAGATCAGCGCCATGCCGAGGGCTGCCGACGCGCCGCTCGCCTCCGCGCTCTCCGCGGGCGCCGGCGGCGTGGCACCCCAACCCAGGAGGCCGAAGACGATGAGGGCGACGACGAGGCCGACCTCGACGAACGTGATGACGATCTGCAAGGTCTTGCTCTGCAGCGTCCCCACGACGTTGAGGCCCGTGAACACGACGACCGACAGCACCGCGTAGAGGGCCGGCCCGTACGGGCCGAGTGGCAGGAGCTGGTTCGCATAGTCGCCGAGGACGAAGGCGACCGCCGCGATCGCGCCGGTCTGGATTACCGAGGCGCGGGCCCAGCCGAAAAGCATGGCAACGGGCTTGCCATAGGCGCGAGCCAGGAAGTGGTACTCGCCACCGGCATGCGGATGCGCTGCCGCGAGCTCGGCATAGGTGAGCGCGCCGACGAGCGTGACGAGTCCACCGAATGCCCAGATCGCCAGGAAGGCGATCTCGCTGTCGACATTGCTGGCGACGAGCGACGGCGTCTTGAAGATGCCGATCCCGACGACGATGCCGACCATGATGGTCACGGCATCGAAAACCGAAAGCAGCGGCTGGGGCTCGGATTGGCTCGCAGGAGTCATGAGCACCTATTCAGATCTTGGAGTCCGATACCGGCAGGCGGGAGCACGAGGAGATAAAGAGAAGCGAAACGGAACGGGTCGGAATCCGATCTCCGGATCCCAAACGCGGCCCCTTGCCTCAACGGCGTACGATGAAGGACGTTCGCCGGGAAACGTCATGGCGGGATGCGGCCAAGCGTCCCCGTGCGGCCGGGCATCGACGCAGATGCCGAGTCGCTCAGCGGACTTCACGAGCTGCCTTGAGTTCGATCCGGCGGCTCCAGCGGGAAAGCCCGAAACACGCCACCCAGTAGATCAGCCCCGCGAAGGCGTAGGCCTCCCAGGTCTTCCCGACCCAGGCCGGATCGGCGAGTGCCGCCTGGGCGATCCCGAGCAGATCGAAGATCGACACGATCAGCACCAGGGAAGTGTTCTTGACCAGCGCGATGAACTCGTTGGTGAGCGCCGGGAGCGAGATGCGCAGGGCCTGGGGCAGGACGATCAGCCCCGTGGTGCGCCAATAGCCCAGACCGAGCGCCGAGGCGGCCTCCGCCTGGCCGGGCGGGATGGCCTGCAGCCCGCCGCGTACCGCCTCCGCCATGTAGGCCGCGATGCAGAGGCCGAGACCGATCACGGCCCGGGCCAGCCTGTCGATGCCGGCGCCGTTCGGCAGGATCAGGGGCAGCAGCAGCGACGCCAGGAAGATGACGGCAATGATGGGCACGCCGCGCCAGAACTCGATGAATATCGTCGAGATCAGCCGAATCACGGGCAGGCGGGAAGCTCGGCCGAGCGCCAGCAATATGCCGAGCGGAACCGCGATGATCGCAGCATAGATGGACAGGAAGGCGGTGAGCATCAGCCCGCCCCATTCCCGCGTCTCCACGATCCGCAAGCCCAGGCCGCCATAGAGGAGCCAGATGCCGAGCGGAGGCAGGACGATGAGTGCCGCAACCACGGCCGCCCGCCGCCGCGGCAGGCCCGGCCAGGCGAGGAGCGCCGAGGCGGCAACCAGGATGATGCCGGCAAGGTCGACGCGCCAGCGCTCCTCGGCCGGATAGAAGCCGTACATGAACTGGCTGAAGCGGGCCCGGATGAAGACCCAGCAGGCGCCCGTGCCCGTGCAGTCGTTGCGGGTGGTCCCCGTGAATGTCGCGTCGAGCACGGCCCAGCGCAGGAGGGGAATGGCCGCCCAGACGAGAAGCACGGCGCAGATCGCCGTGATGGCGGCATCGAGCGGCGTGCCGACGAGGCGCTTGGCATAGAGTCGCGTCTCGAGCAGCCGGCGGGCGAGCCCCCTGCCGCGGGCGCCGCCGGGCAGGACGGTCATCCGGTCGTCGGACGCGATCTCCGCCGTCGCGCCCCCGATCGGCACCAGGCCCTGGCTGAACTCCCGGCTCATCGCGTCACCAGGGCGATGCGGGCGTTGTACCAGTTCATGAAGGCCGACACCGCGAGGCTGATCGCCAGATAGAGGGCGAGCGTGATCGCGATGATCTCGATGGCTTGGCCCGTATTGTTCAGCGCCGAGCCCATGAAGAGGCTGACGACGTCGGGATAGGCGATCGCGGCCCCGAAGGACGAGTTCTTGACGACGTTCAGGTACTGGCTCGTCATCGGAGGCACCATGACGCGCAGGGCCTGCGGCACGGTCACGAGCCGGAGCGTCTGGTTCGGCGACAGCCCCACCGCCTTCGCGGCCTCGATCTGACCCTTCGGCACGGCGAGGATGCCGGCCCGGACGATCTCGGCGATGAAGGCGGCCGTGTAGGTGGTCAGCGCCGCAAAGAGCGCGACGAATTCGGGAACGAGCACGAAGCCGCCGCGGTAATTGAAGCCGCGGAGTGCCGGGACGTCCCATTCCGTCGAGAGCGAGGCCGCCAGGAAGGCCAGGGCCGGAACGGCGAGAACCAGGAGGAAGCCGCTGCGCCAGACCGGGAAGGCCCTTCCGGTGCGCTCCTGGCGACGGCGGGCCCAGCCTTGGATGGCGAGCTGCGCGGCAATTCCGAGCGCCAGCACAAGCAGCGCATAGCCGAAGGGTCCAGTCTCGTTCGGAAGCGGGATCGTGAGCCCGCGATTGTTCAGGAACGCGATCCCGAACAGGCTGACCGAGCCGCGCGGCGCCGGCAGGGAGGCGACCACGCCGAAATACCAGATCAGCACGAAGAACAGCAGCGGGATGTTGCGGGCGAACTCGACATAGGCGCCCGCGATCCCGGACAGCAGCGGGTTGCGGGAGAGCCGCGCGACGCCGACCAGAAAGCCCAGGACCGTCGCGGCGACGATCGACACCGCCGAGATGAGCAGCGTGTTGACGATCCCGGCCCAGAGGAGGCCGAGATTGGACGAGGCCGAGGTGTAGCCCGTGAGCTGGAACGGCACGTCTATCCCGGCCTGCCGCCAGAGGAAGTCGAAGCCGGACGCGATGCCGGCCTTGACCATGTTCTCCGAGGCGTTGCGGACGAAATAGACGAGGAGCGCGACCAGGCCGATCGCGACCGCCGCCTGGGCGATGACATCGCGAACCTTCCGGTCGCGCAGGAAGGTGGCGAGGTTCATCTCGGCTCGAGACCGGGGAAGGCGAGCGTCAAGTTCGCCCGATCTGGCGGCTCAGCTCGTAGCGCCAGACTCAGCGCGCCGGCCCGCCAGCGATCCGTGGACGACCAGCATCGTCGTACGTCCGACGCTCCCGTCGCTCGAGGAAGCGGGTGACGCGAAGCATCACGAAGCCGAACACCACGAGGAGCAGGGGCGCCCCAAACACAGCGTAGGCGAGTTCCCAGGTCATTCCTCGATGCCTCCGAGGATCCTTCTTCCAAAAAGATGTAGGATGGCTCCTGCGAGAAGCCAAGCCGAGGCGATCGCAAGCAAGAGCCAAGCTCCACGGTCTGCCCCCGGCACGCTGAATCCATACAGTATACCTGCAGCAGGCGCGAGCACGCCGACGGTGACGGTCGCGCTCGCCAAGGTGTTGAGCCAAGCCGCAAAGAGCTTTCGCCGCTCATTGCGGGCTGTCTTGCCTGGTCCCGGTGTCGGGCGAGCTGAGGTCTCCTCGTCGCCCACACGCCGTTCGCCTATTGGAACGGCGACGTGAAGAGCAGGCCGCCCTTCGTCCAGAGCTCGTTCTTGCCGCGAGCGAGCTTCAGGGGCGAGCCCATGCCGACCGTGCGCTCGTAGCTCTCGCCGTAATTCCCGACCTGCTTGATGGCGTTGTACATCCAGTCGTTCGACAGGCCCATCATGGCCCCGAACCCGCCATCGACCCCGAGCAGGCGGCGAACTTCCGCATTCTGCGACTTCGCCTTCATCTCGTCGACGTTCTTGGACGTGACGCCAAGCGCCTCGGCGGCGATCATGCCGTTGAGCACCCAGCGCACGACCAACTGGTAGCGCTCGTCGCCCCAGCGGGTGGTCGGGCCCTGCGGGTCGTTCGAGATCGTCTCCGTCATGACGATGTTGTTGTCCGGCTCCTTCAGCTTGATGCGCTGCCCGGCGAGGGCGCCGATGCCGGCCGTATAGGCGTCGCAGCGCCCGGCATCGTAGGCCGCGATGGCGTCGTCGTTCTTCTGGAAGTTGATGATCGAGACCTTGATCCCGTTCTCCTTCGCCCAGTCGGCGGCGTTCTTCTCTTCCGTGGAGCCGGCCGCAACGCAGACCGACGCGCCATCGAGATCCTTTGGCACCTTCGCGGTGCCCTTGCGGACCACGAAGGTCTGGCCCTCGTAGAAGTTGATGCCCTGGAAGTTCACGCCGAGGGTCGCGTTCCGGGTGAAGGTGATCGTCGTGTTGCGCGACAGGAGGTCGACCTGCCCCGATTGCAGCACCGGCCAGCGCTGCTGCACCGAGGTCGGCGTGAACTTCACCTTGGTAGCGTCGCCCAGGATCGCGGCCGCGAGCGCCCGGCAGTAATCGACGTCGATCCCGGACCACTCGCCCTTGTCATTGGCGAAGGAGAAGCCGGGCAGACCGAGATGGACGCCGCATTCGAGATGGCCACGGGCCTTGATGGCGTCGAGCGTCGGCGAGGGTGCGAGCTGCTGAGCGCCAGCGGAGGTGGCGGCCAGCGCGAAGGCGGCCGCCGCAAGCGGAAGGCGGAACGATGGCATGGCGAACGGAGCACTCCGGAAGCGCCGGATGGCGCCCCGGCACGTTCGGGCAAGCCCCGTGCCGCGTCAACTTGGCCTTAGGCAGGGTGCCGGAGCGTCAGCGCCGGTTCCGTTGAGCCTTCACGGCATTCTCGACCTTGTCGAGCTTGTCCTCGATCTTGTCCAGCTTTGCCAGGATCTGCTGCAGGATGTCCGGCACCACGCGGCCGTATTCGACGGCTTCGCGGGTGGCCTTCGCGGTGGCGCGCGAGGCGTCCAGGAGCTCCCGCATCTCGGCCGGGCTCATGGCGCCGGTCGGGCCGGGCTGCGGCGGAACCGGCGGCACGACGGCAGGCGGCGCAACCGGCGCGCGGGTCCCGGGAGAGGCATCGCCGGGCGTGGCGCCTGCCCCGGCGGCGGGCGCCGTCTCGGTGGGCTTGGTCGGGCTCGTCACCGCATCGGTCGCGGCCGCTCCGGGGTTCGGGCCCGGCGTTGCCGGGGTCGGCAGGTTCGGCGAAGGCGTCTGGGCGCCCGCCGCACCGACGCCGAGCGTTGCGGCGAGAAAAACCAAGCCGACGAAACCTGCCTTCATCCGACATTCCCCTGATTCGTTGCCTTGCAACGTCGAGCACTTGCGCGAAGTGGGCAAGATGTAGGGAGGCATCTTCCGGTGTTCCGCTCCGGCGGAAAGCGGACGTTAAGGCAGAGGGCCGCATCTCACCGGGATGGGGCGCGCGGCAAGTCTCCCTTTGCGATACGCCGAGGGCTCGTGGCTGACTGCCCGCCTGATGGCGGTTGCGTCGGGCACAGCTCTCGCGATCTCGGCCCTGGCGGCGGCAGCCGGCGTATTGGGCGCCAACGGCGTCCTCGACCCCCTCGGACGGCCGCTCGGAACAGACTTTGCCAGCTTCTGGTCGGCAGGATGGCTCGCGGCTCAGGGCCGCGCGGCAGAGGCCTACGACTGGACCGCCCTTCGGGACATCCAGCTGAACCTGCTCGGCACCGAGCTCTTCTTCCCCTGGAACTACCCGCCGATCTTTCTGCTGCTCGCGGCTGCCCTCGCCCGGTTCGACTACCTGCCTGCGCTCTTCCTTTGGCAGGGCGCCAGCCTGTTCTTGGCCTTCCTGGCCTATCGCCGCGTCCTGAGCACTCGGCTGGCGGCGCTCGTCGCGCTCGGATGCCCGGCCGTGTTCCTGTGCCTGGCGCATGGCCAGACCGGCCTTCTCACCGCAGCGCTCCTCCTCGGGGGCGTCCTCGCCCTTCCCCGCCGGGAGATCCTGGCGGGCGTGTTGTTCGGGGCGCTCGCGTTCAAGCCGCAGCTCGGTCTGCTGATCCCCGTCTTCCTTGCGGTCGGCGGCTACTGGCGCGCCTTCGCGGCCGCGGCCGCCACCCTCGTCGTGTTGCTCGCTCTCAGCATCGGCGTCTTCGGCGCGGGGACATGGGCGGCGTTCGTCCGCTCGCTCGGGACGACGCAGGCGATCGTGCTCGCGAATGGCGGGGCCGGCTTCGAGAAGTTTCAGAGCGTGTTCGCCTGGGCTCGGCTCTGGGGGAGCGCGACCTCCCCGGCCTATGCGCTTCAGGGCGTTTATTCCGCCCTGGTGACGGCGTTCTGCGTCGCTCTCTGGCGGCGGCCCGTTGATATGCGGCTCAAGGGAGCGGGCCTGCTCCTCGGTACGCTCCTCGTCACGCCCTACGTGCTCGACTACGACATGGTCGTGCTCGGCGCGGCGATGGCCCTGATCGTTTCATATGGGCAGGAGCACGGGTTCCGGCCCTGGCTGAAGACGACGCTGGCGGTCGCCTGGCTGCTGCCCGGGGCGGCGCGCAGCATCAATCTCCTGATCCCCCTCCCTGTCACGCCGCTTCTCCTGACCGCCCTGCTCATGCTCGTCCTCAGGGAGGCGCGCGGCGCTCGGGGCAGGATGCCTATCGTTGCGCTCGAGCCGAACCCGCGGGGGCCCCTCCCCGGCCGCTCTTCGGCGTGAGGCGGATCCAGGAGACCTTGCCGGGGGAGAAGAGCCCTCGACCCGCCCTGGACCAGAGCGGCGGGGCATGGTCCCCGACGATGAGGATCTCCGTCGGCGGCAGCTCGGCGGCCATCCGGGCGATCCC
The DNA here is from genome assembly GCA_023423995.1 of Pseudomonadota bacterium. Lineage (GTDB taxonomy): Bacteria > Pseudomonadota > Alphaproteobacteria > Rhizobiales > Beijerinckiaceae > Enterovirga. The sequence goes on along the minus strand of JAFAEL010000209.1, from coordinate 2,758 downwards.
TTCGAAGACGTCGAGCCACAGCTCCGTCATCTGACAGACCTCGACGTGGCCGATGGGCCCGCCGTCGGCCTCGCAGCCGAGCCGCGGCGTGCCCTCCCCGGGCGCGATCGGGACATGCGTGCTGAAGGTCAGCCAATACGCGAAGGTCGGAGTCGTGGCCTGACGCAGTTCCTGCGCGATGACGGCCACCACGTCGCGGTCGCAGGGGCCGCGGAACGGCCCGCCGCACCGCGCCGCAAACCGCGGGCCGAGATCCTCGCCGAAGATCCCGTCCTGGAAGCCCAGGCCCGGATACCATTCGCGCCGGTCGAAGAAGGCTTCCGTGAAGTTGTGAAGCGCGAGGGTGCGGTAGCCGCGCCTCGCAAGCTGTTCGGGCAAGCAGTCGAAGGTCTCGCCGTCCATGACGTCCTGATATGGCGCCCTGGTGCCGCAGAGCTCGCGCATTTCGGCCGCGGTGGTGGAGCCGTAATAGGTCGTCTCGCCAAAACTCACGTCGAAGCGGTCGCGCAGGGCGGGGGCATCGAAGGGCTTGAGAAGAAGCGTCTGGTGGGCGGGATCGGCGAAGCGCCCGAGCGCCTCGACGAGCACGAGAAGGGCATGCCGGTCGCGTCCGGCCGTGACACCGCGCCGGAAACCCGAATCTTCCACGGCCGATTCCATCGGCTTGCCGGCGGCATAGAGCGTGCCGAACTCGTAGTGCGGCGAGGTATTGGCGACGACATCGACGCCCGCGAGGAGCAAGGCCGCCCCGGCCAGCGCAACGGGGTTCCCGCGACGCATGCCGCTGCGGAATTCCCTGAGCGCGAAGAGGTTCGCCGCCAGCAGGAGGGCCAGCCCGGCACCGAGCGCCAGGTAGAGGGGCGAGGCGAGCGGCTTCAGGGCGACCAGCAGGTGAAGCGCCGTGACGATCTCCTGCGGCGCGAGGCCGAAGGCCAGGGCGATCGTGGAGATCACGTCATAGGCGACGACGGCCAGGAACAGCACGAGGGTCGCCCTGAACGGGACGAGACGCGAGACCAGCACCACGGCCGCATAGGCGACGATCGCCGCCGTCCGCGGCGGAACGCCGATCCCGGCCGCGAACGAGATCAGCGACAGGGCGTTCGGCAGAAGGATGCCGACCGCACACAGGATCAGGGTCGGGCCCATAGCGGCGAGCCGCGCGAACCTGTCCGGTTGGCCCTGCTGCCTGGCGTTCATCGCCTCCAGTCCTGCCGCGCGGCCGGATGGCCTACCAGGACGGGCCGTATATCCGGGATCGCTTAACGTCCGGTGAGATCGACCCGACACGCCGGGTCGCTTCTCTCGATCGGGACCGAAGGCGTGGGTTGCCGACCCGGCCCCGTCACTTCTTCAGCAGCGGACACTCCGACTCGCTCTCCGGCCGGTAGGCGTCCTCGGCCTTCACGGTGCGGACGATCTCCAGGTAGTCCCAGGGCTCCTTCGACTCTGCCGGCGACTTCACGCGGGCGAGATACATGTCGCGCATCACGCGGCCGTCTGCCCGGAGGCGCGCGTTCTTGATGAACGCGTCCTCGATGGGCAGCTCGCGCATCTTGGCCATCACGGCCTTCGCCTCGTCGGTGCCGGCAGCTTTCACCGCCTTCAGGTAATGCAGCACCGCGCCGTAGGCCCCGACCTGGTTCATGGTCGGCATGAAGCCCATCCGCTCGAAGAACTTCCTCGACCAGGCCCGCGTCGCGTCGTTCATGTTCCAGTACGAGGCGGTCGTGAGATACGTGCCCTGGGCGTTCGCGAGCCCGACCGCGTGGATGTCGGTCTCGTACATGAGGAGGCCGGCGAGCTTCTGGCCGCCCTGCACGAGGCCGAACTCGCCCGCCTGCTTGAGGCCGTTCTGGGTATCGGCGCCGGCATTGGCGAAGACCACGACGTCGGCCTTCGAGCCCTGCGCCTGCAGCACGAAGGAGGAGAAGTCGGAGGTGCCGGTCGGGTGCTTGATGCCGCCCCGGATCTCGCCCTTCGCCTCCTTGATGAAGCGCGTCGCATCCGCCTCGAGCCCGTGCCCGAAGGCGTAGTCGGCCGTCACGAAGTACCAGCTCTTGGCGCCCTCGGCGGCCAGCGCCTGGCTCGTCACCTTGGCGAGCGAATAGGTGTCGTAGGTGAAATGCACCGTGTTCGGGCTGCAGAGCTTGTCCGTCAGGCTGCTGGCCCCCGGGGCCGAGAGCAGCGCCACCCGGTTCTTGTCGCGGGCGAGATTGTGGACCGCGATGGCGATGGCGGAGTTCGTCACGTCTGCGATCGCGTCGACCTTGCCTTCGTCGAACCACGAGCGGGCGACCTGCGCGCCGATATCCGTCTTCATCTGGTGATCGGCGATCACGAGCTCGACCTTCTTGCCGAGCACCTGCCCACCCATCTCCTCGATGGCCATCCGGGCGCCTTCCGCGGAGCCCGGGCCGGCATTGTCCTTGCCCCAGCTCGACATGTCGGACAGGACGCCGATCCGGACCACATCGTCCGAAACCTGGGCCTGGGCAGCCGCCGCCGACGCCGCGAGCAGAGCCGCGGCCAAAACAGACTTCCTCACGAGCGTCCTCCGATGTTTTGGGACGATCGTTAGCGGAAGCACGGTGGGCTGGCGAGGCATCTGTCATCCGCCCACGCCGAGACTTCCCCTCGGGGATCCCGAGAGGGTGGTGCGGGAGGTCGGGCGGCACCGCTCCGACGGGCGGATCGGATGCCGGAAGTGAGTGTCGGAACCCGCGGGCGCTCTCGCCCGGACCTCCCGCACACGGTG
>JAFAEL010000091.1 GCA_023423995.1 Pseudomonadota bacterium | reverse complement strand
CCTCGGTGTCCATCGCCATCAGGTTGCGCAGGTACATCGAGGTCGGATGCGCGAAGCTCTCGTGGATGGAGATGGTCGGAAAGACCATGGGCATCGCGCCGGCCAGCATGACGCCGCGCTTCACCGCCTCCACGAGCTGCGGCACGTTGCCGTGGCAGGGATTGTAGTCGGAATAGGTATCCGTGATTCCGACGATCGGTCGCTCGAGCGCGTCGTCGGAATAGCCCATTGCCTTGATGAAGGCCTTGCGCAGGAACAGCGAGAAGCCCGCATCGCCGTAGCTCGTGAGCCCCTTGCGCAAACCCTTGGACATCCCGACTCCCACCCGTCCCTTCGGCCTATGCCTGGCCCTGGGCCGGAAGGTTAGCCGGATCGGCGGATGCGGGCCACTCTCACTTAGTGGCCCGCCCGTGATGGTCGCTAGCCCGGGACCCGCCCGTCCGGCGTGTAACGATCGACCGCGTCCGGCAGCGCGCGCGTGAGCCGTGCGAGGAGTTCCTCGCGGGACAGGCCCGTCCGCTGCGAGAGGGCTTGCAGGACATCGGTGCCGATCGCCTGCTCGAGTTCGTTCTCGGCGATCTCGCGGTTCGGTCCGGTTCCGACCCAGGACTCCACCGCATCACGCTGTCCGGCCTCGGCGAAGCGGTCGCGCAACTCGTTCAGCCCGCTCCCGAGGAAGCCGCCCGGATTTCCGCCATAGCCGCCTCCTCCGCCCGGCGCTGCCTGCGTTTGCTCGCCGCCCCCTAGCAATCCTCCGAGGAGCCCGCCGAGACCGCCAGCCTGTCCTGCTTGGCTACCCTGGTTCGGTTGCCCGCCTTGGCCTTGGGGCGATCCGCCATGCCCGCCAAGGCTGCCCAGCATCTCGGCGATCTTGTCCCGGTTCTGATAGCCGGCCATGGCCAGAAGCCCGAGCAGCGCCGTCATGGATGGAAACCGACTGTCGCTCATCTGCTCCTCCCGTTCAGCTTCGTCGAGAAGCTGCGGAGCAACAACGGGGAATGGTCGGCGGGGTTCAGCCTCCGGCGACGCCCTGGGTGTTCACATAGAGGGCGTAGACGGATTGGCTCGCCGCCATGAAGAGCCGGTTCCGCATCGGCCCGCCGAAGCAGACATTGGCGCAACGTTCGGGCAGCCGGATACGGCCGATCAGTCGCCCGTCCGGGTTGAAGATCATCACGCCGTCGAGTTCGGGCGAGCCCATGCCCCAGCCGCACCAGAGGTTGCCGTCGACATCGACCCGGAAGCCGTCGGGCGTACCGCCCGGCCCCGCGTCGATGAAGGTGCGCTTGTTGGTTATGGCGCGCCCGCCCTCCGTCACGTCGTAGGCGAGGATCCGCCGGTGCGGAGTGGCGCGAGAGTCGACGAGGTAGAAGACGCTCTCGTCCGGCGAGAAGGCGAGGCCGTTCGGGCCGCGCAGATCCTCGGCGACGACGGTCAGCTCACCCGTCTCGCCGTCGATCCGATAGACGTTCTGCGGCAATTCGGGAGAAGCGACCCGCCCCTCGTAGTTGCCGAGGATGCCGAAGACCGGATCCGTGAACCAGATCGAGCCATCGGACTTCACGACGACGTCGTTCGGAGAGTTCAGCCGCTTTCCGTCGAAGCTGTCGGCCAGCACGGTGATCGAGCCGTCATATTCCGTACGGGTCACCCGGCGCCCGTGCTCGCAAGTGACGAGACGGCCCTGACGGTCGCGGGTGTTGCCGTTGCTCCAGTTGGAGGGCTTGCGGAAAACGGAGACTGCGCCGGTCTCCTCGTCCCACCGCATCATCCGGTCGTTGGGAATGTCGCTCCAGATCAGCTGCCGCTGATCCCCGAACCAGACCGGCCCCTCGGCCCAGCGAAACCCGGTCGCGAGCCGCTCCACGGCGGCGCTGAAGACCCGGTACTTGAGGAAGCTGTCGTCCAGGATCTCGATCGCCGGATCGGGGTAGAGACTCGCCGGCTGCCACATGAACCCTGCCTCCGCGGTGCAGTATGGCCGCTGCGCGAGATTTCGGAAGCTGGGCCAACCCGGGAAGCAAAAGGCAAGGCGCGGCCGACATCAAGCCGCCCGACCCGGGGCTTCACTGCCCCCTGGCGCACTCTGAGCAGCTTTGTTGCGGAGCCCAGAATCATAAGAACAATCTAAGAAAACAGGGCGGCATCAGGCTGCTCGCCGGTTAGGTCGGGGGATTTGTACGAAGTCTCAACGGTCGTTCCGTTGAGCGCGCTCCGTCTTGCGATGGTATTGTTAGACCAATTCCCCTCGCGTTGGCGGTTGCGCCTCGAGAGTCCCCGCTGCTAGTTCAAGAGGTCCAAGCGAAGAGGCTCTAGGTGCTCTTCTCCTACGCGCAGATCTACGAAGACGTGCTGCTGTGGCGTGCTCTCTCGGGGCGCGTACAGGATGGCCTGTATATCGACGTCGGAGGGTTTCATCCGGAGGTCGATTCCGTGACGAAGCTCTTCTACGATCACGGGTGGAGCGGCATCAACATCGAGCCCACCCCAGCGGCCTTTGCGCTGTTCGAGCGTGACCGGCCCCGCGACATCAACATTCGGGCAGCAGCCTGGGACGCCCCCGGCGAGACGACGTTCCACGAGATCGTCGGCACGGGCCTGTCCACCTCCAACAGCAAATATGCCTCTGCCGCCGAAGCCGAAGGCCGCGAGAGGGTGTCCTACTCGGTCGAGTGCAGAACCCTGGCGTCGATCTGTGAGGAGCATGTCAAGGACCGTCCAGTCCACTTCCTGAAGGTGGACTGCGAGGGTGGCGAGGAGGCCGCCCTGAAGGGCGCGGATTTCACACGCTGGCGACCCTGGATCGTCCTTGTCGAGGCAACGGAGCCGTTGACGTCAGCCCCATCTTACGAGAGCTGGGAGCCGATCCTTACGGCCGCCGGCTACGAGTTCGTCCTGACGGACGACTTGAATCGCTTCTACGTAGCGCCCGAGCACCCCGAACTGAAATCGGCCTTCCTCTACCGCGCCGACGACTACCTCAAGGCAGCTTACTACCACGAGAAGGAGCACCTCAGGGAATGCCTGTCCACCGCGCAGCGGGAGCTCGCCGCTGCTCGTCGGGACAACGACGACCTACGAGAGCGCATCTCGGCTGCGGAGCGAGAGCTCACGGCGGCCGGTCAGGAGAATGATCATCTGCGGGAGCGCATCTCGGCCGAAGAGCGGGAACTCGCGGCCGCCCGCCAGGAGGTCGCGAGGCTAATCGAAGAACTGGCTGTCCCCGTCTGGCGACGCGCCTACGGGCAGGTAAAGGCCGCCCTGCGGAGCGCCGCCTGACCGCAGAGAACGAGGAACTGGCTGCTCGGCCGCTCTGGCTTGGCCGGCGATGAGCGAGCGCTCCGAAGGGGCGTGCTGGGCCGCCTCGCTCCCCTGCAAGGCCATCCCGCATGTCAGCTGCTCGCCGTCGAGGCTCAGGCGAGTTGCTAAGAGCTTGCCGCAGCCTGCCCGGTCCTTTACGCGGATCGGACCGTTACTCATCAACTCGAACCCTTTCATGCTCGTTGTCGTGTTGGGCCTGCCCGTGCCGCAGGTCCGCAACATGCTTCACGACGTAGCGGCCGCGCTGACATCGGCTGGTACCCCGACTGATGTTGTCGAAGTCGACGATCTCGTCGGCGTGGCAGCGCACGCCATCTCGACTCAAGCAACGCATTCGCTCGTTTTGGTGGCTTATGCCGCTCAAGACTGGGCTCGCGTTCTCGAAAGGTCAGGTGCTGCCTTTGCCTATCTGCATGCCGACCCGATGGCCTTCGTCGCCGGTCATGAAAGCCTCCTCGACGGCACGCGGACCGTGATGATGAGGCTGGCGAGCTTCGTCGAGCCGCAAGCAAGCGGCATCTGCCAGACGATCGATGCCGCCGCGCCGCAAGCCACTGAGGAACTGCTGAAATTCGTCGGCAGCAGGCTCGGCCTGCGGGATCTCTCTCTGGGATCGGTCCGCTCGGAAAGCGAGATTTCGGGCCCGGAGAGCCAATCGGAGCAGAACCGAGAGCTGGACGCGACCGTACGGGCGGTGCTGCGAAGCTTCGACGGGCTTCGGGAGGGCGTTCGACCGCGATCCGTCCTGACCTCTCGGCTCCTGTTCAATGATGCCACACGAGATGGCGCGCCTGTCGATCGCGCGATCGACGCCACCGGGCGGGCCCGCATCCTCTTCTATGGTCCGTACGCCTATCTGCCTCGCGGGATCTGGCGCGCGCGGACCGTCGTCGCTTTCGCCGAACAACTGGTGGGCCAGACCTTTGGGATCGAGGTCACTGCCGGGTTCGGCACCAACACGTTGGCTCAAGCTACGTTCAACATCGAGGTCCCGGGCCGTCGCGACATGGTCGTCGAGTTCAAGCACGAGGACGCTTCGGCGCCGGTCGAGGTGCGGTTCTCCTCCCAGCGGGGCGTGTTCGATGGGACCTTGTCTCTGGGGTACGTGGAGTTCTCGGTGGCCGAGCCGGACACGCAGCCCATCGTCGCGCCGCTCGTCGAAGAGCCTCTATCGAGCTAGGCGCTTGCCCCTGTCGTGTCGTGATACGCCCTGATTGGCCGCGTCGCGCAGCGGCTGCTGACCAGAGCGCCGCCACCGGCTACGAGTCCACTCGATGACAGGCGTCGTCCACCGACGACCCGTGGTTTAGACACTCGCTCGGAATCAGGTCGAGTTCGCTCCGAGCAGCTCCTGGAGCCGTGCACTGGGCTCTGCGCGATACGTTCGGGCGAACGCATCGGGATCGCGCAGCGGCCCTGAAGCGGTAGCACCTTTTACTGTCGGCGCGTCCAGCACCCGGACGATCTCCGAGAGCAGCGGGCCGTCTGCCGGGCCGTCGTAGAAGACGGCGTTCGGTGCGAACTCGCGATGAAGGGGCAGGTCGGGACAGATCACCGGGACCCCCAGGGCAACGCCCTCGAGGATCGCCGGCCCTGAACCGGTCCGCTCCGGGTAGACGAGAGCGCTGCCTCCCGCGAGCAGGGCAAGCCGCTCCTGTTCCGAACGGACGTCCGGGCAGTACAGGTTGAGGTGGGCTGAGCGATGGCCGGGTGCGCGGAGGACGATCAGGTTCGCGCGGCCTTCCGCCTTTGAAGCCAGCTTCTCGGACAGGCCCAGATCGACCTGCCGTTCTGGAGGCCACACGAGCACAAAGTAGGGCAGGGTGGGATCCCACTTGCGCGAGCCTGCTCGTTCTTCCCTGGATCCATCCTCGAAGAGCTCAGGCAGAAGATGCCGCACGACCTTTGAAGCGCGCATCTCTGAAAGATTGGCGGATTCGGCCGCGAGATCGGCTCGCGCGAGGAGTTTGCTGCGTTCGAACACGGGCGGCTCCGCTGCGATTTTCAGCAAGCGGTTGGAGGCAAGAGGCCCGAGCGGGACAGAGCGGGTTACCGGGATGGCGGCCCCAAAGCGCCCAAACTGCGCTTGGACGCTTGGCGACGCGAAGGCGACGGCGCCCCTCTGATCCGCGAGAGTGAGAAGAGCCTGCCCCGTGATGCGGCGAAGCTTCGCAGGGGTACTCGGAGCCTCGAGCGTCGACAGGTCGTGGATGATCGTCACGACCGAGCCGGCGGGAATATTCCTGAAACGGACGGGAAAGAGCCCGTCGGTGATCGCAGCGTCATAGCCCTGCGCGTCGATCTCGGCCGGACCGGTTCCGTAGACCGCCCGCAGGCTGGCGGAGGAGTAGAAGGACTTGAGGAAGAGGAAGCGGTCGGCCGATCTCAGGTGATCGAGGCGCTCCGGGATTCCGGTAAGCTCGGAGGCTTCGTTCCAGATCGGAGCCTGCCCCGCATCGTCGCGGCGCTGGCTTAGCCGAGCGTGGACAGCCAGCACAGCCGGTGCCTTCAGCGCGAGCATCCGGGAGAGCCGGCCCTGGTAGAACAGAGTTGGCTCGAACGATCCGGTGCTGAGGTACCGGTAGACCGAACTCAGGCGGGCCGCGTTCTGAGCCGCGGAAGCGCTAGGTCCCGAATACGCTGCGTCCTCGTACTCTGCACTCCGCTCGACCACGAGTGTGATCTCGGCCCCAAGCGCCTTGAGGCTTTCGAGGAGTGCAACGCTGTACTCACGCCAAGCGCTCCGCACGCCGGGAGTTCCAAGGTTCTGGCTGACCAGCAGCACCTTGGGACGTCTCGTCTTCATCCTCGACCTCGATTGAGAGCCCGCCTGAGGGTTAGGCAGCTTGGTCCAGTTCCTTGAGCCGTCCCATCGTGACGAGCGTCTGTTTCAGACGCTCTGCCATCGCGGATTGGCGGTAGCGCGAGAGGCACAGGGCTTGCAGCGGCGCGGCGCGCGCGGTTGCCTCGTCCGGGTTGCTGATGATGTCGCGCACGGCGCTGACGAGTTCATCAGGACGGTGGGGGTCGATGTAGACCGCCAGCCCGCCGGTGATCTCCCGGAAGACCGGAATGTCGGAGCAGATCACCGGCCGCCCGAAGACTGCGCCCTCCACGACCGGAATTCCGAAGCCTTCTGAGAAACTCGGGAAAATCAGCCCGGTAGAGCCCCGGATGACGTTCAGCTTCTCGGTCTCGGTGACGTATCCCGTAAAGTGCAGGTTGGGATAGCGCTCCGGCTGATGCCCCATGTAACGATTGCCATCGACCTGACCCATCACCACAAGGTTTGCGAGCCCGCGGAGCGCCTCCGCTGCCTCCACGAAGATGGCGATGTTCTTGCGCGGTTCGTCGGACACGGCGGTTGCGAAGAATGGGAGCGAAGGATCCCAGTCACTGCCGATCGTGAGCGAGGCGCGCAGGTCGGCTTTGCTGACTTGCCCGAGGGCGAGCGCGATCAGGGCCGAATCCGAAATCTGGTCGGCGTTTCGTTCGATTCTGGACGTTCTGATCCGCGTACCAATTGTCTCCAGATACTCTGAGCCTCGCTCGGCAGGCTCCTCCGCTGACGCAAGAAGTCCAGACCTAATCGCAGGATACAGAATGGTGTTGGGGGTATTGGCTCGCTCGGGAAAGAGGTTGTTGAACGTGTCGCGCGTGGCTTCGGACACGAATATGAGGTGGCCTGAGTTCTTCAGTGTCACGTCCAGCTTGCTCTGGAAGAGCAGCCGCCAGTCGCTCGACATCTGAACATCTTGGAGAGGAATGAGGTCGTGGACAACGGAGATGATCTGGTCCCGGCGAGCGCCAGTTATCTCGACGTAGTGAGGCGTATCGACGAGCACGATATCGTAACCCGTCGCATCGAGGGGCACCGGGCCCGTGCGGTTGACGGCGCGGAGCATCGAGGCCGAGTAGAGTTCATCCACCACGAGCAGCTGATCGGCCAGAAGGAGATGTTCCGCAGCCTTCGGCACTTCGCTTAGGAGCGAGGTCTCATTGGGCACCAAGGTAGGCCGCGCGGGTTTCACCGTCGCAAGCTGCCTCTGCGCCACGGCGACAAGGCCTGCGGCATGCTTGGCCAGGACACGCATGGCGCGTTGGCGGTATTCGAACCTGTGGCTGAACCGGCTCCCGCTGAAATAGCGGTAAATTTCAGCCAGCCGCATCGAGTCCAGGGCCCGAGGAGCGATCCGCGCGAGATCCTCCGCCATCCGGCCCCGTATGCCGTACCCGCCGTAGCCAGGCGTGCCTTCGACGGCGAGGGTCACCTCCATCCCAAGCGACCGGAGGATTTCCAGGACCGAAACGCTGTAGTTGAAAATGCCCCGAGGGTGGATGGGCGTACCGAGCGAGTCGCTCACGTACAGGACCCTGCATCTCGAATGTGATCGCATTTTCAATCCGGCGCGCCGGACGAGCGGCCGCATGCTGATGGAGGTTCGCGGGCGGGGCGAGCGGCAGCTTTTAGCAGAACCGTTTACGAGCGCTAGCTGCGTCGCGAAGCGATCCTACAAATTTCCTCCCCGGGAGAAAGCCTGGAGCGTATTTGCGGCTCGTGGAACGAAGAGGCTGGGCGGTCGTAAGAAGGCCTTTTTGAGGCGCAAAGATGTTAGCCCAGAGTTGCAACCCTAAGTATTGGCAATTTCGGGGTATAAGCTACCGCTCGCGGAGGAGCATTCGGTTGACAGGGTTCGGGTTAGCGCCGAATGGATCTGAATGCCCTCTAAGATCCTTTACGACGGTCTGAATCTGTCGTTGGCCACGGGTACGGGCATAGCCACGTACACCCGGAATTTGGCGGCCACGGCGAAGCAGATTGGCTATCGCGTTTCGATTGCCTACGCTCTGCCCTGCCCAGTGCCGACCGATCCTATGTTGCGAGAAGTCGCCCTTTTCGAAGGGCGGAAGGAGCGCCGAAGGAAGTTCGATCGAGCGCTGACCTGGGCTCAAGCGCGGCTTGGAATGTACAGGCGCCTTACGCTGACCGACGCCACGCCGAGCGGTCATGTCGCCACGGGGCCGATCCGTGAGCGCCTGCCCGTCCTTGACGAGATCCAGGTGGGTGAGCGCATCTTCGACTTCGCTCGGTCCAGTTTTCTTGCGCATGGACGCCTGTCGGAAGTGCGCATGCAGGACCGCCCCGATATCGCGCATTTTACCTTCTCGACGCCGCTCCGGCTTCCGCAGGCGGCAAACGTCTACACGGTTCATGATCTCGTCCCATTGCGCCTCCCCTACACCACGCTGGACGACAAGGAGTATTTTCTGAAGCTTCATCGGGAGATCGCCAGGACGGCCGATCATATCGTCACGGTGTCGGAAGCCTCGAAGCAGGACATCATCCGCCTGCTGAAGGTTCCGGAGAGCCGGGTGACAAATACGTACCAGGCCGTCGACATTCCCCTGCATCTCCGGAGCAAAACCTCCGACGAGGTTGCCAACGAAATCGGAGGCCTGTTTGGGCTCGAACCGGGAGGGTATTTCCTCTTCTACGGTGCGATCGAGCCCAAGAAGAATGTCGGTCGCCTGCTGCAGGCGTTCCTTTCATCTGGTTTGGATCTTCCGCTGGTGATCGTCAGTTCTTCAGGATGGCAGAACGATCACGAACTTCGGATCATAAACGACAAGTGGTTTCAGCGCCGCGGGGTGACCGGACGGCGGCCGCGTCCCAAGCTCAAGCCGATATCCTACGCGCCCTACGAGGTTCTTGTGAGCCTCATCAAGGGAGCACGTGCCGTGACCTTTCCGTCCCTCTACGAAGGTTTTGGACTTCCGGTGCTGGAAGCCATGCTCCTCGGTACGCCGGTCCTCACCTCCAATGCTGCCTCCCTGCCAGAGGTCGCCGGCGATGCTGCCGTCTTGGTGGATCCCACAGACGTCTCCGCCATTCGGGCGGGACTCGTGGCTCTGGCGTCGGACGATGATCTGTGCCGCGAGTTGTCGAGGCGCGGCGAGCTTCAGGCCGAGAAGTTCAGCACCGATCGATATCGCGAGCGGGTTGCGGGTCTCTACCGCGGACTCGGCTTCGAGGCGGGTCGAGAGGAGCAGATCTCCGATGGGGTAGCAGGGATGCCCTACGGCCCAGCGTTGAGGCCCACTTGATGGTTCGCTTCCGGGCCTGCTCCTGCCACGCCCGCGGCGCAATCCGCGAACACGTTCGCCACTACGGTCGTCGCTTCAACGCCGGGCCTGATCGTGATTGCCCCCATCCGGGTCGGGGCCGCACCCCGGAACCGACAAAAGGTGTTCCCAACAATCACGTTGTTCCCGGTCGCGTCCTCGGCGTCAGGGCGGGGCCCAAAAAGCGTCAGGCCCGCAGCGCCGGCCCCGCCGCGATTGCAGTTATGGATGTCCATCCCTTGCACAACCGTCGCCCCGACCTGACTCGCGAAGCAGGTTCCGAGGGCGCCGTCAGCCTTCCCGCCGATGAACTGCGCGGACCAGCTTGCATTGTAATGCCGATTGAATAGCGCGACGTTCTCGATCGTGCTCTCGGAGCCGTGGAAGTAGCAGCCGAAGCATTTGAGGGACTGGAAGTCTGACGCGACGAGGTTGCGCCCGTGTGCAAAGTCGATCTCGAGGTCGCGGAAATCCATGAACGCCGGACATGCGTCGATCGTCGCTCCGGGCGCGCAAGAGATCACGACCCCGTCGTGGGGATTCAGACATTGCAGGCTCCGTACGACGGTCGTGGCTGCAAAGTCGCGGATCGCGAGGCAGGTCGGGTGCTTGGCTGAGGGGGTGACGACACCACCGGCGCTCATGAAGATGTCCTGGAAGGTGGTCGTATCGTTCCGGGTCGCCTGGCTCGCCTCGATGCTGCCGCCGGCGAACGCGCCGGTCACTTCGATGCCGGTTCCTCCGGGGAGCACGGCCTCCATGTGGATTGCGTAGAAGGTGTTGTGCGCGCCTGCGATCACCTTGATCGCCTGGAAGGGCGCCCAGAAATAAAGGTTCTGAGCGTGGAAGTTCTGCGCATGCTCGACCTGGAGCGAGACGGCGGTCCCCGAGCCTTGCTCCACTGGGTTGACGAAACTCAGATGCTCGATCCCCCCTCCGTAGGAGTAGTTCTTGCTCCCGCGCTTCGCGAATCGAATGCAGGGCCCGCTTGTCACCGAGCACCGCAGCGCCGTCCCGCGCTGGGCGCTGTCCCGATGGCCGATCCCGGCGCCAACAATGCGCACTCCGTCGCAATGCACGGTCACAGTGCTGGTGATCGTGTATGTGCCGGGCGGCAGATAAACGACGTTCCCGCCGCGAGCATTCGAGCCGGCACAGGCCGCGTCCAGCGCTCGCTGCAGGCAAACGGCTTCGTCTCTGTCCGGGCTCGCGGCGCATAGAGCTCCAGCATTCACCGCGTCGATCGGCGGCGGTCTGTGTTCCTGAGAGAGACCTCGGCCATCTGGGTTTCGCGCCTTCTCGGCACCTCCCTGAAGCGCAAGTCGACGAGGCTCCGGAAGCGGGCCGGTCCGGGCCTCGGTGGCGTATCCGGAAGAGGTCTGTGCGCTGGCGGCGGAGTGCATGGCGATCTGCGCGGCCGCAAGGGCGCTGATCAAGGCAACGAGGGGCCGAAGCGCAGTCATGGATGTTCCCAGATTGAAGTGACGGGGAGATCCACCGCCCCACGTTCTCGCGGTCCGGCCGGCTGGCCGGACCGTACCTGCTTCCTGCAGCGTTGGGTTGTGCGATGTCCCGATAAGCGGCTGCCGTAGCCGCTACTCGATCTCGATGTGCTCGCGAGCTCGGGAGACGAGATAGAGCCCTACAAAGGTGAGGATGGCGCAGCACAAAAGCGTGTAGGCAGGATAATAGTAGGTCGGGATGCCAGGTCCGAAGTATCCGCTTCTAAGCATTTCGACGCCGTTCACCTGGGGCGACCATTCGAGCACTCGCCGCAGCTCGTCGGGCATCCAATAAAGCATGTAGAATGTCCCGGAAAACGGGATCGATATATAGCTTGCTGGGCTCCAGATTTTTTCGACGACCTCGGACCGCTCCGCGAGAGCGCCGATCAGCATGGCAAAGGATGCGCCGAACCAGCAATACATCAGCCATCCGCCCAGCATCAGGGAAAGATCATGGGGGGCTTCGGCGAGGCCAGCCATGTAAAACATGAACATGACCACAGCGAACGATGCCGTTGTCCCCAAAAATTCGACCCCTATCCTCGCGAGATAAAGCGAAATGACCTTGACTTGGCGGTGATAGAGGAGAGCGCCGTTGGCCTGCATGCACCGCATCAGTTTGCCGCAGAGGTGGCGGAAAAACAGCAGCGGCATGTAGCCCGTGATCACGAAGGGCACGATCGCGGTCTCTTCGTGGCCAGAGTGCTTGATCGCTGACCAGAGGGCGACAACGCCCAAGCAGAACATGGCGGGTTCTACGATGATCCAGAGAAACCCAATGTTTTCTCGTCCGAAGCGCGTGTAGATCTCTCGGACCATCAGCGCGTCTATGACGCGCATCTGCTCGCGGGCAAGTTGGATTGGCGACGGTTTCGCTACGCTCTGCATGGCTTGGTGCTCTTGGCTGCCATAAGAGGGAATCCCTCGCTTCCGCAGCGCGATCTCAACGGTTCGATGACCCTTGCGCGCCCGGCGTGTCCACGTCTGCGCTCAACAGCGGCGCTAGGTTGTTGCACCCGCATCTTCACAGCGCGTTGTAGACATCGATGGCGAGCTGGAGGTCAAAAAAGGTCTTCGACTTCCCTTGATGTAGGACGACAGCGCTGGTGCAGTACTCATTGATGATCCCGGCGTCGTGGCTGACCAGGAGGAGGGCGCGGTCGGGCCGCCTCTCGAAGATCTCGTAGCGGCACTTCCGATGAAAGCGCTGGTCGCCAACGAAGATGACTTCGTCGATCAGGTAGCAGTCGAAATCGATCGCGAGCGACAGCCCGAAGGCGAGCCGGGCCCGCATGCCGGATGAATAGGTCTTGACCGGCGCCTGCAGGTATTTCCCCAGTTCGGAGAACTCTTCAACGTAGTCGCGGACCTCACGATAGTCCTTGTCGTAGATCCGGGCGATGAATCGGACGTTGTCGAGGCCGGTCAGGCTTCCCTGGAACCCACCGCTCAGCCCGAGAGGCCACGATAGCGACATCTGTCGGTCGATCCGGCCGCTGGTCGGATATTCGACGCCCCCGATGATCCGCACGAGCGTGGACTTTCCGGCCCCGTTCCGCCCGAGGACAGCCACGCGCTCGCCTGGGCGGACGTCGAAGTTCACGTTGTCGAGCACGCGTTTGAACGTGTGCCCCGTCTTGTACTCCTTCACGAGGGAGTCGACCCGGATCATGTCCCTTCCTGAAATGACACTGCCGCTCGCGCCTTAGCTGGCGTGCTCGCGTGCATTCACGATCAGGAGGCGAACGATCCCATAGGCGAGGAACAGGGTTCCGAAGATGGTCAGGATCGCTAGCAACCGGCGCGGATAGCGCGACGAATCGGCTGTGTTCGGCTCGACCACCCGCTCCAGGTACAACTGCTTGCGCAGAGCCTCCATCCGGGCTGACTCGAGCAAGGTATTCGTGGCCAGCAAGGCCTTCGCGGCGAACTCCGCCTCGAGCGTCAGCCGCTGGAATTCGGCGAAGCTCCCGACCAGAGACCCATCGGCCCCCAGGAGTTTGCTCCGCTCGGCCGTGATCTGTTTGGAGAGGGCCGCCTCCTTGTCGAGCAGCGCCTGTATACCGGGGTTGTTCGGCGAGACGGAACGCGTTTGCGAGATCTGGGTCCTGGTGGCCGCAAGTTCCTTTTCGAGGCCGCCGATCAGCTCCAGGTAGGTCTTGGCGGTCGACGCAGTGTCCACCAGCCCGGCCTTGATCTGATACGCGGTGATTGCCTGCTGAGCTGCAGCGGAGCGCTGCTCCGCCTTGACCAATTGCTTGGTCGCCAGGCCGACCGCGTCCTGCAGCGAGCGCTCGTTCATTCGATTGACCAGTTGCTCGCTCGACTCGATCAGCGCCTCGGCAATGCGCTGCGAGTCGCTGGGCGCGAACGCCCGCACCTTGAGCGTCGTGATGCCGGTCGTCGCATCGTGCGTGACGGTCAGGATGCTCGACAGGTGTTCATAGAGCTCCTCGAATGTCCCTTCCGAGTAGAAGGACGGAAAGCGTGCGAGGAAGTCGGCGCCGGGGCGGCTCAACATCTCTCGAAGCGGAACCTTCTGCTCCAGTTCTCGGACTGCGTCCCGCGATTTCAGAAAGTCGATGACCGGATACGCCTCATCCCGGACACCACTCACCCCGGCGTTCTGCAGGAGGGCGCCGATACCAGAGCCGCCTTGCTTCTGGGCGTTCCGAACGACGAAGCGCGCCTCGGAGATGTACTGGTCCGAGGCGATGGCAAACAGGTAGATGGCGGCCGCAATGGTCGGAGCTATGACCATCGCTCGGAACAGCCAGGATTTCCTGCGGGTGCGCTGGGTTCCGCGAGCAATAGGCCGCGGGACCACGGAGGAGGCGGGGCGCAGGGCAGCAATCCGGCCCTTCAAGAGCGAGAGTGCACCCCGAGCGCGCCCTTCCTCCGTCAGGCCGACACCGGAGCGGGTCTTGTACTCAAGCTGTGGCATTCGAAGGTCGTTCGCCTTTCCAGAGCGTCCGTGGCTGATCCTTAGACCGGCTCAAGCTCAGATGTCACCTCGGCCCATGGCCGAGCTCGATCCTGGCTGAAGCCCCCGGCTCCAAACCGACCGGTTCGGCTACGCTGGATTTGCGTCCAAGTTGCGGCGCAGCGTGGCAGAAAGGGGGGGCCGGACGCGCCGGCCTCGAAAGCTCTGCCACCCGGTCGCGAGCTAACTGTACTGCAACCCTGATTTGCCTCGCGGCGAATTGGCCTTCGATCGGCTGTAAGGTACAAGGAAAGACAATGAGCAGCGCCCAGTCTCCGCCCTGACCGGCTTGAAAGTAGCCTCTTTCGACGCGGATTCCTGACCGGGGCGTGCGCACGGGGCTGATGTCTGTGGCTCAGAGAAGCGTCCGCCTTTGAAGCCAGTTCAGTTCGATCGGAACGAGTCTCCCCATTTCTCCTTCTCCCACATCGGGCCCGATGAGGACCGTTTTCTGCCTCGCGGACGCATCTAGCTTGCGGTCCAGGTGGATCCGGATCGAATTCAGCCAGAGTTTCGTCGGCCAGCCCGTGCGGCCACTTCTGCGCTTCCGTCGCTCGGGCGGCGCGGCGCAGGATTGCCTCTTGCCCGCGGCAACTTTCGGACGTGCGCGCTGGATCGGCCTCGCGCCGGCCGACCTCGTGAGCGTGGATATCTTTGCCCCCCTCGGTGCAGGGCAGGACATCCGCGTCGACCGCCTGGTCGGTTTAGGAGATTTTGCGGTCGCCTTGCGGGTTTTCACGCGCCATCCGTCTCGCATTCCCCATTACCTGCTGAGCCGGTTTCGCGGAATGAGGCAGCGCGCCGTGATGGCCCGCACCGCGCTCGACCTCAGGCGAACCCCCGCCTTCGCCGCCTTTGCCGCCGAGCGGGAGCGGAAGCTGGAGCCGGATGGTCTGGACGCGGCGCTGTGTGCGGGCGTTCCTGATATCGGCGAGCTCGCCTTTGTCATGAGCGTGGCGGCAGAAGGCGCGGCTGGACTATCGCGCACCCTCAACTCCCTGGCCGCGCAGCACGATCGGGCATTTCGCCTGACCATCGCGCTTCGGCCCGATCGGGCGGCATCGGTGGGGGCGGAAGTCGGGCGGCTTGGGCTTCGGGAATGCGTGGAGCTCGTTCCAATTGCGGAGAACGGGGCTGCCGATCGGATCGTGCTCGGTCTCGCCTTGCGCTCAACGTGCCGGTGGGTCGGCCTGCTCAGGGTCGGCGACATTCTCGACCCCAAGGCAATCCTGCTGCTGAGGCACTACCTTCAGGCCAATCCGACACTCGAGGTGCTCTATTCGGACAGCGCCGAGGTCGACCGGTGGGACGGGCGGCTCTATCCGCAGCTGAAGCCCGACTGGAGCCCGATCTTCCTCGAGCAGGTCGACTATGTCGGCCGCTTGTGCCTGTTTCGGGCCGACGTGCTCGCGGAGGCGGCCCAGCTGGTGGACGCCGACGACACCCACCCGTGGTGGGCGGCGCTGGTAGCGGCCGGGCGGCGTAGGCCGCGCGTCGCATTCGGGCACCTCAAACGCGTCCTGCTGAGAACCGAGTCGGAACAGCCACGCCTTATCAAGGAGCTGCCCACCCCCGGACTTGCGCGCAACCCGGCCCCGCCTGCGCCCCTCGTGTCCATCGTCATCCCGACGCGGGACAGGGTGGAACTGCTGCGCCGCGCGATCGACACCATCTCGGCGGCGACGGATCGGACCTATCCCTACGAAGTCATCGTCGTAGACAACGGCTCGACGAGCCCGGATTCCATAAAGTACCTGGCCGGCCTGGAGACCGCTAAGGGATTCACTGTCGTCCGCGATCCGGGTGTGTTCAACTTCTCGAGGCTCGTGAACAGCGGTGCCGCCGCCGCGAGGGGAGACGTAATTCTGCTGCTGAACAACGACTGCGAGGTCGAGCAGGGCGACTGGTTGACCCGGCTGGGCGGCTGGGCGCTGCAGCCGGAGGTCGGAGGGGTCGGTGCGCTCCTGCTCTATGAGGACGAGCGGATCCAGCATGCGGGTGTGAGTATCGGCATGGGCGGCGAAGCCGGGCACCGCGATCGCAACATGCCGGTACAGGGGCATTACGGGCATCTGTTGAGGATGAAGGCCGTCCACGAGGTCTCCGCCGTGACGGGAGCCTGCCTCGCTGTCGATCGCCGCAAGTTCCTGGAGGTCGAAGGTTTCGACGAGGCGTTTGCCGTCGCCTTCAACGACGTCGACTTCTGCCTTCGACTGCAGGCGAAAGGCTACCAGAACCTGCTCGTCCCGCAGGTCGTCCTCAAGCACCTGGAATCGGCCAGTCGCGGCAAGGACCACGGCCCGAAGCGGGTTCGCTTCCTGGAAGAGGCTGCGCGCTTCCGGGAGAGGTGGCGCCCCCTCGTCCACGACGACCCGTTCTACAACCCTCTCTTCTCGACGACCCGCTTCAACGACTGGCTGGAATGAGGGTGTGACGGGACCCCGCCGACAGCGTCGGCTGCGACGCGGGGCGGGTCCCAGGGTTGTTATACAGTGCCGGTAGCCGAGCAGAGTGCGGCCGGGGTCAGCCGATCATCTCGAGGACGAGATCGCGCGTTTCGTCGCGCGTCAGGCCTGAGGGTTGAGGTT
This sequence comes from Pseudomonadota bacterium, assembly GCA_023423995.1. Classification (GTDB taxonomy): domain Bacteria; phylum Pseudomonadota; class Alphaproteobacteria; order Rhizobiales; family Beijerinckiaceae; genus Enterovirga. The sequence goes on along the minus strand of JAFAEL010000091.1, from coordinate 34,917 downwards.
TCCAGCCCTTGCTCCGCTTTCCGGAAATGACCGGAATGCTCGGGCCGCCGCGTGAGCGGTCTGTTGCGTTCTTCTGGTGGTGGTGGTCGCTTTTGATGAATGAAATCTGCACGTCGTTCCTATGCACCGGCTCCCATGGCCGGCATGATTATTGGCCCGACTCGATGTCGGGCGGATGACAAGATCCTCAAATCGATGGAGGCTGAGATGCCTCGAGACCGGGGCGAGCCTGCGCCGGGTCGAATCGAGGTCCTCCCATACATGGGCCCTCAAGCTGGGAAGCGCAACCCGCTTTGCGTGCACGCCCAACAGAATGACCCTTGATCCCCTCCAGGATGGTGTCCCAGCCCAAAAGCGGGGCCGGTTGCGGCTCCAACCCTCAAAGCCGAGCTTGGTTCCTGGCTGAGGTTTTCGTTTCTCCCTGCCGTTGGGAGATGATCACGCCGGCAGCGTATTCGGCGCGGTGCGCTCCGCCGAGGCCGCCGGTGGGGCCCGCTCCGAGGCGGCGGAGACGCCCCGGTCATACGCCTCCATCAGGCCGAGGCCGATATGGGCCTCCTCGGCCGAGAGTCCCTCGAGCTTGAGGCCGCCGAACTGGGCGACGCGCCGTCGATCCGTATCAACGACGAGCCAACCATCGTCCTTCATGCCCAGCCGGTACCGCATGGTTCCACCGATCATGAGTCGGCCGGCTGCGGAAAGCCGGCGCGCACCGGAGACCACAGGTTTAGCGTGCAGCATCTCGACTTCCGTGCCGAGAGAGGCGCAGGCTTCCAGCGCACGGCGGGTGCGGTCCCGGAGGACACAATGGTTAGCGAGGATGGTGAGAGCAAGCGGGCCGCTCTGGTGTATGCCTATCGCCGCCTCGCTTCGGAAGGGCTACTCCTTCTGAGCGCAGGCAACCTGAGCCTACGCGCAGGCGACAGGATCCTGATCACGCCGACGGGAGCAGATCAGTCCATCGAGCCGGAGCAGATCGTCCTCATCGATCGGAACGGAGAAGTGGCAGGGGAGGGGATCCCGTCCAGCGAATGGCCGATGCACGCGGCGATCTACGAGGCCAGGCCGGACGTGATGGCGATCGTCCACACGCACTCGGATGCCTGCACGGCCCTGTCCTGCCTGCGCCAGCCGCTGCCGGCCTTCCACTACATGGTTGCCTTCTTCGGCACGGACGAGATCCCTTGCGCGCCCTACGCACATTTCGGGTCGCCGGCCTTGGCGCGAGGCGCCGCCGACATGCTGGGGACGGGGAATGCCTGTCTCCTCGCGAACCACGGCATGATCAGCGTCGGCCGCAGCATGGCTGAGGCCGCGAAAGGGGCCTCCCTGCTGGAGATGCTGGCGCGCCAATACATCCTGGCGCTTCAGGCCGGCTCGCCCGTGCTGCTGTCGCCGGACGACATGGCGGAAGCTCGCCGACGCTACGGTTATTATGGACGCGCCCGGATCCCGCAGGCCTGAAGGCGCAAGCGGCGGCACTCGTCCGGCGACGAAAGTCGCGTTCCGAACGTCTCGGCTTCGAGCGGCCGCCAAGATAAGAAAGTGCAAAGTTCCGGGAGGGATCGGGATGACGAACAGGCGCAAGCTCTTGGCCGGCGCAGCGATGCTGTCGGCCGCGCTGGCCAGCGGCAACGCATGGGCGCAGGAGCCGATCAGGATCGGCCTGATCCTCCCGATGAGCGGACCCTTCGCGTCCACGGGCCGCCAGGTCGAGGCGGCCGTGAAGCTCTACCAGCAGCAGCATGGCGACACGGTTGCCGGACGCAAGGTGCAGGTCATCCTGAAGGACGATACCGGGACGGCGGACGTGACGAAGCGGCTCGCCCAGGAATTGATCGTCAACAACAAGGTCTCGGTGCTCGCAGGCTTCGGCCTGACGCCGCTTGCGCTGGCGGCAGCCCCGCTCGCCACCCAGGCGAAGGTGCCGGCCGTCGTGATGTGCGCCGCCACCTCGACCATTACCGAAGCCTCACCTTTCATCGTTCGCTCGGGTTTCACGCTCGCGCAGGTCGCAACCCCGATGGCGGAATGGGCCTCCAAGAACGGGCTCAGGAAGGTTGTGACGCTTGTCTCCGACTACGGACCGGGGATCGACGCCGAAAAGGCCTTTTCGGAGACCCTCGCCAAGGGCGGCGGCACCGTCGAGAACCTCCGCGTGCCGCTGCGCAATCCGGATTTTTCGCCCTTCCTGCAGCGGGCAGCGGATGCGAAGCCAGACGCTCTCTTCACCTTCGTTCCGTCGGGCGTCGGCGCTCAGCTCATGAAGCAGTTCGCCGAGCGCGGGCTCGACAAGTCCGGCATCCGGCTCATCTCGACCGGGGATGTCGTGGACGACGACATCCTCAACGATATGGGCGAGGTGGCGCTTGGTGTCGTGTCCAGCCATCATTACTCGGCCGCGCATGATAGCCCGGAGAACAAGGCCTTCGTGGCCGAGTTCCGGAAGGCCGCGAACATGCGGCCGAACTTCATGGCCGTCGGCGGCTACGACGGCATGCATGTGATCTACGAGGGCCTTAAGAAGACGAACGGGCAGGGCGGCCAGGCGCTCGTCGACGCGATGAAGAGCCTCAGCTGGCCCAGCCCCCGCGGCCCCGTCTCGATCGACCCCAAGACGCGAGACATCGTCCAGAACGTCTATGTCCGCAAGGTCGAGAGGGTAGGGGGCGAACTCTACAACGTCGAGTTCGAGACCATCGCGGACGTCAAGGATCCCGTGAAGGCCGCGAAGTCGAACTGAACCGACGCCGGGTGATGTCCAGCTTGGCGCGACGCATCCGGCGCGCCGTCTCGCGCGTCCCGTGCTGACCATCCTGTTCGACGGCATCGCCTACGGCATGCTGCTCTTCGTGCTCGCCTGCGGGCTGGCCGTGACGCTGGGACTGATGAATTTCGTGAACCTCGCCCACGGCGCATTCGCCATGGCGGGGGGCTATGTCAGCGCGCTCATGCTGAACCGCTGGGGCGTCCCGTTCATCGCGACGCTGCCCTTCGCGTTCCTCATCCCAGGCGCCATCGGCCTCCTGTTGGAGCGGACGCTCTACGTCCACCTCTACGGCCGCTCGCATCTCGACCAGGTGCTCTTCTCGATCGGGCTCACCTTCATGGCGGTGGCGGGCGTGGACTACTCCGTCGGCTCGCAGCAGCAGTTCATGCGCTTGCCGGCCTGGCTCCAGGGACGCGTGGAGGTCGCCGGCGTGCAGGTTGGGCTCTACCGTTCCTTCATCATCGCCGTCTGCGCGGTCCTAGTGGTCGGCCTGCAACTCACGCTCACGAAGACCCGTTTCGGAAGCCGCCTGCGGGCTGCCGTGGACGATCCTCGGGTCGCATGCGGGCTCGGCATCAATGTGGGTGCGATCTTCGCCGTCACCTTCGCGGTCGGATCCGGCCTTGCCGGGCTCGGCGGCGCGCTCGGGGCGGAGATCCTCGGCCTCGATCCGACCTTCCCCCTCAAGTTCATGATCTACTTCCTGATCGTGGTGACGGTCGGAGGCACGTCCGGCATCGTCGGGCCCTTCGTAGCCTCGCTCATCCTCGGGATCGCGGACGTCGCCGGGAAATACTACGTGCCCGCCTTCGGCGCCTTCGTGATCTACACGCTCATGATCGTCGTGCTTGTGCTGCGACCGCAGGGGCTTTTCGCCCGTGCTCGGTGAGGCGATGCCGCTGTCGGGGACCGTCGAGGGAGGCCTGCAGCATCGCTCCCGCTGGCGCTGGCCCGAGACCGTCTTCTGGCTCGCCGCCTTCGGCTCGCTCTTCCTGGTGAGCGACAAGCACCTTCTCGCCAGCGAGATCGCGATCCTGGCACTCTTCGCCCTCTCGCTCGACCTCATCCTCGGCTATGCCGGCATCGTCTCCCTCGGCCATGCGGCCTTCTTCGGTCTTGGCGCCTATGTGGCCGGCCTTCTCGCCAAGCATGGGATCTCCGACCCGCTCGCCGGGCTCGGCGCGTCGGCCCTCGCGGCAGCGCTCGCGGGATTTGTCACGAGCTTCCTGGTCCTGCGGGGGGCGGACCTCACCCGGCTCATGGTCACGCTCGGGGTCGCCTTGGTGTTCGGAGAGATCGCCAACCAGGTATCGTGGCTGACGGGCGGCGCCGATGGGCTCCAGGACGTGTCGATGGGACCCATCCTCGGCCTTTTCGAGTTCGACATTTTCGGCAGGGTCGCCCACGCCTACACGCTCGCAATCCTCTTTCTTTTGTTTTTGCTCGCGCGTCGGGTCGTGTACTCGCCTTTCGGCCTCTCGCTGATGGCGGTCAGGGACAATCCCCTGCGCGCGCGGGCAATCGGCGTGCCGGCTAACCGGCGCCTCGTGGCCGTCTACACCCTCTCGGCAGCCTATGCCGGTGTTGCCGGGGCGCTCCTGGCACAGACCACCCAGTTCGTCTCGCTCGATGTGCTCGAATTCCACCGCTCGGCCGACGTGCTGCTCGTGCTCGTCATCGGCGGAGCCGGCTACCTGTATGGAGGGCTCATCGGCGCAGTGGTCTTCAAGCTCCTTCAGGACGCCTTTGCGACACTCACGCCGCAGTACTGGCTATTCTGGATCGGGCTTATCCTCGTCTGCCTGGTTCTCGTCGGGCGCGAGCGGATCAGTGCCGGCCTCGGCAATCTGCTCGGCGGCGGCCTCGGCCTGCTCGGCCGCCGGTCCCGGTCCTGGGCTGGGCGGGAGCGAAAGCCATGACGGCCGCGCTCGAAACCATCGGGCTGAGCAAGAGCTTCGGCGGCATCACGGCGACGGATGCCGTGAGCTTCCGCCTCGAGAAGGGGGCGCGTCACGCGCTCATCGGTCCGAACGGTGCCGGCAAGACCACCTTCATCAATCTCCTGACGGGCGTTCTCACCCCGACCGCCGGCTCGGTGCTGCTCGACGGTGCGGAGGTGACGCGACTGTCGCCCGATGCCCGAGTCCGACGCGGCCTCGCTCGCACTTTCCAGATCAACCAGCTTTTCCCGGGCCTGACTCCGCTCGAGTCGATCGGCCTCGCCGTCTCCGAGCGGCTCGGCGGCGGCTGGCATTGGTGGCGCAGCCTCGGCGCGAGCGGCCCGATCATGGCCGAAATCGAGGAGGCGGCGGCGCGTTTCGGCCTGACCGGCGTCCTGGAAGAGCGGACCGCCACCCTCCCTTACGGGAAGCAGCGCCTCCTGGAGATTGCTCTGGCTTTCGCGGCGAGGCCGCGCGTGCTGCTGCTTGACGAGCCGGCGGCGGGCGTGCCGGCAGCCGAGCGCCAGGAATTGCTGGCCGTGGTGGCTGGGTTGCCGCGGGATGTATCCGTTCTGCTGATCGAGCACGACATGGACCTCGTCTTCTCCTTTGCCGAACGCATCTCGGTGCTGGTGAATGGCGCCCTCTTCACGGAGGGTACGGTCGCCGAGGTGTCGTCGGATCCCCGCGTCCGGGCCGTCTATCTCGGGGAGGGCGGCCTTTGAACGACGACCTCCTGGTCGTCGATGGCCTCCGAGCCGGCTACGGCGAGGCCGTGGTCATCGACGGTATCCAGCTTCGCCTCCAGGGTGGGCGCTCTCTCGCCGTCCTCGGCCGCAACGGCGTCGGCAAGACGACGCTTCTCAACACGATCATCGGCGTGACCCGCCATCGCGGCGGGTCGATCGTGCTTGCGGGCCGCGACATCACCCGGCTCGGCCCCGAACGGAGAGCCGAGGCCGGGATCGGCTGGGTGCCGCAGGAGCGAAACATCTTCCGCTCGCTCACTGTCGAGGAGAACATGACGGCCGTCGCTCGTCCCGGACCATGGACCGTCGAGCGCGTCTACCGCCTGTTCCCGCGCCTGGGAGAGCGGCGCTCCAACATGGGCAACCAGCTGTCGGGTGGCGAGCAGCAGATGCTGGCGATCGGTCGCGCGCTTGTCCTCAATCCGAGGCTCATGCTGCTGGACGAGCCGACCGAGGGACTCGCGCCCATCATCATCGAGGAATTGCTCGCGGCGTTGCAGAGGATCCTACGAGAGGAGGGCATGTCAGCCATCATCGTCGAGCAGCACGCGCAAAAGATCCTGCGTGTGACCGATGAGGCCGTCATCCTCGAACGGGGGGCGATCGCGCATCGCGCCAACAGCGCGGCGCTCCTGCAGGATGGGGCGGCCCTCGACCGTTATCTCGGCGTTGCGGGCCGAGCGGGTGCCTAGGGAGAGACGGCCTGCTTTGCCGGCTCCGATAATCCCACATCGAGGATGTAGACTTGGCCGCCGAACCGCGTCGCCGGCGGGTCGAAGCGGAAGAGCCCTCCATTGACTGCAACCGGTTTGTGGTTGTTCGCCTGGGGGCCGCCGGCCGTGGACTGGGCAACCATCACCCTCCCGGTCTCCGGCTGGACGTGGTCGACGGCGGCGATGTGGAGGAAATTCGACCAGATCACGAGATCGCGGTCCCGGATCTCCTCCGGGCTCTTCCGAACCGCCTTCCGGGCCGAGTAGAACCCGGTCTTGATCGATGACGATGCCTCCAGCTTCAGCGCGTGATTGGCTCGTTGAACGAAGTTCCCGACGAAGCCGTTGCAGTCGAGCCCGATGAATGCGTCGCAGAAGGCCTGCAACATCGCTTCCGGGGAGGAATCAGCCTTGAGGATGCGGGCACAGGATTTGTACGGCTCCGTCTGAGATTTTCCATACGCTTTCAGGAAGTCGTCCTTGTACTTGTAAACGAGCTCGAGGACGGTCGTGATCGTATCGGGAGATCCCTTCCCGACAAATGCGTCCACGTATTTTTTCGCCCCGCCCGCCTCGGCGACGATCTTCCACTTGCTCGCACCTAGGAAGGCGTCCTTGATCATCTCCTCCTTGACGGTCCCGCCGAAGGCCGGATTGCGGCACTTGTAGCTGTTGACGCAAATCCTGATCTTTCCCGAACCGGGAATATCCGGCTGCAGGTTCCAGTAGTCGATCAGGACGCCGAGGGGAAAAATCTTGTCGGAAGGAGCAACCATCGCGTGGCTCTCCCAAATCGAGAACGTAGCCGTCCACGTTCAATCGCTAGCTAAAAAATTACAAACCCGCCGCGGGGGCAAATCTCAGAATCTTAAAGGCAAATCGTCCTAATGGTACGTTCGATTGTAGATGTATTGTCGCCAGCGTCGTGCGATTCTTCGGCCTGAAGGTCTGCGTTGATCCATCATCCGGGAGAGCGAGCGCTCCCCCGCCGGGAACTCGGCCGCTTCGTTGGCGCTCACCCGAAGAAAAGTCTGGAACAGGCAGGCGGCAATCTGCTTTCATCCTGAAAAGGGAGGAAAACATGAGAGAACTACCCGCCGACACAGCGGAAGCCATGCAGGTGCTCGCGGAAGAAGTGAAGCGCCTCACGGGCAAGGTCGCCGCGCTCGAGGCCTATGTGGCCTCCCTCCATGGGACGGTGACGCGCGATCCCGCGTCGCTGCGGCGCTTCGCGGAAATCTGCAGCAAGGAAAAGCCTGCTGCGGGTTCGGCCGAATACGACTGGGCCTGCACGACGCTCAATACGCTGCTGAACAATCGCTGGTCGGATCCGGGGCGCTAAGCCGACGAACTCGGCCGGCCCTCCCGCCCTCTCGGCCGGGAGAGACAGCCGGAGGCGTGGAAACCGTCCTGCGCGATGGAGCGCCAGCCTCTCCGGCGTGCCTTCAGGCCGCCGAGAGCCTATCCCTGGCGGCGAAGATCATCATGGCGCCGACGCCCAGGCCGAAGATCGACCAGAACCAGATGCCCAGCATGGGGCCTTCCAGCGCCACATCGAATGACGAATTGATGATGATTCCCGCCCCGTAGCACAGGATCCAGATGAATATCCCACTCCACTGGTGAAGCCCTTCCAGCTTTGCCCGGAGGGCGGAGAGCGCAAGGAGGCCGAACCAGGCCAGGCCGGTCGCGGTCCACAGAAGGAGCCCGGGCACGCCTGTGCGGCTGAGAATCGTCATATGTGCGTTATGTGGACTTCGCAGCGCAGAAGGACCCGCCTCGAGCGTGAACCCGTCCGCCTCCGCGAGGTTCACGCCGAAGCCCTTTCCCGTCCAGAAGTAATCGCCGCCGAACGTGTAATCGCGGATGCTTTGCCACCATCGCAGCCGCCAGAGCTTCGTGCCGTCGAGGTTCGAGGCCTCGCTGCGGCCCACGATGCTCTCCACGTTCTCCACCATCTGCACGGGGCCGACGCTGCGTCCCCCAGGCGTCTCGATTTCGAGATCGGCGGCATAGGCGGCAAGGAGAATCAGGAGCCCGATCCCGAACCCGGGCAGTACCCTTCCCAACTGCCCCGAGAGGATGACGCCGAGTATGAGCGGGATTAGGCAGGTGAGCATGGCGGCGCGGCTCGGGACGACCATGACGACGCTGACCAGGAAGAGGAACCACCACATCCGGGTCGACTTCCCAAGGCCGACCACCATGAATACGCCAGCCCCGGCCAAGTGCGCGGCAGCCTCGCCGGCACGGACCTGCGGCATCTGGAATGACACCGAGGCACCGAGGAAGCCGGGGTTGGTGGCGTGATAGATGAGGCCGCCGAAGATCCCGTAGAACCAGGCAAACCGCGCGTAGGATTGCAGCACGCGGCCGAGCCTCGCGGGCTTCTCGATAAGCAATGCCGTGACGATGAGGGCAAAGAGGCCGTACATCACGACCATGCTGTCTCGGGGGGCATTGAGCCCGTAGGCGCCGACGAAAGGCGCCGTGCGGGCCAGTACCCAGGTCATGAGGCAGAGAAGCAGGAGATTGGGCAACCCGGCCCAGATCGCTACGAGGCAGCCTGACCGAAGCAGAGCGAGGAGGCCGAGCGCGAGAACGACCTCGCCGATGAAGAGCGGCGCGATGCCCAGATATGCGAAACCCTTCCCCAGTGTCGCATAGCCGACCAGGGCGAAGAACAGGAGGCCGACATAGCGGTCGTGGAGATCGGGCCGGTCTGGCGAGATCGGCCGCGGTGCAGGGCCGGCAATCGCCGCGAATGGAGCCCCCACCACACCCATGGCGCGGGCGCTCGCCCGCTCAAAAATAGGCCTTCTCCTGCAACCCGAGCCGATGCTGGGCGGCCCCGGTGAACTTGGCCATCATCCAGCGTGGATTGCGGCCGTTCATCCAGGCCCGCAGGACGAACCGCCAGAACGCGCGCTCGGCCTCAGACCGCGGTCCGAACGCCTCCCGCACGGAGCGATTTTCGGCTCTCGTCCGAGCGAAATGGATGGCGCTGTTGTTCTCGCCGGTCCGCCGGAAGCATGTAAGCGGTTGCGGCAGCCGCTCGTAGGGGCTGCGCGCGAGGGCCCGCGCGAAAAGGTCGTAATCACCGGAATCCCGAAAGCGCTTGTCGAAGCCGCCGAGCTCTTCGAAGAAGTCGCGCGCGATGTAGGTCGACATGTGCATGATCGGGTTCCAGCCGAGACACACATGCATCCGGGTCGTCATCCAGGCGGGAGGCGCGGCGAGTTCCCCGAGCGACAGGCCCTTTTCGTCGATCCAGCGGATTCCCCCGACGATCCAGCGGCGCCCGCGCTTGCGCCGGGCCTCCGTCACCGCCTGCAGCGCTCCATCGAGCATCACGTCGTCCGCGCCAAGAAACCCGAGAAGGTCGCCCTTGGAGTCGAAAGAGCCCTTGTTGATAGCATCGAAGATGCCGTCGTCGCGCCCCTGGCGTATGCGCAGCCCATAGGACTGGGCGAGTTCGACCGTCCCATCGGTGCTGCCGCCGTCGACGATGACGTGGTCGACCTCGTAGCCTTGCCCATGGTTCCGCTTCACGGACTCGATGCATTGGCGAAGATAGCCGACGCCATTGAGGGTCGGGGTGACGACGGTAACGATCACCTTGGCGTCTCCTCAGGCAGCGCGGACCTTCATTGGAAGGGGAAGGTCGAGGGCAGGGCAATTGCGATTTGGGGCTAGGCTTTCGGCCGGCCTGGCACCGGCCGAAAAGCGCTGGACGCCCCAGTTCGGCGATAGCCGGCTGCGGGATGCCATCCCGCGGAGCATGTCTCGTTCGGCGGAAGAGGAGACGAAGACCAACTCCGCTCCCTCAAGAAACGATTTCCAGAGGAGCCGGCGGGCGAGGCTGGGCCCAAGCTGCCCGGGCATCCGGCATTCCCCGGTCGCCTCGGCATAGGCACCATGCGTCGTGACCAGATAGGGAGTGCCGCGTCGCCGCAGCCTCCGGCCGAGTTGCAGGAAGACGAACTCGCTGCCGCCGTGAAGGTGAAAGAGGGTGCCTGGGCGGTAGGAGTCGAGGACGGCCATGATCTCCGGATTGAGCGAGCCCATCCGCCCCGTCCGCTGATCAATTTCAGCGGGAAGGAACTGGGTGGGCAATTCGCAGATGTCGGAGGCCGGATGCTGGCCGGCGCGGAGCACGACCAATTCAACGTCGGCTTCGGCATCGGCCTCCGCCTGGGCGAGAGCGAGCGCGGTCGCGCGGCCCGCCTGCGCCCTTCTGTCCGGGGCATCGATCAGTACATGCCGGATGTGCAGCTTGTGAGTGGCGGGATACGTCGCCCCGTGCCCCGAACTCGCGAAAGGGCGAGCGTCGCTAGCGAGCGTCATGCGCCATCATCCTCGAGAGCAGGAGGCAAGCCGTGATCAGCCGGACAGCGCTGGTGGCCGCCACCACCCAGCAGGCGCCGGTGGCGCCCCATAGCCAGATCATCGGGAACGCGAGCATTCCGGCTGCGGCCGCGCCGGCAGCGTTTGTCAGGAAAGCCGTGCGCGGCTGGTCGATCCCGTGGAAGAACGCGCAGATCAGTTCGGTCGTGTAGGTCAGGAAAGCGCCGACGACCAGGATGCGTACCCCGCTGCTGAACGCGGCGTAGGGTGAGTTCCCGCCATACACGAGCTGCAGGAGTTGCTCCGGGAAAGCGAAGGCCACACCGTACGTGAGCGCGATCAGCGGCAGGCCGACCAAGCCGTAGGAAGCCGAGGCCCTCAGCGCGCGTCCTATCCCGTGATGCCGCTCCCGCGCGGCCGTCTGAGGGACGACATTGCACAGGCCCGTGACGATCGGGTTCGTCACCGCCACGAGATTCGACGCCGCCTGCAACATGCCAGTCGCGGCGGGACCGTGGAGAAAGGCGAGCGTCCAGGGCGAGACCATGAGCCGGACGAACGAGAGGGCGTTGCTAAGCAGCGACCATCGCCCGGTCGCCCAAAAGGCACGTGCGTCCCCGAGGAGCTCCGAAACGCTGCCGCGCTTCAGCTCGAGCCGTGCAAGATGCGCCGCGCTGCCGATCAGGAACGTCGCCGATCCCCAGATCAGGACAGTCCGGAGCGTGAGATCGCCGAGGCCGAAGAGGCCCAATGCGACGATAGCCTGGCCCGGATAGCCGATAAGGTCACCGGGCAGGGCATCCCAGAACCTGAAATCCGTGAGCAGGTTGCGCCGCGCGGCTTCGTGGACCTGCCAGCTCAGGAAGTAACAGAGCGCAGGCCCGATGAGGTCCGTTCGCCCGGTCGAGAGCAGACCTGCCGCGAGTATGGCTGCGAGAGGCAGGCAAAGAAGGCCGGCGATGACGAGGCTTGTCCAGGTGTATCGGCTTCGGCGTTCCTCGCTCGCCATGCTCCTGAATATGGAAAGAGGATGGAAGACGAGCGAGGCAAGCGCCATCTGGAGCATCAGCATGCCCCCGACAAGAAGCGCGTAGGTCCCATAGTCGGCCGGCACGAAGCGGCGTGCCAGGAGGACGCTGAGCGCGAACGAGCCGATGCTGACGACGGCCTGATCCGAAAGCGTCCAGAATGCACGCAGAACCTGCGGCGGCACAGCCGGAAGCCACCGCGGGAATGCCCGCTGCGCCTCTTCAATCCGCTCGATCCGGCTCATCGAGCGGCAACCTGCGCGAGGCTTGGCCGGACCGTCCGAGGCGACACCGCACGTTGGTCGTACGCGCCCGCTGCGAGGGGCACGGACCGAATTGGCGAAAAAGCCACGGGGAGCACGGGCTCCATAGCTCCGAACCTCGGGCCGGCAACTGGAGCAGAAGAACCGCCAGTTCCGCCACGACGCGCCAACCCGACCTTCATCCCAACGTATCCTGCTGGAGGGGGAGCAATCGGGACTGAGATCTCGCCGGTACGCGGACCTCGCGGCGAAGCACGCGCTCGTAGCCGGCCAGCGCTTGCTGCGCAGCAATTGGCCAGGTGAAATGCGCCTCAACGCGCGCCCGGGCATGCCGGCCCATTTCGGCGAGCCTGTCGGGCGAGCGAGCGAGTCTCTCGATCTCGGCAGCCAGGACGGCCGGGTCCCCGGGTGGCACCAGCACGCCGCTCTCGCCATCGAGCTGGAAGGGAATGCCACCGACGCGCGACGCCAGCACCGGCTTGCCGTGGGCCATGGCCTCCAGCACGACCAGGGGCAGCGTGTCTGCAAGCGTGGGAAACACGAACAGGTCGGAGCGCCGGAGCAGCGCCGAAACCTCCTCATCCTCCAGCCGGCCCGTGACGATGATCTCCTGGCCGGGCCCGCAGGCCTTTCTCGCCCCGTCGTAGTCGATGCCGCCGCGCTGCTCGCCCCCAAGGATCAGCCGGTAAGGCGAGTGCACACCCCGGAACGCTTCGAGCAGGACCGGAAGCCCCTTGTTCGGCGTGTGGTTGGCGAGGAACATGAAGGTGGGAACGTCGTCTTCACCGCGGCGCGGGATGGCGTAGCGATGAAGGGCGGCCTCGTCGGTCGCGCTCGCGTTTTCGGGCGGAAGATCGACGCCGTTGGTGACGATCGAGATCTCGCCCTCGAAGCCCATCCGACGAACGATCGCCACATCGGCCGGCGATAGCGCGAAAACGCCGTCCGCGTTCGCCGTCACCCGCCGTACCGGGTCCGAGACCAGCGTTCGCCATGCCAGCCGTCGCGCTACCGAGAAGCGGTGGATAGCCTCGCCATTGGCGATCTCGTTGTAGCCGTGGGTCGAGATCACGTAGGGGATACCCCGCTGCCGGCAGGCCTTGCCGACGCGTTCCATCTCCAGCCCCGGCATCGGGTTGTGAATGTGGACGAGATCGAAGCGCTCCCGACGTACGATCTCCGGGATGTCGGAGCTGTAGAAGGGTGTGCCGTAGCCCTGCGGGATGCGGGACCACGGAAGCAGGGGCGGCAGTCTCGAACGGATCTCAAGGCGCTCGACCGACCCGATATCCTTGATCCGGCGGTCGATAGCCTTGCCGTTCATCATGCTTGCAACGGTGACGTCGCAGTGGCGCGAGAGCTCGGCGCTCAGCCTTTCGCCCGCCCGCACGGCGCCGCTAGCGCTCATGTGCGGAGGAATGACGATCGCGGCGAGAACGCGCATCACCGATATCTCGCCAACAGGGCGTCGGACAGGTCCGGATTGCTCCAGAGGTCGGCGAGCGCGTCCTCGATCGTGTGATCCGGGCTCCAGCCGAACAATCGGCGGATCAGGCTGTTATCGGCAGCCAAGAAGGGCCGGTCCACGGGCCGGACACGGCTCTCGTCTCGCTCGAGAACGAAGTGCACCCCGGCGATACGGCGGAGCTTCCGCAGGACCGAGGCCACGGAATAGCTCCGCGACGTGCCGAGATTGACGATCACGGTCTCTCCCGGGGAGACGGCGCTGCTGAGCGCCGTGGCTGCAAAGCCTCGCGCGGCATCGGCGACGTGCACATAGTCGCGCTTGGGCCAGATGTTGCCGAGCTTGATTGTCGCCCGACCGCATTTCAGCTGAGCCACGATCTCCGGCACGAGATGAGGATTCGTCTCCCCCGGCCCGATCACATTGAACAGGCGAACGACCACCGCCTCGAGCCGGCGATCGCGTGCGATGTGCCGGACGTAATCCTCCGCCTGGAGCTTCGTGAAGCCGTAGATGTCGCTCGGCTTCAACTCGGAGGATTCGGCGTGGGGCTCGGCGGCGGGAGCATAGACCGCGCCGCTGCTGGCGAAGACGAACCGGCAGCCGGGCTCGGTTGCGAGAAGAAGGTTCGTCGTTCCAACGACGTTCGTCGCAATCGCGCCTGCCGGGTCGGCCTCGCATTCGGGAATATAATGTATGGCGGCCAGGTGGACGATCACTTCCGGCCGGAACGACCTGACGACTCTGTCGACCGCCGCCCGGTCGGTTATGTCCGCCACCTCGAACCGGAGCCGCTTCAGGTCGGACTCGGTGAACCGGACCCGCCCATACCGCAGGTTGTCGAGAACGCAGACCTCGTGGCCAGGAGCGAGCAGGGTTGCGAGCTCCCGTCCGACATAGCCGTTTCCGCCGGAAATGAGAACGCGCATTTCTTTCTCCGGGCAAGTTCGCGGGGCTATCTGGAAGATGAGGTCTCCGAAAGGCCAAGCTCAGTGGTCGCTTGGCAGAAGTGGAGGCCTCATAATTCTCAGTGTCTACACAGTTGACTAGAGCGATCTTGCCATCTGTTGGGCTCCCGTAGAACGTCAATTACGGGTTACTCTGGGGAGCCGGATCCGCCGTAGGGTTACGATCCGGCCGCGCCGACGTCGCGCCGTGCTTCCTCGCCGAGGTGGGACGGGGCTTCCGAACGCGGGACGGCCTCGCGGTTGTAGATGTCCTCGAGCCTGACGATATCGTCTTCCCCGAGGTAGGAGCCGGACTGGACTTCGATGAGCACGACCGGCGTGTTGCCGAAGTTCTCCAGCCGGTGGACGGCTCCGAGAGGTATGTGGGCGTGCTCGTTGGCGCCGAGGATGCTTACTTCCTCTCCCACCGTCACGTGGGCCTGACCGCTCACAACAACCCAGTGCTCGGCTCTGAAGCGGTGCTTCTGAAGCGACAGGCGTCCGCCCGGATGGACTACGATGCGCTTGACCTGATAGCGCTCGCCGCGATCGAGAGCCTCATACCAGCCCCAGGGACGATGAACCCGGGCGTGGGCACTCGCCTCCGTTCTGCCCTTGGACTTGAGCAGCTGGACGACCTGCTTGACCTCGGCGCTCCGGTTACGGTCGGCGATCAGGATTGCGTCCTCGTCCGCCACGACCACGAGATCGTGCACGCCGAGGAGCGACGTGACCTGGCGGTTTGTCCAGACGAAGCATCCGCTCGCATCCACGAGCGCGACCTCGCCGCGCGGCACGTTGCCGGCATCGTCTTGATCCGACAGAGACCACAACGCATCCCAGCTGCCGATGTCGGACCATCCGCAGGAGACCGGCACGACGGCCGCGCGGTCGGTGTGCTCCATGACGGCGTAGTCGATGGAGGTTCCTTCGGCGCGACTGAACTCGTCGGCCGCGAGCACACGGGCGCCCGCGATCGTTTGGCTCCGGGCGACGGCGGCGCGTACGGCCGACAGCGACGACGGCACGAGCCGCTCGCACTCCCCGAGCAGCGTCTCCGCGCAGAACAGGAAGTTTCCGGAATTCCAGAGGCCGCCCTGGGCGATCAGCCTGGCGGCCGTGTCCGGATCAGGCTTCTCGCTGAAGCGGCGGACCTTTGCGGCTTTCCCCGACGCGGCCGGGCCAGGCTCGATATAGCCGAACTCGGTTGCTGCACGGGTCGGGTTCACGCCGAACGTCACGATCCAGCCGTCGCAGGCGGCCTGAAGGCCGTCGCGCACAGCGCTGTTGAACGCCACGGCGTCGGACACGTGGTGGTCGGCCGCGAGCACCAGGACGGGCGTCTTCGCATCGTCCTGCGAGAGGGCGAGGGTGCCCGCCATGATGGCCGGCGCTGAATCCCGCTTGATCGGCTCGAGGAGGAGGTCCGCGACCGCGTCGATCTCGCTGAGCTGCCGCTCGATGATGAAACGATAGGCCTCGTTGGCGATGATCAGCGGCGTGCCGGCCCAATCGGCATCCTGGGTGCGCAGCAAGGTTTGCTGGAAGCTTGACCGATTACCAAGGAGCGGGAGGAACTGCTTCGGCATCGTCTCACGCGACGCTGGCCAGAGCCGTGTTCCAGCCCCGCCGCACATGATCAGCGGCCTGATCCGCTTCTGCATTCTCGCCTCCTGACGCCCTGATGACGTTGGGGCCAGCCCAGATGCGGCCCGCTGGAACGTTACGGCGAGCGAGCGGCAAGTGAGGCGTGCAACGACGGCAAGCTTGGCGGCCATTTCGGGGTACTTGCGCCGGCGGCCCTGGATCCTGTGATCCCTGCAGGGCGCGCGATCTCTGCGGCCCGCAACCCAGAATGGGAAGTACCTCTTTCAGAATAGACGTGGGAGGATACCAATCCGCATGCGCGATTGCGGCGGGTCCATTGAGAGCGCTTGCTATGCACGCGCAATCAAGGATCAGGCGATGAAAAGGATACTCGTGACGGGCGGGGCCGGCTTCATAGGCTCACATCTCTGTGCAAGGCTGGTCACCGAGGGTCACGACGTTCTTTGCGTCGACAACTACTACACTGGGAGCCGGGCCAACCTTGATAACGTGACGGATGTTCGCCGCCTCGAGCTGATGCGCCATGATGTCACGTTCCCGCTCTACGTGGAGGTCGACGAGATCTACAATCTCGCCTGCCCGGCCTCGCCGATCCATTATCAGCGTGACCCAGTCCAGACGACGAAGACGAGCATCCTCGGCGCCATCAACATGCTGGGGCTCGCAAAGCGGCTGCGCTGCCCCATCCTGCAGAGTTCGACCAGCGAAGTTTATGGAGACCCCGAGGTCCATCCCCAGGTCGAGGAGTACTGGGGGCGAGTGAACGTCGTCGGTCCGAGGGCCTGCTACGACGAAGGGAAGCGCTGCGCCGAGACGCTGTTCTTCGACTACTACCGTCAGCACAAGCTGCCGATCCGCGTCGCCCGCATCTTCAATACCTACGGGCCCAACATGCACCCGGAAGACGGGCGCGTGGTGTCGAACTTCATCATGCAGGCGCTACGGAACGAACCGATCACGATCTATGGGGAGGGCCAGCAGACCCGCTCCTTCTGCTATGTCGACGACTTGGTCGAAGGTCTCGTCCGGCTGATGAACGTCGGCGGAGACCTGTCGACGCCCGTGAACCTCGGAAATCCGGCCGAGATCACGATCCTGGAGCTCGCCGAGAAGGTCATCGAACTTACCGGCTCGCGTTCCGAACTGGTGCGGCGCCCGCTGCCGGTCGACGACCCCAGGCAGCGTTGCCCCGAAATCTCGAAAGCACGGGAGCTTCTGCACTGGGCCCCGAAGGTTGCGCTCGAGGCAGGGCTCGCGCGGACCATAGCGTATTTCGAGGCGCTGCTCTCATCCTCGAAGGATCCCGTGGCTCGGCTACGAACGGCCGCTCACGCTTAGGCGTCTGCTGGCGGGGCGGTTGCACCTGGGGCATTGGTTCGCGGCTTCGTCGGGTAAGATTATGTCGCGTGCTCCAGGAATTACTCCTTACGCGCAATATCAAAAGTACTGACTTCGTTAGATATTGCTGAAGCTCAGAGGAGATCAGGGATGTCGCGGAAGTTTGCTCTTGTCACGGGTGCCGGTGGATTTATTGGGCATCATCTGGTCAAATACCTAATGGCAAAAGGCTACCGTGTGCGTGGTGCCGACATCAAGGCTCCGTCTTTCGAGGCTTCGCCTGCCGACGAATTCGCCCTCTGCGACCTTCGTGAAATGGAGAACTGCGAGGGCGTCGTGGAAGGGGTGGACGAGGTCTACCACCTGGCGGCCGACATGGGCGGCATCGGTTACATCAGCGGCTCGCACGCGACGATCTCGATCAACAACACCCTGATCAACGCGCATATGCTCCAAGCCGCGCGGGCGAGCGGGGTGCAGCGGTTCCTGTTCTCCTCTTCGGCCTGCGTCTATCCGATGTACCTGCAGGACAAGCCCGACGTCGTGCCTCTCCGGGAGGAAGATGCGTTCCCCGCCCAGCCGGAGGAGGGATACGGCCTCGAGAAGCTCTTCATGGAGAAGCTCTGCGAGTACTTCGATGCCGATTATGGCTTCAAGACGCGCTCGGTCCGGTTCCACAACGTCTACGGCCCGCTCGGCACCTACGACGGAGGGCGCGAGAAAGCGCCGGCCGCGATCTGCCGCAAGATCGCCATGGCGGCGAGCGGCGACATGGTCGAGATCTGGGGCGACGGTCAGCAGACGCGTTCGTTCATGTACGTCGACGACTGCGTGGAAGGCATCTACCGGATCATGCAGTCCGACCATGCAGCGCCGCTGAATCTCGGCACGGACGAACTCGTCTCGATCGACCAGTTGGTGGACATCGTGGCCGAGATCGCCGGGAAGCGGATCATCAAGGTTCACGATACCTCGCGGCCGCAGGGTGTGCGCGGCCGGAACAGCGACAACACGAGGCTGCGGGAGGTGCTCGGCTGGGAGCCGAAGACGCTCGTCAAGGAAGGGCTGGTTCCGACCTATGAGTGGATCGAGCAGCAGGTCGGCCTGGTCGAGCACAGGATGCCGCTGCCAACGATGGCGGCCGAATAACGGCCCGCCTGGCCTGCCCGTCACCGCGTAGTCTCGTGTGGCGCTTTCATGCGCCGGGGGTGCAGCAATGGACGCAAGCTCACCCGGACTTGACGTGCCCCAAGGAAGCAGCCGGTCCGTCGCGATCCGCCAGGTCGCGGCGGCGGAGGCCGGCGGGCGCTCCCGGGAGGTACCGCGCAGCCTCAAGCGGCTGGCGTGCGTCGGTACGCTCGGCGCAGCCGATTTAGTCATCGTCCACCTGGCCCAAGCCTTCGCGGCAGTCGCTCTTCCCGCGCCGGCGGAACTGGTTGCGATAATCCCTTCCGCCTTCTTCAGCGTCTTCGCCTTCCTGGCGGCGGGGCTGTACGCCGAGTGGGGGATGGGGCCGGTCGAACGACTGCGCGCCAGGGGAATTGGCGTTGCGTTGTTCAGCTTCGCTGCCCTGCTCGTGCTTGGTGCGGGCGAGAGGATTCTGACCGACGTCATCGTTGGCCAGGTGGCGCTAGCAGCCATCCTGATCGTGCCGCTCGGGTTCTACGCAAGCGAGGCCGTGCGGGCACTGCTGGTTCGGGCGGGGTTCTGGGGCGTCCCCACCGCGCTGATCGGTACCGGGCCCCACAGCATAGCGTTGGCGCACGCTCTCCTTGCGAGGCCCGAATACGGCCTGGATATCGTCGGGTTCATCGACACCGACTCGGAATGGGACGAGCGCCGAAACTCAGATTTGCCGCTCCCGGTGATCGGCCGCAGCAGCGAGGCGGACCGCCTCAGCCGGCGCATCAGGGTGGTGCTCGTCGCGGCGCGGGACCCGCACGCGTCCTCTGACCTGCTCAGACTTCCCTTCGCCCATGTCGTGCTGGCGCATTGGGCGGCGAACGGCCCGACCTCCTGCCTGAAGCTGCGCTCGCTCTGCGACGGATTCGGCTTCGACGTACCCCGCGGCATCTTCAGGCGGCGAAACCTTCTCGTGAAGCGATGCCTCGATTGCTCTTTCGGGATCCCGCTTCTCATCATCGCGTCCCCCGTGATGTTGCTCATCGCGCTCGCGATCAAGCTCGCCTCGCCCGGGCCGGTGTTCTTCCGGCAGGCGCGTACGGGAATGGACGGGAAGGTGATCGAAGTCCTCAAGTTCCGGACGATGTACGTGGATGCGGATGCTCGGCTGAAGGCTCATCTGGCGAGCAACGCCGCCGCTCGCGCGCAGTGGGATGCCTTCTTCAAGCTTCAGGATGACCCGCGCGTGATCCCGCGGATCGGCCGCCTGCTGCGCAAGTACAGCCTCGACGAACTGCCGCAACTCATCAATGTTGTGCTCGGCCACATCAGCCTTGTCGGGCCCCGTCCTTTCCCGGCCTATCACATGCAGGGCTTCGACGAGGATTTCCGGCGGCTGCGAGCCAGCGTTCCACCCGGCCTGACGGGCTTCTGGCAGATCTCGGCCAGGAGCAACGGCGACCTCGCGGTGCAGAAGGCGCAGGATACGTATTACATTCAGAACTGGTCCGTGTGGCTGGACTTCTACATCCTCCTCCGCACCCCCATCACGGTAGCGGCAGCTCGGGGTGCCTGCTGAGGCGTGCCCGCTTGGCCGGCATGGTCCGGCGAGGGCATCCCGGCCCTCGGCGTCTCTTGAGGTAGCCCGGAAGGGCAGATTGCGGATTCGCCTGGAAGCGAAGAGCCTAGGATGCCTAATTTGGGGCGCGCGACCCAGCGTCTTGCGATCGCGGCTCAGAAGAGCAGACGGATCCACGAAGGCCGGCATCCGAAACCATCGCTGCTCCGCTTCCAGGGCAATGAAGCCGAGGGCGACGTGATGCTGGATGGATGGGAGGGAGGGGCGGCTGGCCCTCGGGTGGATGCAGAGAGCTACGCCCTAGTCAGACGGGCGCGGGCTCGCCTGCTTGGTCACTTCGACCAGAAGGCACTCGAACTCGAGGACCGGGCACAACGCCTTCGTCATCTCCTTGAGGCCCTTGAAGATGTGAAGGATCGCGCGGACGCGGTCGCCATGATCGCGCAGCTCACCGCACTAGCCGAATTGAACCGGTCAAAGGCATCACGCCTGCGCGCGATTTCTGCCGACCAAAGCCAAGTTGATCCGCATCTCTCCAGGAACTAAAAGCTCCCATGAAGGCTGTTCCTACGGATCGATCCGCCTGAAACCGTACGCTGTTCGGAGTTGCTCGGTGGCTCCCGCCGCAATGTATTTCCGATGATGGCGATCGATCGATAGTGCGGCGCGTCTCGGCGGCGGTCGAGGATGTCCGCCCGGCGCCTCGAAGGCAGGGTCACCATGCAGAATGCCGGTTCGGTCCCGAGATCGGCGACTTCGCCGGACCGCGCGCCATCACATCGGAGACGTCTCGCTGCGATCCTGTTCGCGGACGTGGCGGGCTATTCGCGGCTCATGGCCGGGAACGAGATCGGAACGCTCAGCGCGCTTCGGGAACATCGGTCATTGTTCGAGACCGTAGCGGCGGCATGCGGCGGACGGGTCGTCAACACGGCCGGCGATAGCATCCTCGCCGAGTTTTCCAGCGTCATCGCGGCGATTGCCTGCGCGCTGCGATTCCAGGCTTTGTCAGGCTCTGCCCCGGGCGGGCCCACCACTTATGACGGTGGGATCCGGTTCCGCGTCGGTGTCCATGTGGGCGATGTCGTGCGCGAGGCCGAGCAGATCTACGGCGATGCCGTAAACATCGCCGCACGCCTCCAAGCTTTGGCGGAGCCCGGCGGGATCTGCGTCTCGCGAGCCGTCCGCGATCAGGTCAGGGACAAGCTTGACGTCTCCTTTCACGATGCCGGGGAGCAGAGCGTAAAGAACATCACCCGGCCGGTGCGGGTGTTCCACGTCCTGCCTGGCGAGATCGGCCGGGCCGCGGGGACAATTTCCGATCAGCTCCTTGCTGGACTCGGTACGGACCACAGCCCTGCGGCGGGCAGAAAGCCAAGGGTCGCGGTCCTTCCCTTCGCGTGCGAAAGTGGCACGCCGGACTACGCCTATTTCAGCTACGGCCTCACTGAGGACGTGATCCGCCTGCTCGGGCGATCGCGATGGCTCGACGTCCTCACGCGCCATTCGACGCAGCCGTTCCAGGGCAGCCGGCTGAGCGTGCGGGAGATCGGGGATGCCCTGAACGCCCGCTATCTGGTCGAGGGCTCGTTCAGCAAGCGCGGCGACCACGTCCGGATCGCGGTCGAGCTCATCGAGACACAGTCGGAGCGGCAGCTCTGGTCCGAGGTCTACGCCTTCGATCTGGACGACATCTTCGACATCCACGAGGAGATGGCGCGGCAGATCGCAGCCACGATCGAGCCGGAACTCGGAAGCGTCGAGCAGGAGGTCGCCGCCCGCAAGCATCCCGGAAACCTGGATGCCTGGGACTGTTACCAACGTGGGTTCTGGCACCTGTGGTTCTTCACGGGGGAGGGCTTCTCGACGGCCGAGGCGCTGTTCCGGAAAGCGATCGGGATCGATCCCGCACTGGCGCGGGCGCAGGCCGCGCTCTCCTACGTCCAACTCCAGGAATGCTTCTACGCGGAGCCGCCTGAACGTCCTCGCTTGCTGGCTTCTGCGCTCGAATCCGCCGAGGCGGCGGTGCGGCTGGATGAGCGCGATTCCGTTTGCCACTGCGTGCTTGGACGCGCGCTCTGCCTTTCCGGACGATACGGCGAGGCCATAGCCGCGCTCGAGAAGACGATCGAGCTCAATCCGAGCTTCGCACAGGGCTACTTTGCCCTCGCCTTCGCGTGCGTCTTCTGCCGCCGGGAAGAGGAGGCGATCGCCCTCGTCGAGCGCGCTCTGGATCTCAGCCCGCGTGATCCGCATCGGTGGACCTTCTACCACGTCCGCTCGATGGCGCATTTCGCGCTGGACGAACTCGGGCAGGCCGAGTTCTTCTCCCGCAAAGCAATTGCGCAGTCCAACGCGACGTACTTTCCGTACACTGCCCTTGTGTCCCTCCTTGGCCTTCAAGCCAGAGTGGAGGAGGCAGCGCAGGTAAGGGATCTGCTCCTGAAGAAGAAGCCAGGCTACAGCCTCTCGCTGATGCAAGCAGATTTCGCCTACTGCGCCAACGAAGAATTTCGTTCGCGGTTTGAAGAGGGGCTGAGACGGGCAGGGGTAGAATAGTACAGGTTATGACAGACCGTGAGGCGGCGGGTGCGAGGGGGCGTGGGACGCATGGTGTCGCAGACGTGATTAGCCTCTCTTCGGCGAGGGGTTTCGCCGAGCTTGGCCTTTTCGGGTGCTTCGACTTTCCGCTTGCTTTCTTGGAGGCGTCTCCTCAAACAAGAGTGGGGGCTTCGACCTGATCTTCTCAGAGGAGAAGGCTCATGGAGCACAAGCCGTTTGTCGAACTGCAAGCGATAGCAGAAGTCCGTTCCCCGGAGTCTCAGGAGTGGATGAGCCGCGAGCAGCGCCTCGAGCGCTGGATCGCACTGCTCCGGGCAGATCCTGACCGCAAGCTTCGGTCACTGAACGAGATCGAGCACCTGCCGCAGGCAACTAGGCGGGAATGCCGTTCCGAGAACTCACCGTTGACGGTCGCCTATGAGGATCCGCTCCTGCGCTCGGCCGGACTGAAAAGCGATAGGGTCGGAGATTGCACCGACTTCTTCGATCTGAGCGACAGGGAGATGCACTTCGCATTCTGCTCCTGCCATGTCGGGATGAGGCTGAGCGGCTATGAGGCCGCTGAGCGCCTGGACCACATCCTCCAGCGGGACGCCTGGCGGAGGAAGCTGAGATCGACCGTGTCGTCGCTGTTCGGGCGCATCTTCCGTGCCTGAGGGGCCTTGAACGTGGCGCCCTCCCGGGCCGATCGAACCGGCTTTGGGGGGGCCAGGATGTCGTGCCGCGAAGCGCCTGGATGGGGCATCAGCAGGCCACACGCCTCGTGCTCATCCGGGGAGGCCGAGTTTTCGGTTTGCATCGCTCGGTACGGTTTGCTTTTCGGTCCCGGGCACGCAGGCTCATGCCGCCCGATCGGGCCATACCTTCTTGGCCTGTTTCCGCCTGCTCGGGCCGTATGACGGGGAGCGGCATCGTACAATCAGCCTCCTTCGCGGACATTGAGTTCGGCGCATCGAGCGACGGCAACTCGATCGCGGACTAACGATGCCATTCCCGATGGTGGTCGACCGAAGCGCGGGTGAACACAGGGACCTTTAACTGGCGAAACTGAATGCGCTTGTGGACGCAACCGCTCTGCTTTTGCGATGCTGCCGGCTGACCGACGGTCGCGGGCGATGCTCTCCAAACACGAACCCCGGGACCGCGTGGCGTCCCGGGGTTCGTCGTCTTCAAAATGCGAACTACTCGGTCGGGTTCAGGGCATCCGCCGGTCCGCCGGCATGCGTGCCGCCATACCGGTAGGCCGGGTCTCGGAGGACGCGGACCGTCGGTGCCGGCCGCCCCTCCCGGATCAGCTCGTCGGCCGGTCCGCCCGCATGGGTGCCGCCGTACAGGTAGGCGGGGTCCTTGACCACGCGAACCGTCGGCGCAGGCCGTCCCTCCGGGATGAGGTCGTCGGCGGGGCCGCCCGCATGTGTGCCAAGGTAGCGGTAGGCCGGATCGGCCGGAGCGGCGAGCGCGGCGCCCGACAGGAGCAGGAGGGCGGCAACGGAATACAGCGGCTTCTTCATGACGATCTCCTTCGGTTGATCTGCGGAATGTGACGTCCCCACTTTCGGGAGGCATTCGGAGCCGCGGAACGGCCCCGCCACTTCTTGAGATCGGGGCGGTGGGGGCCGTGCGCATCCTGGGACATGTCCCAGCGGAGATCGTACGGGCTGGCGGAAGGTCCCTCGCTCAGGCCGGGCGAGGCTCTTCGCCCCGCCCCGCTGCGCCATGCGCGCCCGCGCGCAGGCCGCGCAGCCGCTCGAGAGCGAGATAGACCACGGGTGTCGTATAGAGCGTCAGGATCTGGCTCACCGCGAGGCCGGCGACGATCGCGTAGCCGAGGGGTTGTCTCAGCTCCGAGCCGGAACCGTGGCCGAGCATCAGCGGGAGACCGCCGAGCAGGGCGCACATCGTCGTCATGAGGATCGGCCGGAACCGCAGCAGGCACGCGCGCCGGATCGCGTCCAGCGGTGGCAGATGCTCCTCGCGCTCGGCCTGGAGCGCGAAGTCGACCATCATGATCCCGTTCTTCTTGACGATGCCGATCAGGAGCACGAGCCCGATCAGGCTGACGATCGAGAACT
Organism: Pseudomonadota bacterium; assembly: GCA_023423995.1. Lineage (GTDB taxonomy): Bacteria > Pseudomonadota > Alphaproteobacteria > Rhizobiales > Beijerinckiaceae > Enterovirga. Next base: position 10,414 of record JAFAEL010000091.1, on the reverse strand, counting down.
GCTCGCCGATCGCGAACAAGATCAGGAGGGCGCCCAGGCCCGCGGAGGGCAGCGTCGACAGGATCGTGACCGGGTGGATGTAGCTCTCGTAGAGCATGCCCAGCACAATGTAGATCACGAAGATCGCAGCCGCGATCAGAAGCGGTTCGCTGGAAAGCGAGTCCTGGAACGCCTGCGCGTTGCCCTGGAAACCGGTCTGGATGGTGGCCGGCATTCCGATCTCCCGCTGGACGGCGCTGATCGCGTCGACCGCCTGCCCGAGGGATACGCCTGCCTTGAGGTTGAACGAGAAGGTCACGGCAGGAAAGCTGCCCTGGTGCGCGATCACCAGCGGCTGCACCGGCTTGGTGTCCATCTTGACGAAGGTCGTGAGCGGCACGGGGGCGCCGGTGATAGGGCTCTTCACGTAGAGCTTGGAGAGGGTATCGAAGGTGCCCTGGATGTCGGGCGGCACCTCCAGGATCACCTTGTACGTGTTGAACTGCGTAAAGAACTGGGTGACCTGCTGCTGGCTGAAGGCGTCGGCCAGCACCCCATCGATCGCGGAGGGCTGGATGCCGAAGCGCGCGGCGGCATCACGATCGATATCCAGCGTCAGGGTCGGGCCGTTCGCTTCCTGGTCGGTCGTGAGATCCGCAAGCTGGGGCAGCTGCTTCAGCCGGGCGAAGAGCCGTCCGGACCAGATATTGAGCTCGTCCGCCTGGGTATCCTGCAGCGTGTACTGGTAGAGGGCTCGGGCGAGGCGCCCACCCACGTTGAGGTCCTGCGCGGGCTGCAGCACGAGCTGCGCGCCCTGCACCTGGGCGAGCCTGGGGCGGAGACGGTCGATGATCTCCGACGCGCTCGCCTTGCGGTCGTCTCGCGGTTTGAGGGTTATGTAGACCAGGCCCTGGTTGGTCGTCCTGGCGCCGCCGATGACGGAGATGACCTTTTCCACATCCGGGTCCTGGCTGACGATGGCCGTAAGCGCCTGCTCCAGCCGCGCCATCTCCGCGGGGCTGACATCCTGTCCCGCCTCCGATTGGCCGAGGATGTAGCCGGTGTCCTGAATCGGAAAGAAGCCCTTTGGGACCTCATAGAACAGCCAGCCCGTGGCAAGGATGGTGGCCAGGAAGGTCCCGAGCACCAGCCGCTGGTGCCGGAGCCCGATATCGAGCGTGCTGGCGTAGCCGCTGACCAGCGCATCGAAGGCTCGTTCCGTCATCGCGAAGAACCGGCCTGGCTGCCGCCCGTGCGTCACCTTGAGGAAGCGGCTCGCCAGCATCGGGGTCAGCGTCAACGAGACGAAAGCCGAGATCAGCACCGCGATCGTCAAGGTCATGGCGAGCTCACGGAACAGCCGGCCGACGATGCCGCCCATGAAGAGCAGCGGGATGAAGACGGCCACGAGCGAGAAGCTGATCGACACCACCGTGAAGCCGATCTCGCCAGCACCCTTGAGGGCCGCCTCGAGAGGCGGCATGCCGTCCTCCAGGTGCCGCGTGATGTTCTCGAGGACCACGATCGCATCGTCGACCACGAAGCCGACCGCTACCGTCAGCGCCATGAGCGAGAGATTGTCGAGGCTGTAGCCGAGGGCGTACATCAGGGCGAACGTGCCCAGGATCGAGATCGGGACGGCGATCGCGGGGATAATCGTCGCGCGAAGGTCCCGGAGGAAGATCAGGATCACGAGAACCACGAGGCCGATGGTCAGGATCAGCGTGAACTGAACATCGGCGACCGAGGCCTTGATGCTGGTCGTGCGGTCCACGACCGTCACCACCTTGACGCTGCCTGGCAGACTCGCCTGAAGGCGCGGCAATGCCGCCTGGATCCGGTCCATCGTCTCGACGATGTTCGCACCCGGCTGTTTGAAGACGATCAGCCCGATGGCGCGCTTGCCGTTGACCCAAGCGGCGGTGGTGGTGTCGGCCGGCCCTTCGACGGCCTGGCCGACGTCACGCACACGGATCGGCGCGCCGTTGCGATAGGCGATGATGAGATCGTTATAGGGGGCGGCTTTCGTCAGCTGGTCGTTGTCGAAGATGGTGAAGCTCTGCTTGTCGCCACGCAGCGTGCCCTTCGCGCCGTCGACCGTGGCCTCAGCGATCACGCCCCTGACATCGTCGAGCGTGAGACCCTTTGCGGAGAGCTTCGCCGGGTCGATCTGGACCCTGACGGCAAGCTGCTGCTGGCCGCCGATCACCACCTGCGCCACGCCTGAAAGCTGCGAGATCTGCTGCGCCAGGAGATTCTCGGCGAGATCGTCGACCTGGGTGATGGGAAGCGCGTCCGACTGGACGCCCAGCACGAGAATGGGCGGATCCGCAGGATTCACCTTCCGGAAGGTCGGTGGGTTCGGCAGGTTTGTCGGGAGTTGGCCGCTGGCGGCCGTGATTGCCGATTGGACGTCCTGGGCGGCGCCGTCGATGTTGCGGCTGAGATCGAACTGGACTGTTATCTGGCTGCTGCCGGTCGTGTTCGACGATGTGAGCTGAACCACCCCGGGGATCGTGCCGAGCTGCTTTTCCAGCGGGGTTGCGACCGCCGACGCCATCACGTCCGGGCTCGCGCCCGGAAGGTTCGTCGAGACCTGGATGGTCGGGAAGTCGACCGTCGGCAGCGGCGCGACGGGCAGGAGCGGGTAGGCGGACAGCCCGATCACCGCGATCGCCAGCATCAGGAGCGAGGTGCCGATCGGGCGACGGATGAAGATCGCGGAGAGGTTCACCGGCGTGCCTCCACACGGTCGGACGATTGCTCGCTCGGGAGCGAGCTCTCGGCGACAGGGATGTCGTCGCGGAGCCGGTACTGACCACTCACGACGACGTGGTCGCCCGGCGCGACACCCGCCTCGACGATGGTCCGATCGTCCTGGATCGGCCCGATGGTCAGCGGATGCATGTGCGCGCGGCCATCCTGCACGACCCACGCGTAAAACCCGTCCGGACCGCGCTGCACGGCTTCATTCGGGACCGCGATCGCGTCCGGGCGGCTCTCGACGACGACGCGGACCTGCACGAAGGCGCCGGGCCAGAGCCTGTGGCCCGGGTTGTCGAACCTCGCCTTGAGCTTGATCGTCCCGGTGGTCGTATCGACCTGATTGTTGATCACGTCGAGCACGCCCCGGTCGAGAACCGTCTTGCCCTCCTGGTCGTAGGCGATGACGACTGGCTTGCCGCGCTCGAAGGCGGCCGTGACGGCGGCCAGATCCGCCTGGGGCAGGGTGAAATCGACCGCGATCGGCTCGATCTGCGTGATGGTCAGCAGGCTGCTGACGGGGCTTACCACGTTGCCGACATCGACGTTGCGCAGGCTCGCGACGCCCGGAAAAGGCGCCAGGATTGTGGACCATTCGAGGTTCAGCTGAGCGGTCTCGATCGCGCCTTCGTCGCCCGCGATGGAGGCCTTCAGGGCGTCCACCTGCGCGATCTCGTTGTCGACCGTCTGCTGCGTCGCAAACCCACCCTTGGTCAGCAGGGTCTGGTCGCGAACGAGGTTTTTCTGGCTCGCGATGAGATTGGCCTGATCCTGCTCCAGCTTCGCCTTGGCCTGGTCGAGCGCAGCCTGGAACGGCCGCGGATCGATGCGGACCAGGACGTCTCCCTTGCGTACGAGGGCGCCTTCTCGAAACGCGACCTCGATGATTTGGCCCGACACCTGGGGCGTGATCGTCGCCGTATTCCACGCGGTGACGGTGCCAAGCCCGGTGCGGGTGATGTCGATGGCAGAGCGCCCGGCGACCACGGTGGACACGGGAACCGCCGACGGCGCTACGGCGTCGGATGAAGCGGATCGGCCGAAGAGGCTCGCCCAGGCGAGGTAGGCTCCGCCCAGCAGCACAAGCAAACCCACGAGCAGCAGCGGCGCCCTGCGGAGTGCGCCGGCCCTGAAGATGTTCTGGAGCATCGACCCCTCCGCGACGCGATCCCGAGGAGAGGTCGGCAGGGCCTGCGCCGAAACAGCCTGGAATTTCTTGCAGCAGCGAAGCTCACCCCCTTACCCCAACTGTCAGCTTCGTCAGGGTTCAGGGCGGGCCGTTCACGCTACCAGGTAGCGCGACCGGCTTGCGGGTGAAATGACAGGATGAGGTTCAACAGAGATCTTGTCCGGCTGCCCGGCCCCCTTCTCATCAAGGTCGGGCTGATCGTGCTCGCCTTCTTCTGCGCCCTCGGCGCGGTGCGATACGAGATGCTCGGACGCATCGGGCATGTCAGCTTGATGTCGGACCAGGCGCGAAACCAGTGGCTGGATTCGGTGCGGTATCTGGGCGACCTGAACCACCGCATCTCCGACCTGCGCTCCGCCGAGGCGGAGATGCTGCTCAGCCATGTTCAGACAACCGGCGATGCCTCGGGCTCGCCGGCGATCGATGCCGCCCTCGACGCGGTCCGGGCCGGCGTCGACCGGTACCGTGGTGTCCGCCACGATGCGAATGAGCTTGCGGCGCTCGAATCCTTCCTGAGGCTGTGGAGCCGGCATCTTGCCGACTGGTCCAGGGTCACTGCCGCCCTGAAGGCGGGAGCGCGGGATGAGGCTGTCAGCATCTTCACCGGGGAGGCAGCGCGGAGTTTCGACAAGGCTCGCGACGCGATGTTCCAGCTCAGCGTCTCCACGGAGGAGCGCGCCAAGGCGGCGCGTGACCGGGTGGCCGCCGCCTTCAAGGAAACCGAGCGCTGGCTCTCCACGCTGAGCTTTGGCATCCTGATCCTGTTTGTCGTCCTGGCGGCCTATTTGTGGCTGGCCGTGTCGCGCCCGCTGTTTCGGCTGAAACAGCTCATGCTGCGTCTCGCCGGCCAGGAGACCAACTTCGCCGTTCCGTTCGTGCGCCGGCGCGACGAGATCGGCGACATGGCGCGATCGCTGGCGGTCTTTCGATGCAATACGATCGAGCTCTTGGAATCGCGGAAGCTCCTGGCCGACCAGGCCGAGGCCCTGTCCCGCTCGCTTGCCGAGGCGCGAGCCATCGCCAAGGACCAGCGAAACTTCATCACCACGATTTCGCACGAGTTCCGCACGCCGCTGAATGCGATCGACGGCAATGCCCAGCGATTGATCGCCCGGAAAGAGCGGGCGGATCCTTCGGAGATCGCGGACCGTGCCGGGAAGATCCGCGCTGCGGTGTTCCGGATGACGAGTCTCGTCGGCAGCCTCGTGAACGCGATGGAGGTCGCGCGCGGCGAAATGCGAGCACGCGCGGTGCCCTTCAATCCGAGCGCCATGCTCTCGGGCTTGGCGGCGTATTACCGGGATATCGGGATCGGCAGCGTGGAGGAGGATATCGCGGACCTGCCCGCCGAGGCGGTCGGCGATCCGGAATTGCTGAACCAGGCGGTCAGCAATCTCCTGTCGAACGCGTTCAAATATTCACCGGAGGGCGCACAGGTGCGGCTTTCGGCGAGCGCGAGCGGCAGCGCGCTTCACGTCACCGTGGAAGACAAAGGGCTCGGGATTCCACCCGAAGAACTCGGGCACGTGCGCGAGCGCTATTTCCGGGCCAGCAATGTCGGAACGCTTTCCGGCACGGGGATGGGCCTTCATCTCGTGGACGAAATCGTTCGTCAGCATGGGGGAAAGCTGGACATCCGAAGCCAGGAAGGCAGTGGAACAAGCGTCAGCATCACCCTGCCGAATGCATTCAGGGATAACTCACAGGAGCAGAGCCGTGGCCACGATCCTATGCGTCGAGGACGACCAGGAGACAGCGGGTCTCTTGTCAGAAGCGCTGGCCGAACTCGGACACGACGTCGAGGTAGCGAATGACGGGGAGGAGGGCTACGCCGCCGTGATGAGGCTGAAGCCCGACCTCGTGATTTCCGACATCCGGATGCCGCGGATGACGGGCTTCGAGCTGCTGGAGAAGGTTGCGGCGGCCGGGCCGCCGATCGGCGACGTGCCGTTCGTCTTCCTGACCGCTCTCGCCGATCGCGACAACGAACTCGCCGGCCGCAAGCTCGGTGCGGACGACTACCTGACCAAGCCTGTCGATTTCGAGATGCTGGGGGTCATCGTGGAGAGCCGACTGCACGGACGGCATACGCCCGATCCGTCCATCCGTCTCACGCCGCGGGAAAAGGAGGTCCTGACCTGGGTCGGACGCGGCAAGACCTCGTCGGAGATCGGCATCATCCTCGGTTTGCGCGAGCGGACGGTGAACTTCCACTGCGACCAGGCGATGCGGCGGCTCGACGTCATGAACCGCACGCAGGCCGTCGCAAAGGCGATGAACCTTCGCCTGATCAACGTGTGATGCCGGTGGATGTCGGGTCTTCCAGGGCCGGCGCGATCATCTGCGCTGGATCTCCGGTCGCGCGCTCGGGCAGGAGGTTCTGGTCGAGGTCCAGGCAGACCAGCAGCTCGACATAGCTCGGGTCCCCGCCCACCATCACCTCTGCCGAACAGCGGCTTTTCGCTCCCGCCGAGTATTTCGACCAGTTCTGGGCGAGTTCGCCCTTAGCCTCGTTTTCGTCGCGCAGGCAGGATTCCGTGCTCTGGATCTCCGGGATCAGGACTGACGCGGAATGACAGCTCGGCCGGATGTCGAGCTGTGGCACCGACGAGGACGACACAGGCGTGAAATGCGTCGCCGCAGCGAGCATCAAGGGAACGAGGATCATGGTGCTCTCCCTCTGCTATGAGCATGGCGGCTGGCGTTCAGTCGAGGCTCGGCTTCGAGGATGCGGAGGCCGCACGGTGCTTGGCCCGCGCACGACCGGACGGTCCGGCCTCTGCCATCCGTGGCACGAGGTTCTCCGGCTCGCCGAGCAGCAGCCGCTGGAAATCGGGCGCATTGCGGAATGACGCGAGAAGGGGCCCCTCGCTGCGGCTGAGAGCCTGGACGAAGGACAAGATCATCGAGCGTTCGGACATCGGCGGGACCTTTCGATCGGGGTGATACCGTGCCGAAAAGGTGAGGGGGGAGCCGGCCTGCGTCAGCCTGCTAGAAGTCGCGAAGCTCGATACCGGAGCCTGCTGGCTCGGGGCGTTTCCCAGCCCCGATCAAGAGCGCCGCTCCCGGCCGCGATTTCTGACAGCCGGAGTGCCCCTGGCGCGTGAATAGATCTGGCCGGTTCTCGGAAGGAGCCGGGCAATGGATTGCCAGGGCAAGAACGCGGCGCCGGAAGCCGTTGCGGTCGCGACTTGGCTCGGTTTCGCGGCAATGTGCATCGGCATGTTCATGGCGATCCTCGACGTCCAGATCGTCGCGACATCGCTCCCGACCATCGGAAATGCCCTTGCTGTGGAGCCGGACAGGATCAGCTGGCTGCAGACGGCCTATCTGGTCTCCGAGGTCGTCGCGATCGCGACGACCGGATTGCTGACCCGCGCGCTTTCCATGCGCTGGCTCTACGTGGGAGCGGTCACGGCTTTCGCGGCTGCGTCGCTGGGATGCGCCGCGAGTGATAGCTTCACTGATCTGGTCGCATGGCGGGTGATCCAGGGCTTCGCCGGCGGGACGCTGATCCCGGCCGTGTTTTCGGCCGTGTTTCTGCTCTTCCCGTTCCGGCGCCAGGGCTTGGCAACGACGCTCGCCGGGGTGCTTGCGGTGCTCGCGCCGACCGTCGGGCCGATCGCCGGCGGCTGGATCACGGCGACCTATTCCTGGCACTGGCTTTTCCTGGTGAACGTCGCGCCGGGTATCGTCGCAGCGGTCTCCACGGTCGCCTTTCTCCCGGCCGGCTCTACCGAGCTCGGCGAGCTCGCATCCGTGGATCCCGGGTCGCTCCTCGGTCTCGGCGGGGGACTTGCCGCGCTGGAGGTCGGCCTCAAGGAAGCTCCCGGCCGGGGCTGGCTGTCGCTTCCCGTACTCGGTCTTCTGCTTGTTGCGGCCCTTGCCGCCGCCATCTTCGTCCGTAGGAGCCGGACGGCCGCCGTTCCGGTCGTCGATCTCGGGCTCTTCCGGGAGCGGCGGTTCGTGTTCGGCTGCGCGCTGAGCTTCGCCTGCGGATTCGGGCTGTTCGGCTCCGTGTACCTGATGCCCGTCTTCCTGGGCTACGTGCGCGGTCACGATGCGCTCGAGACGGGCTCGATCATGCTGACGACCGGTCTCGCCCAGCTGCTTGTCGCGCCGATCGCGGTGGCTGCCGAGCGGCGGCTCGATGCGCGCTGGCTCACCGCCTTCGGATTCGCGGCATTCGCCGCAGGATCGCTCCTGAGTGTCGGCCAGACGGTGGGCACGGACGCGGCCGGCATGTTCTGGCCCCAGGTCGTGCGTGGCGCCGCGATCATGTTCTGCCTGCTTCCGCCGACCCGCATCGCGCTCGGCGACCTGCCGCCCGACAAGGTCGGGGATGCGAGCAGCCTGTTCAACCTGATGCGCAACCTCGGCGGCGCGATCGGCCTCGCGCTCATCGATACGGTCGTCTACGGGCTTTCGCCCGGCTATGCCTCCGAGCTCACCTCGCGCCTGCAGGCCGGCGATACAGCGGCCGCGACGATGATCGGCATCTCGCCCGAGCTGCTGGCCAGCAAGCTGCATACGGGGGTGGATGCGGCCACGCAGGCGCTCGTCGCGCCCCTGATCCAGCGCGCAGCGCTGACCCAGGCCATCGGCGAAGCGTGGCTCCTCATCGGCGCCGTCGCGATCGCGGCCGTGATCCTGGTTCCCTTCGCGTGGAAGCCCCGCGCGGCGGCGGCTAGGTCGCCGGGCCGGCTGCCGCCAGCGCCGCATTCTCTGCGCCTATCCGGATCCGGAGAATGATGGCGTTCAGGATCGAGAAGACGATCGCATAGGCTGGAAGACCGAATGTGAGTGGCAGCACCGCGATCTCCGCCGCCACGATGACGTAGTTGGGATGGGAGATGAGCCGGTACGGGCCGGCCGACACCCGGGATGCACCGGGCAGGATGATGATGCGGGTGGTCCAGCGCCGGCCCAGGCTCCAGAGGGTCCAGCCACGCAGAAGCTGGAGTGCCGCGTAGATCGCGAGCCAGGGGAGGGAGACTTCCTTGTCCCAGGCGACGCACCACAGGCCGACCAGCCAGCAGGCATGCAGGAGGACGATTGCCGGATAGTGCTCTTGCCCGGTTTCGTAGGCGCCCTCGGCGAGCAGGCGTCGCGTATTCCGCCGGGCGAGCACGAGTTCGCCGAGCCGCTGGAGCGTCACGAAAGCGAGGAGAGCGATCGAGAGCGTCATGCGCTGCGCTCGATCGGGATCGAGGCGGCAGTGAAACCCGGTCCCATCGCCAGGAGAAGCGAGAGCTGAGGCAGCCCTTCCGCGATCGCGCGCTGGAGGACGAACAGGATGGTGGGAGCCGACATGTTGCCGTGCTCGCTGAGGACCATCCGCTCGTGGTCAAGCGAGCCTTGGTTCAGGTGGAGAGCCTGTTCGAGCGCCGGAATCACCTTGCCGCCGCCTGGATGGCAGATGTAGCGGCCGACCTGTTCGGGCTGAATGTGTAACCGTTCCAGCATGCCGGCGACGGCGGGTGCGAGCTTCGTTGCCACGAAGGGCGGAATTTCCCTTGCGAGGACCACTCCGAGCCCCTCGCCGTCCACGCTCCACCCCATGATGTCGAGCGTATCCGGCCAGGTATGCTCGGCACCCCTTCCGATCGCGGCGAGCCCGCGATCGTCACTCGCTCTGATCACGCAGGCTGCGGCGCCGTCGCCGAAAAGGGCCGTCGAGATCACGTCCGCCTTCTCATTCCTGTCGAGCCTGAAGGCGAGCGTGCAGGTTTCGACTGCCACGAAGAGGACAGTCGAGCCGGGCTCGGCGCCGGCGAGCCGGGCCGCGATGTCGAGTCCGATCACGCCCCCGGCGCAGCCCACGCCGAAGACCGGGACCCGCAGCACGTCTGGCCGAAGACCGAGCCGATCCGACAGCCGCGCTTCAAGGCTGGGAGCCGCGATTCCGGTCGACGACACCGTCACCACCGCATCCACCTCTTCGGGCGGGATGCCGGCCGTGCCCAGCGCCTCCCGGGCGGCGTCGACGAAGAGGTCGCCCGCTCCCTGAAGATAGGCCGCGGTGCGGTCGCGCCATCCATGAGGAGAGAGGTACCAGTCCATCGGCATCACCGCATGGCGATGTTTCACGCCGGCATTGGCGAAGACGCGGGCCAGTTGTCGGAAGCCGCCGAGTTTGTCGCCGAACACCGCGTAAGCGATCTCCGCGGCCTGCTTCTGGTCGAGGTTGTTCGGCGGCACGGCAGTGCCGATCGAGAGGAGTGCGGGTCGATAGGTCATTTCGCCATCCACCGTGACAAGCCGTCCCCGAACCCGAGGTGGGATGCGCGTGGGGTCGATCAGCCTGGAAGATGTGCCGGCTCGGAGCGTTCGGCTGCGCCCTCCAGCTTTTGAGCGTCCTGGTGGCTGTCGGATGCCGGGTTCCGGCCCGGACCATACCGAGGTCTGGGGTCGGACAACGATTGCATGATCAGGCCTGCCCTTTGGCTGATCGCATCACCTCGAGGCGAAGCAATACAAGAT